>JBDUEF010000015.1:0-29093 GCA_040002535.1 Actinomycetota bacterium | reverse complement strand
CGATCTACCGGCGGCTCCGCGTGTCGAACCCGGCGCCGTACATGTTCTTCGTGCGGATGCTGGGGATGGAGCTTGCGGGATCGTCGCCGGAGCCGCTCGTGCGGGTGGAGGGCCGGCGAGTCACGGCTCGCCCGATCGCCGGCACGCGTCCCCGTGGTACCAACGAGGTCCGCGACCGCCTCCTCGAGCATGAGCTGCTGGCCGACCCGAAGGAGCGGGCCGAGCACGCGATGCTGGTGGACCTCGCTCGCAACGACATCGGACGCGTGTGCGAGCCGGGCAGCGTGCATCCGACGGAGCTCATGGTCGTGGAGCGGTTCTCGAAGGTGATGCACATCGTCAGCACCGTGGAGGGTGAGCTGCGCTCGGATCAGCATCCGCTGGACGCCCTGGCCGTCACCTTCCCGGCGGGCACGGTGACGGGTGCGCCGAAACGCCGAGCGATGGAGCTGATCGCCGAGCACGAACCGACGGCACGAGGCCCGTACGCGGGGGCGGTCGGCTACCTCACGTTCGCCGGCGATCTGGACTTCTGCATCACGATCCGCACGGCTGTGGTGACCGACGGTCGTGCTCACGTGCAGACCGGTGCCGGCGTGGTGGCCGACTCGGACCCCCAGACCGAGTTGCATGAGACGCGCGCCAAGGCGGCCGCGTTGCTGCCGGCGGTCGCACCCACGCGAGAAGGAGGCGGCTGATGATCCTCGTCGTCGACCACTACGACAGCTTCACCTACAACTTGGTGCAGCTGGTGGAGTCACTCGGACACATCACGGAGGTCGTCAAGTCCGACGCCGTGCCCGCAGCCTCCCTCGTGGAGCGCGCGCCGGAAGCCGTGATCCTGTCCCCGGGTCCCGGCAGACCCGAGGATGCTGGTTGCTTCCCGGAACTGCTGGATCTCCTCCCGTCCGAGACCCCCGTGCTCGGCGTCTGCCTGGGACACCAGGCGATCGGTGTCGTGTGCGGCGGCCGGGTCGAGCGCACGGCGCCGGTGCACGGCAAGGCCTCGCAGGTGTTCCACGAGGGCCGTGGGATCCTCGCCGGCGTCTCCAACCCCTTCGATGCGGGCCGGTATCACTCACTGGTGGTGGAGCGCGAGGGGCTGCCCGCCGAGCTCGAGCTCACCGCGTGGACCGAGGACGGGCTCGTGATGGCGGCCCAGCACCGAGAGCTTCCCCGGTTCGGCGTCCAATTCCACCCCGAGAGCATCCTCACGCCGGAGGGCCCCACGATCGTGGCGAACTTCCTACGGATGACCGACGCCTCGCGCTCCGAGGCGCCTCCACCCCGGCGGTAGGATGCCGAGACGGTTGACTGGGAGGATCGTGATGGCTGGGATCGAGCGGAACCTCTCGCAGAGCGTGCGCGACTTCGGACGCAAGGTGCACGCCGTCGGAGATGACCAGTGGACGAACGAGACGCCCTGCAGCGACTGGGACGTCCGCGCGCTGGTGAACCACCTCGTGAATGAGGCGTTCTGGGTGAAGCCGCTCCTCGACGGCATGACGATCGATGAGGTGGGCCACCGACTGGACGGCGACCTCTTAGGCGATGACCCCCCCGCCGCCTTCGATCGCGCGGCGGCGGAGGCGACGGAGGCGGCGACCGCACCGGGCGCCGCGGAGCGGATCGTGCACATCTCCGCTGGGGACACGCCGGCCCGCGAGTACCTGGCGCAGGTCTTCGCCGACTTCGTGATCCACGGGTGGGACCTCGCCCGGGCGATCGGCGCCGATGACACGATCGACGCCGGCCACGCAGCCACGATCTACGAGCAGACGCAGCCGATGGAGGACGCCATGAAGTCCTGGGGCGTGTACGGCGACAAGATCGAGGTCCCCGGAGGGGTGGACGCGCAGACGAAACTCCTCGCCCTCTTCGGCCGCGTGCAATAGGCCGTCGATGGCGACGCAGACCGATCCCGTGGCGCGGGGCGACGCCGAGGTCCGTACGGCGCTGCTGCTCCTGGTGTCGGCGGTCGTGCTCGTGCTCTTCCTGGTACAGGCGACGCGCGGCGATGTGGGCGGCCCCGACGTCGTCCGGTTCCTCCGGGTGGCGCGGATCGCAGGGCCGTGGCGGGCCGCGCCGATCGAGTACGCGCCGGGTGAGCTGCTGCTGATCCGAGGGCTGTTCGATACCGCCACCGTGGAGACCGCCGCGATCCGGCTGGCCCTGGTGGCCTTCGCCGCCCACGTAGCCACCTGGGGGGCCGTTCGCTGGGGTTGGGGACGGACGGCCGGAGAGCGCTACCTGATCGCGGCTCTGCCGTTGCTACTGCTGCTGTACGAGCGGATCGATCTGGTGCCAGTCGCCCTGGCGGCGTGGGGCCTGGCGCTCGTGGTACGCGAACGTCCCCGCGGCGCGGGCGCCCTCCTCGCCGCGGCCGTCCTCACGAAACTCTGGCCGGTGGTCCTGCTGCCGGGCATCCTCGTTCGCGGCGGTCGGCGGGCGGGTGTGTGGTTCGCGGCCGGCACGGGGATCGGTCTGGTCGCCTGGATCGCGTACGGGGGCAGCGGCGCGCCCGCTCAGGTGGTGACGTTCCGCGGCGCCTCCGGATGGGAGGCGGGCAGCACGGTCGGCGCGCTCGTGTGGATTTTGGGCGGCGGTCCCCTCCGGCAGGAGGCGGGCTCCGCCCGGGTGGGCTTCGCGCCGGTGTGGGCGAGGGCGCTATTGGGGGTGGTGCTGGTGGGCCTGTTGATCGCGATCTGGCTCGGCGCCCGGCGTCGGGACGCCGATCCCGGCGGACGGCCGGCCCTCGCATCGGTGGCCGCACTCCTGCTGTGCACGCCGCTGTTCTCCACCCAGTATGCCCTGTGGCTCCTCCCCTGGGCAGGCGTGACGAGCGCGCGTGACCGGGACGCCGGTGCTCTGGGCGTGGTCCTGGTGGTGGGTCTGGCAACGGCGGCGATCGATCTGTCGGGCTACGAGCGCGGGACGGAGCTGACCGCGCAGATGGCCACCCTGATCCGCATCGCGGGGCTGGCCTGGCTCGCCGCGCGGGAACTGCTGCCGGCCGCTACGCCTGCGCCGGCTCGGGCGGCGTCTGCGCCTGGAGCTTCTTCGCCTCCGCGATGAGCCGCGTCACGAACTGATCCTCCGGGATCTTGTCCACGACCTCGCCCTTGACCAGCAGGAAGCCCTGTCCCTTGCCGGCCGCGATCCCCAGGTCGGCCTCCCGAGCCTCGCCCGGGCCGTTCACCACGCACCCCATCACGGCGACCCGGATGGGCACCTTCAGCCCCTCCTTCTCGAGGGCTTCGTTCACCGCCTTGGTGAGACCGATGACGTCGACCTCCGCACGACCGCACGATGGGCACGAGACCAGGTCGAGACCGCGCTTGCGCAATCCCAGGGACTGCAGGATCCACGTGCCGGTCTTCACCTCCTCCACGGGATCGGCGGTGAGCGAGACCCTGATCGTGTCGCCGATCCCCTCCGCGAGGAGGGCGCCCAGGCCCACGGCGCTCTTCACCGAGCCGGCCGGGATGGGTCCCGCCTCGGTCACCCCCAGGTGCAGGGGGTAGTCGCACTTCTCCGACAGCATCCGGTAGCTCTCGATCATCACGCGCGGGTTCGAGTGCTTCACGGAGATCTTGATGTCGAAGAAGTCCTCGTCCTCGAGGATGCGAACCTCGTTGAGCGCGGACTCGACGAGCGCTTCCGGCGTCGGGGCCCCGTACTTAGCCAGGAGCTCCTTCTCCAGAGAGCCTGCGTTCACGCCGATGCGGATCGGCACGCCACGGTCCTTCGCCTCCCGGGCGATCAGGCGGACCTTGTCCTGATACTTGATGTTGCCGGGGTTGATCCGGAGACCCTGGATCCCGGCTTCCAGCGCGGCCATCGCGTACTTCCACTGGAAATGGATGTCGGCCACCACCGGCACGGTGGATCTGGCGGCGATCGCTGTGAGCGCCTCCGCGTCCTCCCAGTGGGGAACAGCCACCCGGACGATGTCGACGCCGGTGGCCACGAGCGATGCGATCTGCTGCAGCGTCGCGTTGATGTCGGCGGTCTTCGTGGTGGTCATCGACTGGACGCTGATCGGGGCGTCGCCGCCGATCAGCACCGTTCCGATGCGGATCTGCCGTGTCTTCCTCCGTGTGGTCAGCATCGCTGCATCCAGTCTACGGGCGGGGCGACCTTCGGCCGGTCAGTCACCGAACACGTGGAACGTGATGGTCCGGTCCTTCGGCTCGTCCATCTCGAACAGGATCAGCCGCTGCCAGGTGCCGAACGCCGGCTCTCCTCCCACGACCGGGATCGCGTGCGAGGTGGCGGAGAGCAACATGGCCTTGACGTGCGCGTGGCCGTTGGCGCGTTCGTCATCATGCATGTTCTGCGTGCGGACGTCGAAGTCATCGTGGGCGTAGTACTGGTCCTCGTCCGGGACCACCTGGCGCATCCGGTCACGGAAGTCGGCCATGGCGCCGTCCTCCCACTCGTTGATGAGGAGGGCGCAGGTGGTGTGGGCGCAGAAGACGATCGCGGCTCCGTCGGTGACGCCCGA
Source organism: Actinomycetota bacterium (assembly GCA_040002535.1). Taxonomy (GTDB): domain Bacteria; phylum Actinomycetota; class UBA4738; order UBA4738; family HRBIN12; genus JALYMB01. The sequence goes on along the minus strand of JBDUEF010000015.1, from coordinate 24,586 downwards.
ATCCTTGATCGCTCGTTGAAGCGCCTCGGTCAGATCCAGGTACGCGTAGCGCGCCGTCGCCCGCACCTCGATGGTGGCGGTGGCGGACCTCACACATGCCTCCTGTCTGCATCCGCCGGCGTCGCCACGGGAAGATCGAACGTGAACGTGCTTCCCCTACCCGGCTCGCTGTCGGCGTGGATGTGTCCGCCGTGCGCCTCCACCACCGACCGCGCGATGGCCAGGCCGATGCCTGTGCCGCCGTCGTCCGCGCGCGACCTCGAGGTGTCCACCCGGTAGAACCGCTCGAACAGCCTCGGGAGATGCTCGGCGGGGATGCCGACCCCGCTGTCGTGCACCTCGATCTGTACGTTGCCGTTACGGCGACGGGCGCCCACCGTCACCGCGCCCCCGGCGGGCGTGTACCGGACCGCGTTGTCCACCAGGTTGAAGAGCACCTGATGCACTCGCTCGCGGTCGGCGAAGGCGGCGGGGAGGTCGGCGTCGACGTCGCTGGTCACCACCACGCCACGGTTCGGCCGCGCGACATCGATCTCCGACAGCACCTGCGATACCAGCGGGGCCAGCGGCACGATGGAACGGTCCAAGAGGACGTCGCCCGACTCGAGCCGGGAGAGGTCTAGGAGCTGGTCCACGAGCCGGCCCAACCGCTCGGACTGCGTCAGCATCACCTGCAGGGTCTCCGGGTCTGGCCGCTCCACGCCGTCCAGGATGTTCTCCAGGTGCGCCCGGATAGCGGTGATGGGCGTCTTCAGCTCGTGCGACACGTTCGCGACGAGCTCGCGGCGGAGCCGCTCGACCCCCTCCAGCTCGCCGCTCATGGTGTTGAATGCCTCGGCGAGCTGGCCCACCTCGTCGCGGCTACGCGTGTGCACCCGCGTCGAATAGTCCCCCGTCTCCATCCGACGAGCCGCCTGCGCCATATCGCGGAGCGGCTGCGTCATGCCCCGAGCGAGCCAGCGCGCCATGACCAGCGCGATGGCTGCAGACACCAGACCCGCCGCCAACAGCTGCCACCAGACGCTCTGCAGGAAGCCGAGGGTCGCCGAGATCCGGCCCAGGAAGCCTCTGCTGGGCGAGCGCTCCACAGCGGTCACCGTCCCGCCCGCCCCGTCGGGGACCGACGCGTAGACATTGGCGCCGATCACGCCCCAATGCGACTGCCCGTCATCGAAGGGCCGCGGCAGCACCTCGAGGTCGGAGCCCTCGACCGTGACCGTGCCGTCGGCGCTGCGGCGCACCACCATGGTGCCCTCGGGCACCGGTTGCAGCCGACCCAGCGCCGCCTGCCGAGCCGTCTTCAGGGCGGCGACCGCCTCCGTGTCGCGCGGGCTGTTGCGCAGGGCGAACCCGATGAGGAAGTAGGACAGGACGATCGTGACGGCCACCGCCACCACGATCGTCGACCCGAGCTTGGCGCGGATGGTGGGGAGCTTCTCGAACGGCCGGGCGCTCATGGGGTTTCCTGGAAGGCGTACCCCACGCCGTGCACGGTCCGGATGAACCTCGGCTCGACACCGTCCTCACCGAGCTTCCTGCGGATCCGAGCAACGTGCGAGTCCACCACCCGTCCTCCGGCGTAGTCGCGATACCCCCAGACCCGATCCATCAGCAGATCCCGGCTCATGACCACGCCGGGATCCCGCACGAGCGTGGCGAGGATCTCGAACTCCAATGGCGTCAGGCCGATCTCCCCACCGTCGACGAAGACACGGCGGCGGCTCGGATCGATCTCCAGGCCATGGCCGCCCAGCGGACCCTCGGCCTGTCGGTCGTTGATCCGATCCATCCGGCGAAGGATGGCCTTCACGCGGGCGGCGAGCTCGCGCAGGCTGAAGGGTTTCGTGAGGTAGTCGTCGGCCCCGACGGCGAAGCCGGCCACCTTGTCGGTCTCCTCGGTCTTCGCGGTGAGCATCAGGACCGGGGTCCACGCGACCCGCTGGATCTGCTTGCAGACCTCGAGGCCGTCCATACCGGGGAGCATGAGATCGAGCACCACGAGGTCGGGTCGGTGGTGCGCGTGGAGCTCGATCGCCCGAGGACCGTCGTTGGCGACCAGGACCGCGAAGCCCTCGCTCTCCAGACGAGCGCGGACGGCCTCGGCGATAGCCTCCTCGTCGTCGACGACGAGGATCGTGTGATCAGCCACACCAGCCATCGTACGCGGGGGGTTGTGTCGCCGGTCTCCGGGCTGTGTTGAGAAAGTGTGGCGGCCGGGCCCGCAGGAGCGGCCCGTGCCCGCCGCCGCTCAGACCACGGGCTTGGTCAGGTCCGCGATCACCGCAAGCGCCACGAACAGGACGAAGAACCCCATCACCGCCACCGCGACCGGTATCACCCGCCGTTGATCGATCGCCTTTCCACGGATCTTCTCGATGAGCAGCACGGCGAGGTGCCCCCCATCGAAGGGCGGCAGCGGCATGAGGTTCACGAGCCCGATGAACACGGTCACGAACGCCAGGAAGTACAGGATCGTGGCCCACCCTCCCATCGCCCCCGTGTGCCCCACGGCCTGAGCGATCCCGACCACGCTGGCGGGATCTTCCTCTCGCCGCTGCGAATCGGTGAACACGAGCTTGGTCACACGGGTGATCCCCTCGGGGCCGAAGACCTTCCCGATCTGGCGGAACGAGTCGAGTGTCGAGGACCCGACCTCCCCCGTGCCACGCGTGAGGGCCGCCACCGGGGAGACGGGACCTGGGTCCTGCCCCTCCAGGAAGATCCCGATCCGCCCGATCGTCTGGCCCGTGGTGCCCGTCGCCCGCTCCGGGGTGATCGTCAGCCGCATGGTCTGTCCGTTCCGGATCACGGTGAACTCCAGCGGCTCGCCGACGTGCTGGGTCGTGTAGGTGCTCAACTCCTCGAGGTTGGGCGTGGCGAGCTCCCCCACGCGCACGATCCGATCATCGACCCGCAGTCCCGCCTGCGAGGCCGGAGAGGGATGCCCATTCAACGCGGGGACGACCTCGGTCACCACCGGCGTCGCGGTGCTCGGGTCCCCGCTCACGTAGAAGAAGGCGCCGAACAGCACCGCCGCGATCAGGAAGTGGATGCCGGGGCCCGCGAAGATGACCAGGGCCCGCTGCCAGCGGGGCTTCGATCCGTACGCCCGGGGGAGATCCTGGGCGGCCACCGGATGGTACGGATCCATGCCGGCGATCTTCACGTAGCCGCCGAGCGGCAGGGCTTTCACGCCGTACTCGATCTCGCCCCGCACGGTGGACCACAGCTTCGGCCCGAAGCCCACGAAGTACTCCTCCACCTTGAACCCGAAGGCCCTGGCGACGGTGAAATGGCCGAGCTCATGGATCAGGATCACCAGCAGCAGCCCCACGAAGAACGCCACGATGCCCAGCGTGAATGACACGGTTGGCCTACCGTTCCTCCGCGATCTCAGCGGCGCGCCTGCGAGCCCACGCATCGGCCCGCTCGATGTGCACCAGGGAGACCACGGACGCAGGCTCGTGCTCGTCGACGACGGTCTGCACGATCTCCACCACCCGCGTGAGAGGGACCTTGCCCTCCAGGAAGGCCATGACCGCAACCTCGTTCGCGGCGTTCATGACCGCGGGGAAGGTCAGGCCCAGGCCGCCCACACGGTAGGCTAGGTCGATCGCCGGGAACGCCTCGCGGTCCACCGGCTCGAAGGTCAGCGCTCGCTCGGTGAGCGGCAGCGATGCGACGCCCGAGCTCAGCCGCTCCGGCCAGGCGAGGGCGAGCTGGATGGGAAGCTTCATATCCGGCACCGCCATCTCGGCACGCATGCTGCCGTCGCGGAACTCGGCGATCGCGTGCACCAGGCCCTCGGGGTGGATCACGACGTGGATCTGGGAGTACTCAAGGTCGAAGAGGTAGTGGGCCTCGATGACCTCGAGCCCCTTGTTCATCAGCGTGGCCGAGTCGATCGTGATCTTCGGACCCATCGTCCACACGGGATGCTGCAGCGCCTCCTTCACGCTGGCCTTCGCGAGCTCGGACCGGGTCCACCCTCGGAACGGCCCACCCGAACCCGTGAGGATCACCCGCTTGAGGTCCTCGCGACGCTCGCCTCGCAGCGCCTGCGCCAGCGCCGCGTGCTCGGAATCGATCGGGAGCAGACGCTCGGGCTCACCTTTGATCAGGTCCATCACCAGGTCCCCGCCCACCACCAGGGATTCCTTGTTGGCGAGCGCCAGCGTCTTGCCGCTCTGGAGGGCCGCCAGCGTGGGCGGCAGCCCGGCCGAGCCGACGAGGGCGTTCACCACCATGTCGCACTCGACCTCGCGGGCGACCATCTCGGCGGAGTCCGGACCGACCAGCAGTTCCACGCCCTTGATGGCCCCGAGCTTCACCTTCAGGTCACGCGCGGCCTCCTCCTCGGCGATGGCCACGATGGGAGGCAGGAATTCGCGGATCTGCCCGGCCAGGAGGTCCTGGCTGGTACCGGCGGCCGAGAGGGCAACGACCCTGAACCGGTCGGCGTGGTGACGCACCACGTCCAGCGCCTGCGTCCCGATCGACCCCGTGGAACCGAGGATGGCGAGCGCTCTCATGGCTCAAGGGTACCCCGACGCTGGGTCAAGCCGGGGAATCAGACGAAGATGATGACGCGGAACAACAGGAAGGCCGCGGGCGCCACGAAGAGGAGCGAGTCGATGCGATCCAACACCCCTCCGTGTCCGGGCAGCACGCTGCTCATGTCCTTGATACCCAGGTCGCGCTTGACGAGCGACTCCGCCAGGTCCCCGCAGGTGGCGGCGACCGCGACGGCCAGGCCGAGGGCGAAGGCCGCCGGTCCGTGATCGCTGAGCGAGGTCACGAAGCTCTTCGCGATCGCGGCGCAGAGCACGGTGGCGGCGGTGGCCAGGATGGTGCCCTCCCACGATTTCTTGGGGCTGGTCGCGGGGGCGAGCGGACGCTGGATCGAGACCCCACCGAACACGGAGCCGCCCAGGAACGCGGCCGTGTCGAAGACCATCGTGAGCGCGATCACGGTGATGACGAGGGAGTCGCCGTCGGGCTGGCGAAGCGTGAGGAGCAGGTAGCCGGCCAACAGCGGGATGTAGCCGATCCCCAGCAGCGTCAGGCCGATGTTGGCGGTCAGGTTCTTCCGATGCGCCGCCGGCACGGCGAGGTACCACAGGAAGGTGGCGATCACGCCGAGCGCGAACATCGCCAGCATCGCCCCCTCTCCCCTGAGGTAGGCAGCGGCCACGATCAGGGCGCCGGTCGCCAGGCCCACGGCCGTCGCGGGCTGGAGATGATGCTTGTGCATCACCCCGTAGAGCTCGCCCTGCGCCAGCAGCACGACGGCGGCGGCCAGCGCGGCGAATAGGGCGTCGCCGATCAGCAGGCTCCCGAGGGCGACGCCTGCCAGGACGGCGCCGGTGAGGAAGGCGGCGGGAACGTCGCGCTCGCCGGCGTCGGGGCCGCGGCGGTGCAGATCGGCACCGACCTCGACCGAGGTGGGCTCCTGCCAACTGGGACCCCCGAGCCCCTCGGAGCCGACGCGCACGGTGCGAGGTGCGCCGGTCGGCTCCTCCAACTCGGCAAGGATATCGTCCTCCGTCGCGGTGCCGGCCTCGTCGGTCCCCGAGCTCGCAAGATCGCCGAAGAGATCGCCGCCCTCTGTGGAGGTCGCCACAGCCACGACGTCGTCGTGCATCGGTTCGTCCTCGAACGGCATGGTCACGGCCGACTGCTCGGCGACAGGCTCATCCTCTGCCCGGCCCGCACCCTCGAAGTGGCGCAGGGCCGCCTCCACGTCGGACGGCGAGGGATCCTCCTCGACGGTCGGGTCCCCCTGCGCCGCGACGACCTCGACCCCCTCCGGGCCGTCCACGTCGGTATCGAAGGTCTGGATGCTGCTGGTGTCGTACCAGGCGGCGTCTTCGTCCTCGTCGCCCTCGGAGGCGAGTACCACGGGCTCGTCCGCAGGCTCCCGGTGCACCTCTACGTGCTCCTCGGCGATGGCCGGCGGGTTGGCCGGCTCGGGGGCCTCCGTCTCGGGCCAGTCGACGTCCTGGATGGGCGCGAAGAACTTGTCCAGGTCCTCGAAGAGATCGTCGGAGCCGTCGCGCTTGTCGTCAGCCATCAGACCTCCATGAGTTCCTGTTCCTTGTGCTGCTGGATCTCGTCGATCTCGGCGACGTGCTGGTCGGTGAGTCGCTGGAGCTCCTTCTCGGCCCTCTTGAGGTCATCCTCCGAGATTTCATGCTCCTTCTCAAGCTTCTCGACCTCGTCCTTGTGGTGGCGACGCACGTTGCGCACGGCCACCCGGCCGTCCTCGGCGCGTGCGTGCACCTGCTTCACCAGCTCGCGCCGTCGCTCCTCGGTGAGTGGCGGGAAGGACAACCGGATCACGTTGCCGTCGTTGGAAGGGGTGATCCCCAGCTCGCTGATCAGGATCGCCTTCTCGATCGAACCGATCGCGGTCTTGTCGAATGGTTGCACCATCAGCGTGCGAGGCTCGGGCACCGACATCGACGCGAGTTGCTGCAGCGACACCGGGGTGCCGTAGTACTCCACCATGATCCTGTTCAGCAGGGCGGGCGTCGCACGCCCGGTTCGGATGCCGCCCAGATCTTCCTTCAGATGGATCACGGCCTTCTGCATCTTGTCGAGGGCATCCCGAAGCGCGGAGTCGACGCTCACGTCACCCCTCCGTGCACGAGCGTGCCAACCTCGTCGCCGATCACCACACGGCGGATGTTCCCATCCACGTTGAAGTCGAACACGACGATCGGGAGCTTGTTCTCCATGCAGAGAGAGATGGCGGTGGCGTCCATCACCGTGTACCCCTCACGCAGCACGTCGATGTACTCGATCGTCTCGTAGCGGGTCGCTGTGGGGTCCAGGTGCGGGTCCGCCGTGTACACGCCGTCGACCTTCGTTCCTTTGAGGATGGCCTCGGCCTTGATCTCCAAGGCGCGCTGCGCGGCGCAGGTGTCGGTGGAGAAGAAGGGCACGCCCAATCCGGCGGCGAAGATCACCACGCGTCCCTTCTCCAGGTGGCGCTGGGCGCGCAGCGGTACGTACGGCTCCGCGATCTGCGCCATCTGGATCGCGGTCTGTACGCGCGTGGACACGTGGATCTTCTCCAGGGCGTCCTGGAGGGCAAGGGCGTTCATGACGGTGGCGAGCATCCCCATATAGTCGGCGCGGGAGCGCTCGATGCCCGGCGCCTGGCGCCCTCTCCAGATGTTGCCCCCGCCGACCACGACGGCGGTCTGCACGCCCAGGTCCACCACCTCAGCCAGCTGGCGCGCCAGCAGCGCGGTGGCCGCCGTATCGATGCCGTAGCCGGTGTCGGCGGGTGCGAAGGCGTCGCCGGAGAGCTTCAACAGGACGCGGTGATAGGTGGGCCGGCCGGTGCCGCCGCCCTCCGTCATCCGCGTCCTCCCCGCCTCACTCGGATCTCTCTCCAAGCTTGTATCGAACGAAGCGCCGGACCGCAACTTTCTCTCCGACCTTGGCCGAGGTGTCATCGAGCAACCGCTGGATGGTCCGCGAGTCGTCCTTGACGAAGGGCTGATCCAGCAGCACGTGGTCCCGGTAGAAGGCCTCGAGCTTCCCCTCCACGATCTTGGCGATCACGTTGTCCGGCTTGCCCGTCTCCTTGGCCTGGACCTCGAAGATATGGCGCTCGGATTCGAGCAGGCTCCCCGGCACATCCTCCCGCGTGACCCAACTGGGCGAGGCGGGACTAGCGATGTGCAGGCAGAGGTCCTTCACAAGGGACCTGAACTCGTCGGTGTTGGCCACGAAGTCCGTCTCGCAGTTCACCTCGACCAGGACGCCGACCGTGTGGTTGAAATGGATGTAGCTGTCGATCAGGCCCTGGTTCGCGGACCGGTCGGCGCGCTTGGCCGCCGACGCCAGGCCCTTCTCGCGAAGGATCTCCGTGGCGCGGCCGAGGTCACCGTCGGCGTCCATCAGCGCTTGCTTGCAGGCCATCATGCCGGCGCCCGTGGCCTCACGGAGCTCCTTGACCATCGCCGCGCTGATCGTCGTCATTCCGGTGTCCCGGGCGCGCCCGGCGCCGCCTCGGCAGCGACGGCCGTGGGTCCGTCCACCGTGATCTCTGGCTCCGGGGCGATGTCGCCGTCGGGTTCGGGGGCGATCTCGGGCTCCGGCGAGGCGCCCTCAACGGCCGGATCCGTCGGTGCGAGAGCGTCTGGCTCGAACACCTGCGACGCAGGCTGAGCGATCGCCTCATCCAGGAGGCGGTCCTTCGACATGCCGCGACCCTGGCCGATGGCATCGGCGATGATCCGCGTCACCAGGGTGACGGCGCGGATCGCGTCGTCGTTGCCCGGGATCACGTAGTCGACCTCGTCGGGATCGCAGTTGGTGTCCACGATCGCGATGACCGGCAGGCCCAGCTTGCGGGCCTCGTTGACGGCGATGTGCTCCTTCTTCGTGTCGACCACGAAGACGGCGTCGGGGAGGCGCTCCAGGTCCTGCAGACCGCCCAGGTTGCGCTCGAGCTTGTCCTGCTCGCGGTGCAACCGGATCACCTCTTTCTTCGGGAGGTAGGCCGTGGCGCCGGAGCGATCCATCTCACGCAGCTCGCGCAGCCGGCCGAGGCGCTTGGAGATCGTGGTGAAGTTCGTGAGCATCCCCCCGAGCCAACGGTTGTTCACGTAGGGCATGCCTACGCGCGTGGCGTGATCGGAGATGACCTCCTGGGTCTGCTTCTTCGTCCCGATGAACAGGATGATGCCGCCGCGGCGACCGAGGTCGCTGGCGAAGGCGTGCGCCTCCTCGAGGCCCGTGAGGGACTTCTCGAGGTCGATGATGTAGATACCGGAACGCTCCCCGTAGAGGTAACGCCCCATCTTCGGGTTCCACCGGCGCGTCTGGTGGCCGAAGTGCACGCCCGCCTCGAGGAGCTCCCGCCTGGTGACGACAGGCATGGCAGCTCTCCTTGTTCGGTTGCTTCCTCCGCCCGGTTCTGCCCGGCCGCCGGCCCGTCCACCTGGGTGCGCGGGACCCCGGAGCCGGTCCCCGGGCGTGTGAGCTCGGCACCTGTAGGCGCCGGCATCGGGCAGTCTAGCAGCGACGATCGCTCAGCGACGGCGGGAGGGCGCCCGCACGGTGGGATCGGGCACCTCGTCCTCGATGCACATCCAGCGGTACGCATAGGTGGCGATCACCGAGACGTGCAGCAGGTTCACGGACAGGACGAAGACCCAGGTCCACGCAGAGGGATTCACCCCGAACCCGCCGATCGGCAGTTGAGAGATGGCCAGGGCGGGCACCGTGAACAGCAGCGCCATCGCGAGCGATCCCGTTCCGGGGATGCGGGCGGCTCGCGATCCCGTCGAGAGGCTCTCAAGCACCCCGCATCCCTCGCGCAACTGGACGATCGGGGCGTAGGCCAGGAGGTAGACGGCGGCCGTCACTGTTCCGACCCTGACGAACATGGCCAGGCCCGGGATGAGCGCCCCGAGGTAGCCGGCCACGATGAAGAAGCCCAGCTGGATCACGCCGACGACCAGCACCAACGGTGCGACCCGCAGGCCCCGGCGCGCACCCGACACGGAGCTGCGGCCCGAGTCGAGGATCTCCACCGCCAGCCCGAGGATCACGCCGGTGAGGATCGATCGAACGATGGCGAAGGGCAGCATGCTGAGCAGCGCGGTCGGTCCGCCCCCCACGCCCAGCACCGCCGAGGTCAGTCGCAGGTCGAACAGCGTGCCCACGGGCGTCATGGCAAGCATGCTGGCCAGCTCCGGCGCGGGCCCCTGGTAGCCCCAACGCAGCGCGGCGATCCACCCCAGCAGCACCAGCAGCGCGGTCCCTAGTAACAGGGCCGGGGTGCCGAGGGTCACCGTCAGCCCGCGCAGGATCGAGGACCCGAGCCGCGGCATGTTGGTGCTTCCCGCCACACGCGGCGTGAACAGGGATGTCAGCAGCCCGGGGCGAGCCGCCGCCCCGGTGGCTCGGGCCTGCGTCGTCGCCGGTCGCGGCTCCCGGTAGCCCGCGCGGCGCCTCTTGTTCCGGTTGGTCACGCGGGCCCCCCTCCGGCCTCGGGATCGAGGAGGTCCTCGGCGAAGGCCGGGCCCAGATGCGCCCGCAGCCAGCGCCCGGACAGACCCAACAACAACAGCAGCGGCAGAGCCGCCAGAGCGAAGTTGCCCAGCATGGTGCCGATCGACAGCACCGTCGGCGAGGGGATCGAGGTGAGGGAGGCGAGTGGATCGTGCGCGAACGCGACGAGACCGGGCCGGTGTCCGCCCTTCACGGCGATGACCAGCTGGGAGGTGACGGCGATCGGTCCCAGATACCCCCCGGGCCCCGTCCCGGCGGCGCGTGCGGTGAGATCGTGGCTGTCGGTGTCGATCGCGGCGAGCTCTCCGGCGGCCGTGGCGATCAGCAGCGAATGCCCGACGAGGACGGGGACCCCGCGGACGGTGAGGGTGTTCAGCGCGTGATCCCAGATCCGTTCCCCGGTGGCAGGATCGAGTCCGTACACCTGCGTGTAGGCATCCACGGCCACGATCGCCTCCCCCGTCACGACCGGCGAGGTGAGCGGCGACACCTGCGAGTTCACCGCCGTCTCCCAGCGCCGGCTCCCGTCGGCGAGGGCCAGCGCCAACATCCGGCTGCCCGTCTGGTCGGTGGATCCCAGATATACGGTATCGCCCTCGATGGCCGATACCGTCGAGATGGACGGGATCGCGGGGGCGAACCGCCAGCGCTCGGATCCGTCCGTGGGATCCAGCGCGATCACCACCGCCGTCGTGTTGGGCTCAGGCTGCGTGGCGAGCACGACCCCGGCCGCCGTCGCCGCGATGGAGGTGGCGACCGGCCCCGGGGCATCGTAGGACCAGCGAACCTCCCCACTCGCCGCGTCGATCGCCGTGACGACACCGTCGTCGTCGCCCACGTACGCCGTGGTGCCCTCCACCGTGACCCCGGTGCGCGAGATCGCATCCAGCTGCACGGGCGCGTCCCAGACAGGTTGCTGGGTGGCGAGGTCGACGGCAGCGACGCGCGAGTCGAACGACGCGTCGCTGCCCGGGTCGGCCGATCCGCCGGACGCCGATCCGGAGGCGGTCGGTGAGGGCGCGGAGCCGCTCGAGGGCCCCTCCGTTGGTGCGGCGAACACCTCCGACGGCGGGTTCGGACCGAACCCCTCCGTGAACACCACGAACGTGTGGGCGCCGTCATCGACGAGGGCCGGCGGCACCGCCGGGCCGAAGTCGCGTTCGATCGCCCATTCCTGTGTGCCGGTCGCCAGGTCCACGCCGTACAGAGCCCGGGGTGCCACCGTCACGGCGAGGTCGCCGGCGACGACGGGCGCCGAGACGCCGAACCGACCGCTGAGTCCCGGATCGAATCGCCAGATCTGCCGGTACGGAGGTTGTGGTCCGGCCGACGTCGACCCGCTGTGCGCCCCGTCCGCCTGGAACTGCGGCCATGCGTCCGCGGAGGGTGATGCCGCGCCGAGTGCCGGCGTCACCATGAGTCCCACGAAGAGGCTGGCCACGGCGATCAGCGACGCCCGTTCGCAGGCGTGCGGAGGCGCGGCGGAGAGGGTTCGGGAGCGCAAGACGGCCCATGGTACCCGGCCGGGCTTCCCGCACAGCCGGTCGGTGCTATGCAGCCGGCAGTGGTGCCAACCGGATCATCCCGCCCACCAGCAGCGGCGTCAGTGAGTCCAGGGGATCCACGTAGTCGCCTCCCAGCTTCACGCCGAAGTGCAGGTGCGGGAACGAGGACCCCGGGTGGCCGACCCCCGAGAGGGCGATCGTCTGCCCTCGGGCGACCAGATCTCCCTTGTGCACCAGGAGCGCCGAGACCCATGAGTAGGTGCTGGCCAGCCCCCCGCCATGATTCACCGTCACGAACAGCTGCCCGCAGACCTTGCCCGCGAACGTCACGGTACCGGTGTCTGCCGCACGCACCGGGGTACCGAGCACGGCAGCGATGTCGATCCCGCGGTGGCCCGATCCGTAGGGATCTTCGGGGGGGTCGTACCCGCGGATGACCGGCCCCGTCACGGGCCACGTCCAGGTGCCGGCGGCCGCCGCAGGGGCGGGCGCCGCCACCACGGATGCGATCACCGACCCCATCAGGAAGATCCGAAGAAGAGCGAGCTTGCTCATGACGCCGACGCTACGCGCAGCGGCGACGGCTTGCTGTGACAGACCTCACGTTGCGGGCGACCTCAGTCGAACTCGGAGAGCTGGCCCCGCAGCACGCCCACGGCCTTCGTGTGGATCTGACAGACGCGCGACTCCGTGACGCCGAGGATGCCCCCGATCTCTGCGAGCGTGAGCCCCTCGAAGTAGTAGAGCGTCACCACGATCTTCTCGCGCTCCGAGAGCGAATTGATGGCCGCCGCAAGCATCCCGCGAGTCTCCTGCCCTTCCATCCCCGAGGTGGGATCGAGGTTCTTGTCGGCGAGGGTGTCCAGGAGCGAGACCTGCTCGCCGCGGTCCGCGCCGACCGACACCATCTCATCCAGCGCCAGCACCGAGACGAACGAGATCTGGCTCACCACCTCGTGCAGCTCGCGCACGCCGATGCCGAGGCGGTCGGCCATCTCCTGCTCGGTGGGCTGGCGCTTCAACATCGACTCCAGATCGGTATGGGCCTTCTCCAACTCGCGCGCCTTGAACCGCACGGAACGCGGCACCCAGTCCATGGCCCGAAGCTCGTCGATGATGGCGCCCTTGATCCGAGGGATCGCGTACGTCTCGAACTTGTTGCCGCGCCCCGGCTCGAACTTCCCCAGCGCGTCGATGAGCCCAAACATCCCGTACTGGACGAGGTCCGCCTGCTCGACACTTGCCGGCAGTCCGGTGGCCACGCGGGAGGCCACGTACTTCACGAGCGGCGCGTAGTGCAGGATGAGTCGCTCGCGCGCCGACGGCGATGCCGAGCTCTTCCAGCGGTGCCACAGCTGACCGAGTTCGTCATCCACCTGCGGCGGGATGGTCACCACGGAGCCCTTCGCGGCCGTCTTCGCCACCGCGCGGGGTTTGGCGGCCGCCTTGCGGGGCGACGTGGCGGTCGCCTTCTTCGCCGTCGCCATCAGGCCCTCGGGTGGCTGCACTCGTAGGCCGCACGCAGCCGTGAACGGGAGACGTGGGTGTAGCGCTGCGTGGTAGCCACGCTCGCGTGCCCGAGCAGTTCCTGTACCACTCTGATGTCGGCCCCTCCTTCGAGCAGATGCGTGGCGTACGAGTGCCGCAGGGTGTGGGGGGTGACCCGCCGCCCCGGCAGCATACGTGCGCTGTATCGGTCGAGCATGGCACGGATGTCACGCTCCGAGAAGGGATTTCCCCGTCGGTTGAAGAAGAGGGGACCGATGGCGTCGGACGCCATGACGGGGCGGCCCCCCAAGAGGTACTCGGCGGTGGTCCCGATGGCGTAGTCCGACATGGGGAGCTCGCGCTCCTTGTTGCCCTTCCCCCGCACGAGGACACGCCCACGGTCCAGGTCGACGCGCTCCTGTGTGAGACCGGCGACCTCCCCCACACGCAGGCCGCATCCGTAGAGGAGCTCGAGCACCGCCCGGTCGCGGAGCGCGACTGCTCGCTCGATCGGATCATCGAGCTCCGAGTGGGCTGGTGCCTCCACCAGCTCAGCTGCCTCCCGGGGTCGAAGCACGGTGGGCAGCCTGTTGGTCACCTTCGGCCGGCCGAGCAGGGCGGCGGGGTCCGTCCCCACCAGGTCCTGCGCCAGGCACCACCGGTAGAAGGTGTGGAGGGCACCCACCCGCCGGGCGATCGAGGCGCGCGCGTACCCGAGGGTGGTCTGGTGTGCGAGGAAGCGGCGCAGCGAAGCATAGGTCGCGGTCTCCAGCGAGCCGCCCTGGCGAACCAGGAAGACCGCGAGCTGCCCCACGTCGCGCCGATATGCCCCGACGGTGTGGTCGGACAGACGCCGTTCCAAGCTCAGATGCCGGACGAACCGCTCGATCAGCGAGGTCTGCGACGGGGGAAGCTCGTCGTCGGTCACGCGGTCCTTCCGGTCGAGGTTCGGCGCCGTCTCGGGGGTGGCCCGCGGCCCGGGGGCAGGAGTCCGTCCCTTCTACCAGCGACCCGGCCCCGGTTCAAGCGTTCGCCGCGTCTGCCGTCCCTCCGCGGGGCGAGAGGCGGCGCTCGTATCGCCCGCCCACGTTGCGGACGAGGCCTCGGAGCTCCAGCCGGATCAGCGCAGCGACGGCCTCGGGGATCGACACGCTCGCAGCGCGTGCCACCGCGTCCGGGAGGCAGGGCGATCGCAGGCCCTCGAAGACGCGGAGTTCGTCCGGCGGCAGCTCGCTGGGGCCCGCGAGCGTCGCAGGCGCCACGTCGAGGCCCAGGTCCGCCAGGAGGTCGTCGGCCCCACGGATCATCACCGCACCGTCGCGGATCAACGCCAGCGGCACCTCGCTCAGGGGGCTCGTGACGGGCCCGGGCACGGCGAACACCTCACGACCCAGGTCCAGCGCGTGATCCACCGAGATCATGGATCCGCTCCCGGCGGCCCCCTCGACCACCACGAGCGCGCGGGCGATCCCGGCCACGATCCGGTTACGAGCCGGGAAGCGGAACGGCTCGGCCGGGATTCCCGGGGGGTATTCGGTGACGATCGCGCCCGCGGCCTCGATCTCCTGCAGCAACCCCCGCGACCCGGCAGGGTAGAGGACGTCGATCCCCGAACCCAACACCGCCACTGTGGTGCCGGCGGCGTCCAGGGCCCCGCGGTGCGCACCGGTGTCGATCCCACGCGCGGCTCCGCTCACCACGCACGCACCCGCCGAGGCGAGGCTCCTGCCGATGTCCACGGCGACGTCGCGGCCCAGCGCCGAACACCTGCGGGAGCCCACCACGGCGACCCGCCACACGAGCGAACCCAGATCTCGCCCCCGCGCGTACAGCAGCGCCGGCGGATCGGCCAGATCCATCAATGAGATCGGATACTCCGGGTCTCCCCATGCGATCACCCGTGCGCCACACGCCGACACGCTCGCAGCGACCCCGTCAGGATCGATCCCACCGACGTGCGTACGGTCGCCACGGCTCCCGGCGCGACCTTTCCGCACCGCTGCGAGGCAGGCCGATGCAGACCCCTCGACGGCCGCCAGCTCCAGGAGCTTGCGGGCCGTCAGCCCGCTCAACGTCGACAACGCCAACAAGGCTCGTCGGTCGGTCGCCGTGGCGGCGAAGTCGGACGGGTACCGTGTGGGGCGCGGGGCCTCCTCATCCCGCACGGACGAGGTCCTCCTCCCCCAGCGCCCGGTATGACAACGCCTCGAGCAGATGCGGCGCGGCGACACGATCGGCACCGGCGAGGTCCGCCACGGTCCGCGCCACCTTCAACGCCCGGTCGAACCCTCGTCCCGTCAGCGCCATGGTGTCGACGGCCTTCGACAGGACCCGCTCCGCCTCAGGATCCAGACGCGACCGTCGCCGGACCGCCGGGCCGGAGAGGTGAGCGTTGCACCGAACACCGAGATCCGCGTACCTGGCGCGCTGCCGCTCCCGCGCGCCCTGGACCCGCAGCCGGACGGCGGCCGAGCTCTCTCCCCACCCCTGGCCGAGCAGCTCGTACCGGGTCAGCCGAGGGATCGTCAGGCGGATATCGATGCGATCGAGCAGTGGCCCCGACAGCTTCGCCCGATAGAGCCGTGCACGGTATGGATCGCATGAGCACGCGCGGCGGACATCGCCCTCGAACCCGCACGGGCATGGGTTCGCCGCCGCCACCAACGTGAACCGTGCCGGGAACTCCACCGATCCGATCGCGCGGGTGATCACCACCCGCCCGTCCTCCAGCGGTTGCCGCAGGCTCTCGACCGCATCGCGGCGGAACTCGGTGAGCTCGTCCAGGAACAGCACCCCGTGGGTGGCCAACGAGACCTCGCCCGGTCGCAGGAACCCGGTGCCCCCACCGAGGAGGCCTGCGGTGGAGATGGAGTGGTGCGGCGCGCGGAAGGGCGGCTGTGCCAAGATGCCCCGGCCGGACAGCAGGCCGGCCACCGAATGGAGCTGGGATGCCTCCAGCGCCTCCTCGCGGGAGAGGGCGGGCAGGATGGAGGCGAACCGTCGGGCCAGCATGGTCTTGCCCGCACCGGGCGAACCGACCATGAACAGGTTGTGCCCGCCGGCGGCGGCCACCTCGAGCGCGCGACGCGCCGGCGCCTGACCCCGGACCTCCGACAGGTCCACCGAGGTGTCCGGGACCTCGGCAGGCATCATCCGCGTGACGTCGGGGGGCTGCCATGTGCCGCGCAAGAACCCAACGACCTCGGACAGGGTGGCCGCCGCCACCACGCGGAGCCCCTCGACCTGCGTGGCCTCCAACGCATTGCCCGCCGGCACGACGACGCCGATCAGACCCGCCCGCGCAGCAGCGATGGCGACGGACAGGACACCGGGCGTGGCAACCAGCTCGCCCTTGAGCGACACCTCTCCGGCGAATGCCCATCCCTCCACGGCCGCCGCCGGGATCTGCGCCGTCGCGGCCAGCACGCTCATGGCCACCGGCAGATCCAGTCCGGGGCCCTCCTTGCGGAGGTTGCCGGGCGCGAGGTTCACGACGGTACGCCGCAGCGGCCACTCCAAACCGCTCGACTCGGTGGCGGGGCGGATCCTGTCACGCGCGTCCTGGACCGCGGCACCGGGAAGTCCGGTGAGGGTGAGCGACGGCAGCCCCCGTCCGACGTGCGCCTCGACGGTCACGAGATGGCCGCCCACCCCGAGCACCGTGACCCCGATCACCCGTCCATACATGAGGCCCGACCCTAGGCGGGCGCAAGGACATCATCTAGTCTGTTATGGACTAGTTCCGCTCATCAGAACGCATCCTCGAAGACCTCGATGGATGCACCGCCGGACGTGAGCGACACGCTGGCCACATCGAACCGCACCGCCGCCGGCCGCACGGCCGATCCCAGGAGGAACAGCTCCGCGAGCTGGCGGAGCTTCCTCTGCTTCTGCCAGCCCACCGCCTCGTAGCCAGCGCCGAACGCGCGGCCGCTCCGCGTCTTCACCTCGCAGATCGCCAGCACCCCGTCGCGCACCGCCACGAGATCCAGCTCGCCGGCGGGGCACCGCCAGTTGCGTTCGACGACGTGGAACCCCCGATCGGCGTACCAGGCCGCAGCGAGGTCCTCGCCCGCCGCACCGCGATCCGCGCGCCGATCCATCCGCGGCACGCTAGCCCCAGCCTCGGACATGACACCGCGACCCGAGGGATCGCTCAGTCGGGGATCGTGGTGGGCTCGTCGCGGCGCGCGAGCTCCTCGACGTTCACGTCGCGCCGGGTCATGACCCGCACGCTGGCGACGAACCGCGCCGGGCGGAACATGTCCCACACCCACGCGTCGGTGAGGTCGACCCGAACCCAGCCGTCGTCGGAGGGCGTGAGCTCGACCGTGTTGGCCAGGTAGAAGCGGCGCTCCGTCTCGATCACGAACCGGAACATGGGCAGCACGTCCCGGTACTCGCGATACAGCTCGAGCTCGCGCTCCTCCTCGAACCGTTCGATGTCGTCCTCGTTCATATCGTCGTCCATCGTCTCACGCCTCCATGACGAGGGGATCGTGGCTGTCCGGGGCGCGCGCCTCCTCGTTGCCGACGGCGAACAGGCTCGCCTGCCCCACACCCGCGAAGCTCAGACGGTGCACCGGGGTGGGACCCAGGCGATCGAGTGCCGACCAATGCTCGGGCGTGCCGTACCCCTTGTTCCTATCGAAGCAGAACTCGCCGAAACGCCGATGCAGCGAGCGCATCACGCGATCGCGGGTCACCTTCGCCACGATGGAGGCGGCGGCCACCGAGGCCGCCACCGCGTCGCCTTTCTTGATGGCCAGGCTCGTGCAGGGCATGCGCGGAACGGGGAACCCGTCGGTGAGCGCGTAATCGGCCGGCACGGGCAGGCTCCGGACGGCCGCCCTGAGCAATGCGATGTTCGAGCGGTGCAATCCGTACCGGTCGATCCGGCCCGGCGTCGCCCGCACGACCGACCACGCGATCGCGCCCGCGACGATCCGGGCGTAGCCCGCCTCGCGCTGCGCCTCGGTGAGGACCTTGGAGTCGCGGATCCCCGTGCGATCGAAGTCCGGCGGCAGGATCACGGCGGCGGCCACCAGCGGTCCCGCGAGTGCCCCGCGGCCGGCCTCGTCCGTGCCCGCGACGTGGCGGAAGCCTTGGCCGCGGAGGACCCGCTCGTACCGGTCGAGATCATCGCTCAATGCAGCCATCCCGTGTCCTTCGGCGGCCAGACGATGGCGAATGCCTGGCCGATCACGTTGCGCACCGGAACGTACCCCAGACCGTGGCACTCGCCCGCATCATCGGGCGGGAACCTCGAGTCGCAGGAGTCGAGGCGGTTGTCGCCGAGGACGAACACGGTGCCTGCCGGCACGGTCTGCGGCCCGAAGTCCCGCAGGTCGGGCGGCCCCTCCAGATAGGGCTCGGCGAGCTGCTCACCCTGCACGTACACCGCGCCGGCGCGGATCTCCCAGGTCTCGCCCGGCAACGCGATGACTCGCTTCACGAAGTCCTCGTCGCCGGGACCGGACAGTCCAATCCCTTCGCCGAGCCAGTGCACCGCACGCGCCACCACCCCACGATCGCGATCCGGCGGTGGGTTGGGATCGGAGAAGACGATGACATCGAATCGCTCCAGATCCCCGACCCGGTAGGCAAGCCGGTTCACGAGCAGCCGATCGCCGACGTGCAACGTGGGCACCATGGACACCGACGGGATGAAGAAGGCCTGGACCACGAGGGCCCGCACGACGAGCGCCAACAGCAGCGTCAGCACGACCGACCGGGGCAGCCGCCGGAGGAACGCCGGGCGGGGCGGGGGGGCATCGTGGCCGGTCGGGTCGGGGTCGCCTGCGGTTCGCTCGTCGGAGCCGACCCGGCTCGACACGAAGGTCACGCCTCGGCAGGCGCCTCGGCGGGCTCAGCCTGATCGGCGGAGACCTCCACGTCATCCTGCGCAGCCACGGGCTCCGGACTGTCGGGACCGTCCTGGGGGGACCCTGCGTCGGGATCGACGTCTTCGTCGTCCTCGGCCGCCGCGGCGGCCGCGGCGTCCATGGACGCGAGCTTGGCGTCGTCGATGCGGCGCTCACGGATCCGCGCCTTCTTCCCACGCAGATCTCGGAGGTAGTAGAGCTTGGCGCGCCGAACCCGGCCCCTGCTGACCAGCTCGAGCTTGGCGATGGACGGCGAGTGCAGTGGGAACGTGCGCTCTACCCCCACACCGAAGGAGATCTTGCGAACCGTGAAGGTCTCGCGTAGGCCGCCGTTCTGCTTGCCGATCACCACACCCTGGAACACCTGTACGCGCTCCCGGGTCCCCTCGACCACACGCACGTGCACCTTGACGGTGTCACCGGGGCGGAACTCGGGGATGTCGGAGCGGAGGTAGGGCTTCTCGACGAGATCGGTCTTGTTCATGGCAACGGTGGCCGAGTGTACCAGTGGAGGGTAGGGACCCAGAGCCGGGCGGTGCCCGGAGGAACGCATGTCCGGGATGTGGAGTCCCCATGTCGGACCCGTGACGACGGGCGATCGCCCTTGCCCCGGCCCCTCCGGGAGGCCATCCTCGCTCCATGGCCATCCTCCCGCCGCCCCCCGTGATGGTCGCCGGTCCCCCTGTCGTGGAACCCGAGGGGCCGCAAGGGACATGGGCGCTCCTCGCGGCCGCATTGCTGGTCGGCGTGACATTGGACGCGGCTCTGGACGGGCCGCCAGGGGTGGGATTCCTGCTGGTCGCCATCGTCGCGGCCGCGGCCGTAGTCGCCCTGACGAGGCCCCAACCGAGGGCTCTTCCCTTGTTCGCGGCCGGGCTCCTGTTGATGGTATTCGTGGTCGTGCGGGCGAGCGTCGTCGTCATCGGCCTCGATACCATCGGCGCGCTCTGCCTGTTCGCGGCCGGCGCGTCGTTCGCCCGCGAGGGCGACCCGGTCGCGTCGACCGTGCGCGCCTACATCGTGCGGACCCTCGCGGTGATCGCAGCGGTGCCCCGTGGCATCGCATCGCTCGTACCCCCACCGGCGCCGGGAACCGAGAGCAGGGCGCTGATCTCCCGGATCGTCGTCGCGGGCGTCATCGTCCTTCCGGTGGTGGCAGTGCTGGTGATCCTGCTGGCAACGGCCGACCCCGTGTTCGGCCATCTGGTCGCCGCACCGTTCCGGGACGTAGACCTCGGGACGGTGCCGGTCCACGTCGTGGAGGTGGGGATCGGCGCCGTGGCCTTCGCCGTGCTGGCCGCGAGGGCCCGCCGGCCTGTGGGGATCGGGCTCTCCGTGTCCCCGATCGATCTCACACCCACGTCGGCCGCCGGATCGTGGGTCCCGATGCTCGTGTCGCTGGATCTCCTGTTCGCGGCGTTCGTTGCCGTGCAGTTTACCTCTCTGTTCGGGGGCCGCACGAAGGTGCTGACCGAGGAGGGGCTCACCTTCGCCGAGTACGCGCGGACAGGGTTCTGGGAATTGCTGGCAGCTGCGATCATCACCGGCGGCGTCATCGCGTTCGGGTGGATGGCCGGCGGGCGTGAGCCAGCCAACCGCACCGTCTTCCGGTGGCTGGCCGGCGGTCTGGTGGCACTCGACCTCGTGGTGCTGGCCTCCGCATCCGACCGCCTCACCCTGTACGAGGACGCGTTCGGGTGGACGTGGCCGCGCCTCGCCGGACACGCCATGACCCTGGCCGTGGGCGCGATGCTGGTGTGCGCGCTGCTCGCCGTGGTACGAGGACGGGTCGCGTGGCTCCCCACCGCCGCCGTGATCGTGGCAGCGCTGACCCTGATCGGCCTGTCCGCCGCGAACCCCGACGCCCTCATCGCCCGGCGTAACCTGGAGCGGTACGCGCGCACCGGCGACCTCGACGTGGCAGAGCTGCGTTCCCTGTCGGCCGACGCCGTTCCCGTCATCGTCCAGGCCGTCGGCTCGCTGGGGCCCTGCGGGCACACGGACCTGTCGACGATGTGGGACGCGTCGCACGCCGGCATCGAAACCGACGGCTGGGCGTCGTGGAACCTCGGACGCGAACGAGCCGCCGACGCGATCGCGAGCCTCGACCGAACGGCCGCATCCGGCGGCTGCGTCTAATCCTCCAGGAGGTCGGGGCGGTTGCGGCGCGTCTTGTCCTGCGCAGCATCGCGTCGCCACCGCGCGATCTCCGCGTGATGCCCCGAGCGAAGCACCTCCGGCACCGCCATGCCGCGGAACTCCGCGGGGCGCGTGTAATGCGGATGATCGAGGATCCGATCCTCGAACGAGTCCTGTTCGTGGGACTCCTCACGACCGATCACGCCGGGCAGCAGACGGGTGACGGCCTCGATCAGCACCAGGGCCGCCAGCTCCCCACCCGACAGGACGTAGTCGCCGATGGACACCTCCTGGGCGGGGAGGCCCTCCACGACACGCTCGTCCACGCCCTCGTAGCGCCCACACAGGAGGGTGAGGTGATCCTCGCGGCTGAGCTCCCGCACGAGGTCGCGATCGAGCCGGCGGCCGGCGGGGCTCAGCAGCAGGACGCGCCCCCGATCCTCGCCCAGGGACTCCACGGCGGCGAACAACGGCTCGGGCTTCATCACCATGCCGGGACCGCCGCCGAAGGACTCGTCGTCGACCTGATGGTGGGTGTCCGCCGTGAAGCCGCGGATGTCGTGCACATGGACATCGACGATCCCCTCGGCGATCGCCCTGCCCAACAGGCTCTCGCGGAGGGGAGAGGACAGGATGCCCGGGAAGATGGTGAAAACATCGATCCGCACGGCGGGAGGCTACTCCTCGGGGGCCGTGATGCCGGGCACCTCGTGCACGACCACTCGTCGTCCGCCGATGTCCACCTCCGCGATCACCTGTCCGATCGCCGGTACGAGTGTCTCCTCGCCCTCGGGCCCCGTCGCGATCCAGATGTCGTTGGCCGGATTGGCCACCACCTCGGTGATCGAGCCGAACGATCGGCCGGCTCGGGTCACGACCTCGCACCCCTCCAGCTCATGAGGCCAGTAGGTGCCCTCGGGCAGATCGGGGAGATCCGACTCCGGAACCACGAGCAGCGCCCCACCGAGCGCCTCGGCGGAGGTGCGGTCTGCGATGCCGGCGAACGTCACCAGCAGGCGGGCCCCGTTCGCACGCACCTCCTGGATCCTCAGCGAGCGACCGTCCTGAAGCAACACGACGTTGCCCTCGACGAACCGATCCGGGTTGTCGGTCAACGACAACACGGTGACCTCGCCCGTCAGCCCATGGGCCTTGGTGATCTTGCCGACGATGACGGTGGGCTGGTCCACCCGCGCGAGGTCAGTCGACGATCTCGACGAAGACCGAGTCGATGCCCTGGCGGGTCGCCGCCACGCGAACGACGGCACGGAGGGCCCGCGCGGTCCTGCCGCCCTTTCCGATCACCTTGCCCATGTCCTCGGGCGCGACGCTGAGGGTGAGAACGGGTCCCCGATCGTCGGACCCCTCGGTCACCTCCACGGCGTCGGGGTCCTCCACGAGCTCGCGGGCGAGGAACTCGAGCAGCTCCTTCACGCGTCCGTGTCCGTCTCGGTCTCAGCGTCGGATCGGGCGGCGGTCTCGGGTGCAGCGGCGGCCTCGGGTGTGGGGGCGGGCGGCGGTTCCTCCGGCGTCGGCTGGACCTCGGCGGCCGGCTCCTCCGGCTGGGACGGAGCGGGTTCCTGCGCGACGGTGGGAGCCGGATCGGCGGCGGCCGACGCCGTCTCCGCCGCCTTCGCCTGGGCCTTCTTCGAGGTCTTCGGAGCCTCGGGCCTGCCCTCTCGGACCTTCTTGTCCTTGGAGTTCACCTTGGCGGCTCCAGGGCGCTCGGCCGCGAACTTCTCCCAGATCCCGATCTTGGTCATCAGGTTCTGCACCTGCTCGGAGGGCTGGGCCCCGGTGCGCAGCCAGTGCAGGGCGCGCTCCTCGTCGATCTCGATCAGCGAGGGGTCCTCGAGCGGGTGATACTTGCCGATGTTCTCGATGAAACGGCCGTCGCGCGGGGCGCGCTGGTCGGCCACCACCACGCGGTAGTAGGGACGCTTCTTCGCGCCCATCCGGCGAAGCCTGATCCTCGTTGCCATTCGCTCGTTCCTCTCGATCCGGGATGGTGACTCAGTCGACGGGGCCCTTCGGCATCTTCATCATGCCGGGCATCCTCTTGCCGCCCATCATGGAGCGCATCATCTTGCGGGCGCCCTCGAAGTCCTTGATCAGCGAGTTGACCTCGTTCGTCGTGGCGCCCGACCCCTTCGCGATCCGCAGGCGGCGAGACCCGGAGATGATAGCGGGATTCTGACGCTCCTCCCGGGTCATGGAGCAGATGACGGCCTCGGCGCGCCGCAGCTCGCTGTCGTCGATCTGACCGGCGAGGTCCTTGATCGCGTTCCTGCCACCCGGCACGCCCGGCAGCATCTTCAGGAGATCCTGGATCGGTCCGAGCTTCTGCATCTCGCGCAGCTGCGTGAGGAAGTCTTCGAACGTGAACTGCGCCTTCATCATGCGTTCGGCGGACTCCCGCGCGGCCTCGGCGTCGAGCGTCTGGCCGGCCTTGTCGATCAGCGTCAGGACGTCGCCCATGCCCAGGATGCGGCTGGCCATGCGATCGGGATGGAACGGCTCCA
Source organism: Actinomycetota bacterium (assembly GCA_040002535.1). Classification (GTDB taxonomy): domain Bacteria; phylum Actinomycetota; class UBA4738; order UBA4738; family HRBIN12; genus JALYMB01. Next base: position 1,012 of record JBDUEF010000015.1, on the reverse strand, counting down.
GGTCCTCGGGACGCTCACCCGTGCCCACGAAGTACACCGGCCGGCCGGTCACCGCCGTGATCGACAGCGCCGCACCCCCCCGCGCGTCGCCGTCGAGCTTCGTCAGGATGAAGCCGTCGGTGTCGACCTCGTGCATGAACGCGCGCGCCTGCACGACGGCGTCCTGGCCTGTCATGGCATCGCACGCCATCAGCACGATCTGGGGCTTGGCGGCGTCGCGGATCCGGCGCGCCTGCTTCATCATGTCGCCATCCACGTGCAGGCGCCCGGCGGTGTCGATGATGACGACGTCGGCGTCCTGACGCCCCGCCTCCTTCACGGCATTCTTCGCCACCTTCACCGGATCTCTGCCCTCGGAGATCACCGGCACGCCGATCTCGCGACCGAGCATGCGGAGCTGTTCGACGGCGGCGGGACGTTCGAGGTCGGCCGCGACCAGCAGGGGGCGGCGCCCCTTGGACTTCAGCAGCCGGGCCAGCTTCGCGCAGGCGGTGGTCTTGCCCGACCCCTGCACGCCGGCCATCATGATGACGGCCGGGCGCTGGCTGGGCAGCTCGAAGGGTCGGTATGTGCCTCCCATGGTGGTGGTGAGCTCCTCGTCGACGACCTTCACCACCTGCTGCGCCGGTGTGAGGCTCTTCATGACCTCCTCGCCCAGCGCTCGGACCCGCACGCGGTCCACGAGGTCCTGGGCCACCTCGACCGCCACGTCTGCCTCGAGGAGGGCCGTGCGGATGTCGCCCAGGGCGTTGTCCACCTGTTTGGGGTGGAGCTTCCCCCGTGCTCGGAGCTTCTTGAAGACGCTGTTCAGGCTGTCGGTCAGGGTGTCGAACATAGGTATCGGACCGTCGGGCCACCTCGCCGGCCTGCCCGGCGAGCAACGACGAGGCTCGAGTGTATCCAGTGAGCACCCGAGGCAGCGCATGAGCGAGGTTCGCAGGCTCTCGCGGACCCGTCGGTGATCACCGGCCTGGTCTGAACCTCCGGCGCATCACCGGCGGATCCGATCTGG
>JBDUEF010000014.1:0-29460 GCA_040002535.1 Actinomycetota bacterium | reverse complement strand
GGCGGGCCTTGTCCAGGAAGTCGGCCTCCCCCTCCTTCAGGCTGATGGAGTTCACCACGCCCTTGCCCTGGACGCACTTCAACCCGGCTTCGATCACCGACCATCGGGAACTGTCGATCATGATCGGAACCCGGGCGATCTCGGGTTCGGTCGCGATCAGGTTCAAGAAGGTGGTCATGGCCTGCTCGGAGTCGAGCAGGTCGGCGTCCATGTTCACGTCCAGCAGGTTCGCCCCGCTCTGGACCTGCTCCAATGCCACCTCCACGGCTGCCTCGAAGTCACCGGCCTCGATCAGGCGCCGGAACCTCGCCGAGCCCGTCACGTTCTGGCGCTCGCCGATCATCACGAAACCCGTGTCGGGCCGGATCCGGAACGGCTCGAGGCCGCTGAACGTGGGCAGCGGCTCGGGCGTCGAAGGGATGGCGCGCGGAGGCATGCCCCGCACCGCCTCGGCGATCGCGCTGATGTGCTCGGGCGTGGTGCCGCAGCACCCGCCGACGATGTTCACCAGGCCGTCGGTCGCGAAGCCGCTCAACAGCTCGCAGGTGATCTCGGGGGTCTCGTCGTAGCCCCCGAACGCGTTGGGCAGCCCGGCGTTGGGATAGCAGGCCGTGGGGATCGGGGCCACGCGGGCCAGGTCCTCCACGTAGGGCCGCATCTCCGCCGCACCCAGCGAGCAGTTCACGCCCACGATCACCGGATCCGCGTGGGCCACCGAGATCCAGAACGCCTCGACCGTCTGCCCCGACAGCGTGCGGCCGCTCCGGTCGACGACGGTGACCGAGAGCCAGATGGGCAATTCGGGCGCCACATCCTTGGCGGCCGCGATCGCTGCCTTCGCGTTCAGCGTGTCGAAGATCGTCTCGATCAATAGGAGGTCCGCACCGCCGTCGCGGAGACCCCGCATCTGCTCTGCGTATGTCTCGACCACCTGATCGAAGGTGACCGTGCGGAAGGCGGCGTCCTCCACCTTCGGCGAGAGCGACAGCGTCACGTTCAGCGGGCCGACGGAGCCGGCGACGAATCGGTCCGGGAAGGAGGCCGTGGCCTCCTTCGCCAGGCGCGCCCCCTCCACGTTCATCTCGTAGACGGCCTCGGCCAGCCCGTAGTCACCCTGGCCGATCGAGGTCGCCGTGAAGGTGTTGGTGGTGGTGATGTCGGCACCCGCCTGCAGGTAGGCCTGATGCAGCTCGGATACGACCTGGGGCTGCGTGAGGTTCAGCAGGTCGGGATCCCCCTGGAGGTCCCGAGGGTGGTCCCGGAAACGCTCGCCGCGGAAATCTTTCTCCGTCAGTCCGCGGCCCTGGAGCAGCACGCCCCAGGCGCCGTCCAGGACCAGGATCCGCTCCGCGAGGAGCTCGGTGAGGCGGCGACGGGTGCGGGCCGGGTCCTGCATGGGCGTGCGGCCATCCTACGTGCCTACAGGGACCCGATCGGCGGGCCGATACCGGAAGGACCATGAAACTCGTCGTGCCCTCGCTCGTCCTGGCGATCCTGATCGGCTATCTCCGCGGCGGCCGGTTGGCAACGCTCGCGGACCTGCGCCTCCGCTGGCAGGCGGCGGCGATCCTCGGCCTGCTCCTGCAGGTGCTGCTGTGGCCAGGGGGCAAGTGGCCCCTGTGGTACCTCTACGCGTCGTTCGTGCTGCTGATCGCCTTCGCCATCGTGAACCTGCGGGTGGCGGGGGTGGCGCTCATCCTGGTCGGGGTGGCGCTGAACTTCACGGTTATCGTCCTCAACCGGGGGATGCCCGTGTCGCGCGAGGCGATCGAGGCATCCCACCAAGCGGACAGCCTCGGAGAGCTCACCCAAAATGGAGGGCCTAAGCACCACCTGGCGTCGTCGCTGGATCACCTCCGCTTCCTCGGCGACGTCATCGCGATCCCCCCGATGGAACAGGCGATCAGCATCGGCGACATCTTCACCTACGGGGGCGTCATGGTCGTGGTCGCGGCCGGCATGGGACGCCGGCGCCGAGCACCCGATCCGGGCAGTCTCGTGACGCAGGCGGTGGGCCATGTCGACCGTTGAAGAGGTCCGGGCCGCCGACCCGCGCCATCGCCGCACCGCCACCAAGGTCTACGAGCTTCTGGTGGCTCTGCCACTGATCGCATGGATCATCTTCGCGTACGCCCGGGACTCGCTGCAGTTCGGCACACCCCTGCTCCTGGTGTGGATCGCCGCCATCGCCCTGGTGGACCTCATGCCGGTGCCGACCTCGGTCGAACTGAACTTCAGCCTGTCCTTCCCGCTGCAGCTCGCCGTGGCGCTCATCTATCCTCCGCCGGTGGCGGCCGCGATCGCGCTGCTCGGGACCAGCGACATACGCGAGCTGCGCCGGGAGCTGCCGCTGGCGAAGTCGTTGTTCATCCGGGGGCAGATCGCCATATCGGTCCTGGTCGAGGGGCTGGTGTTCCACCGAATGGCGGTCGACCTCAAGGCGAACTGGATCGTCCTGTGCAGCGCCGTCCTCGTGGCGACCTTGCTGGGGTATGCGGTGAACGCGCTGCTGGTCGCGTGGTACTTCCACATGGAGTCGCGCCAGCCGCTCAAGCAGATCCTGCGGGACATGCATGTGGGTGTGTTTGGCGAGTTCCTGATCAGCTACCTGGGCCTGGCGCTGTTCAGCGTGCTGGTGGCCACCTCCTTCGTGGAGAACGGGATCTTGGCCGTCGGCGTGTTCATCGCGCCGCTCGCCTTCGCGTGGCAGATGTTCCACCGCACCCACTCCCTGCAGGTGGCGACCGACGAGCTCGCCCAGCGCGAGCGCGAGAAGGCGCATCAGGCGATGCACGATGCCCTGACGGGTCTGCCGAACCGAACGCTGTTCCAGCAGCGCCTGCAGGAGGCCATCGCCGACGCCGAGAAGGCCGGCTCGTCGCTGGCGGTGATGATCATGGACCTGGACCACTTCAAGGAGATCAACGACACGTTGGGGCACCACTACGGCGACCTGTTGCTGCAGGAGATCGGACCTCGGCTATCGGCCGCCCTGCGCCCGGGGGACCTCATGGCACGGCTCGGAGGGGACGAGTTCGGCGTGGTGCTGCCGAGGCTCTCCGAGGACCACATCGCCATCCGCGTCGCAGAGCGGCTGATGGAGGAGATGGAGCACCCCGTGGTGGTGGAGGGCATCGCGCTGGACGTCTCCGCAAGCATCGGCATCGCCACCTACCCTGTGCACAGCGACGACGTGGAGACGCTGCTACGACGGGCCGACGTGGCGATGTACGCGGCGAAGGAGTCCGGCAGCGGGTACGAGGTCTACTCGCCCGCACTGGACAAGAACAGCCCGAGCCGCCTGACGCTGATCGGTCAGGTGCGCCCGGCGATCGACAACGACGAGTTCTTCCTGCATTACCAGCCGAAGGCGCGCCTCTCCGACGGCCGTGTGACGGGCGTGGAGGCGCTGATCCGCTGGCAGCACCCGGAACGGGGCCTCGTGCCACCCGACGAGTTCATCCCCCTCGTGGAGCGGACCGTGCTGCTGCGGCCGCTGACGCAGTTCGTCCTCAACGAGGCGCTCCGCCAATGGCACCAGTGGTCGCACGCGGGGACGCAGCTGGAGGTGGCGGTGAACCTCTCGCCGCGCAGCCTCCTGGATCCACAGCTGCCCGAGGTGGTCGGGGAGCTCCTCGAACGGTGGGGGGTTCCCCCACGCTTCCTCACGCTGGAGCTCACGGAGAGCTTCCTCATGACCGACAGCGGTCGGTCCCTGGGTGTCCTGGCCGCGCTCTCGAAGATCGGCCTGCTCCTGTCCATCGACGACTTCGGCACCGGCTACTCCTCGCTCAGCTACCTCAAGCGGCTGCCGATCGGGGAGATCAAGATCGATCGATCGTTCGTGATGAACATGCACGAGAACGCGAACGACGCCATGATCGTGCGGGCGACCGTGGACCTGGGCAGAAACCTCGGTCTGCGGGTGGTGGCCGAGGGAGTGGAGACGCAGGAGGCCTGGGACCAGCTGGCCGAGCAGCGATGCGACATCGCGCAGGGGTACTTCCTCTGCCGCCCCATCCCGGCCCAGCAGCTGACAGAGTGGCTCGCGTCGCGGGAGACCACGCACGATCCCGCAACGGCCTCCGACGCTACCGAGCAGGGTGCGGGGGAGGACGCTGCCGGCACGCCGGCTGAGGGGGGTCGTGGCCACCTGCGGGCCGTCTAGCCCGCCAGCAGCTCCTCGAGCTCCTGCAGCATCGAGCCGTCCAGCTCGACGTCGCCGGCCGCCGCGTTCCCGCGCACGTGACCTGAATCCCTGCTCCCGGCGATGGCCGCGGTCACCCCGGGCTGCGCGATGTTCCATGCCAAGGCGAGCTGCGCCGGCGTGATCCCCAACCGCTCCGCCACCGGCCGGAGCCGCTCGACCACCGCCAGCGATCCCTCCACGTCGGTGAGGAAACCCTCCGTTGCGTCGGCTCGCCAGTCCTCGAAGACCGTGCCCGGTGCGATCGCACCCGTCAGCAGGCCCGCCCCCAGGGGGGAGTACGACGCCACGCCGACCCCCGCTTCACCGCACCAGCGGAGCAGCTCGCGGTCCTGCCGCGCCAGCATGGAGAACTCCTGTTGCAGCGAGTCGACATGCCGGATCTGCAGGCACCGCTCGATCTGGTCATGATCGAAGTTCGAGACCCCCACGAAGCGGACCTTGCCGGCCTGCTGCAGTTCGGCCATGGCGCCCCACGTGTCCTCCAGTGGGATGCCGGTCTCGTCGGGCCAGTGGAGCTGGTACAGGTCGATCCGATCGGTGGCCAGTCGCCGGAGGCTGGCGTTGCAGGCGCCGCGCACCTGCTCGGGACGGAAGCCCGACCCCTCGGGGGCCGGCGCCACCTTCGAGGCGATCAGCGCCCCGTCGCGGCGCCCCGCGAGCGCCCGGCCCACCAACGTCTCCGACACGCCGTCCCCGTAGACCTCGGCGGTGTCGATCCAGTCGATCCCGGCGTCCAGCGCCGCGCGCATCGCGTCGATCACGACCTCGTCGGACTCGTTGGGCCCCCAGTCGGCGCCGCCCGCCTCCCACGCCCCATAGCCGATCACGCTCATCTCTGGGCCCTGGGACCCCAGCCGTCTGGTCTGCATGGGGAGAATCTACAGGGATGCCACAAGGGAACGGCGGGGGGCGAGGTACGCTGGATGGGCACATTTCGCCCATCCCCAGAAACCACGAGGAGCCTCGAGGCCGGGTCGACTCCGGCCGATGCATACGGATGACCAAGACCGTCGAGATCAAAGAGCGTGTCGTGATCCGGTTCGCCGGCGACTCGGGTGATGGGATGCAATTGACGGGGGACCGGTTCACCTCCGCCACCGCTGTCCTCGGCAACGACCTGGCCACCCTGCCGGACTTCCCGGCCGAGATCCGGGCACCCGCGGGAACCGTGCACGGGGTCTCTGCCTTCCAGATCCAGTTCGCCTCCATCGACATCACCACCCCGGGCGACCATGCCGACGTCCTGGTGGCCATGAACCCCGCCGCCCTCAAAGCCGACCTGCACACGGTGACCGGTGGCGGCATCGTCATCGTGAACGAGGACGCCTTCACCCAACGCAACGTGGAGAAGGCGGGCTACACCTCCGATCCCGTGACGGACGGCACCTTGGACGGCTACCAGGTCTTCAAGGTCCCTATGACCTCCATCACCGTGCGTGCGACCCAGGATGTGGGCATCGGGAAGAAGGAGGCAGAGCGCGCCAAGAACATGTTCGCGCTGGGTCTGGTGAGCTGGATGTTCGACCGTCCCACCGAGACCACGATCGGGTGGCTACAGAAGAAGTTCGGGGGCAAGCAGGAGATCCTCGACGCCAACGTCGCCGCCTTCAAGGCCGGCTACAACTTCGGCGAGACCACCGAGCTGTTCGCCCACAGCTACAAGGTGAACGCCGCACCGGCCGAGCCCGGCACGTACCGGAACATCGCGGGTGCCACGGCGCTCGCCTGGGGCCTGGTCGCGGCATCCGACCGCAGCGGGCTGCCGCTGCTGTATGCCAGCTATCCCATCACCCCGGCCTCGGAGTTGCTGCACGAGCTCAGCCGCCACAAGAACTTCGGCGTGGTCACGCTGCAGGCCGAGGACGAGATCGCCGCCGCCAACATGGCGCTGGGGGCGGCCTTCGCCGGCCAGCTCGCCGTGACGGGGACCAGCGGTCCGGGCATGGACCTGAAGGCCGAGACCCTCGGGCTGGCGGTCATCATGGAGCTGCCGATGATCATCGTCGACGTGCAGCGGGCAGGTCCCTCCACCGGACTGCCCACCAAGACCGAGCAGACCGATCTGCTGCTGGCCATGTTCGGCCGGCACGGTGAGTCGCCCATGCCGATCGTTGCCGCCTCCTCGCCGGCCGACTGCTTCGCCGCGGCGCTGGAGGCGGCGCGCATCGCGGTGCGGTACCGCACGCCCGTGATCCTGCTGTCCGACACGTTCCTGTCCAACTCGAGCGAGCCGTGGAAGATCCCCGACATCGAGGCGCTCCCGGTGATCGAGCCCAACTTCGCCAAGGCCAACGGCGACGGATTCCTCCCGTACGCGCGGGACGAGCGGCTGGCGAGGCCCTGGGCCGTGCCCGGCACCCCGGGGCTCGTGCACCGCATCGGTGGGCTGGAGCGCGAGGAGGGCACCGGCAACATCAGCTACGACCCCGCAAACCATGAGCGGATGACCCATCTGCGGCGTGACAAGGTCGACGGCATCGCGGCCGATATCCCATTGCTCGAGGTCGAGGATCCCGACGGCGACGCCGAGCTCCTCGTCCTGGGGTGGGGTTCGTCGCTGGGCACGATCCGCGCCGCCGCGCGGCGAACGCGCGAGGCAGGGCGGAAGGTGGCCACGGCGCACCTGCGACACCTCAACCCGTTCCCGGCCAACACGGGTGACGTCGTGAAGCGCTATCCGAAGGTGCTGATCCCGGAGATGAACCTGGGGCAGCTGTCCCTGCTCATCCGGGCGCGATTCCTGGTGGACGCGCGTGGGTTCAACAAGGTCCAGGGCCTCCCGATCGCTGCCGAGGAGCTGGAGCAGGAGATCCTGCGGGTGCACGATGAGTGAGCTGGACATCGGCGTGGGCACGCTGACGAAGAAGGATTTCACCGCCGACCAGGAGGTGCGATGGTGCCCGGGGTGCGGGGACTACGCGATCCTGTCGGCGGTGCAGGGCCTCATGCCGGAGCTCGGGATCGAGCCGCACAAGACGGTCTTCGTCTCGGGGATCGGGTGCAGCGGCCGCTTCACCTACTACATGGACACCTACGGCATGCACGGGATCCACGGGCGTGCGCCGGCGCTGGCCACCGGCATCGCCACGGCACGTCCGGATCTGTCGGTGTGGGTCGTGACCGGTGACGGCGACGGGCTGTCGATCGGCGGGAACCACCTGATCCACGCGCTCCGGCGCAACGTGAACCTGAAGATCCTGCTCTTCAACAATCAGATCTACGGCCTCACGAAGGGCCAGTACTCGCCGACGAGCGAGGAGGGCAAGGTCACCAAATCCACGCCGTTCGGCTCGGTCGACCACCCGTTCAATCCGATCGCGGTCGCGCTCGGCGCCGAGGGAACCTTCGTCGCCCGCACGATCGACAACGATCGCAAGCACCTGACCGACGTGCTCCGACAGGCGGCGCAGCACCAGGGCTCGTCGTTCGTGGAGATCTACCAGAACTGCAACGTGTTCAACGACGGGGCGTTCGACCTGTTGCGCGACAAGGCCAGCGGCGCGCAGAACCAGATCCGTCTGGAGGACGGTGAGCCCGTCATCTTCGATGGGGGCAACCGCTGCGTGTCGGTGGGGGAGAACGGTCGGCTCGTGATCACCGCCACCGCCGAGACCCCGCAGGACCAGATCGTCGTGCACGACGTCGACGGGCGGCCCTCCCTGCCCTTCGCGCTCGCACATCTGTCCCACGGACCCACGGAGCCCACCTGCATCGGCGTCTTCCGCGACTTCGAGCGATCGGTGTACGGCGAGGCGGTGGCGGCGCAGACGCAGCGGGCCACCGAACGGCTCGGCAAGGGAGACCTCCACGCGCTGCTGCATGGCGGCGACACGTGGACGGTCACGTAGGTCCGTTCATCCCTCCGGGGGTCGGAACCGAGCCAGCGCTTCGCTCGATGCGGCCTCCACGCTCTTTAGCTCTGCGGCGAGGTTCGGCAGCACGTCGAGGAAGGCCTCGACGTCGGCCTCGCTGGTGCCCGCCCCGACGCCCACCCGGAAGCCGGGCGTGTTGGGGAAGCCGATCTGACCCAGCACGGGCGACGGATCGCTGGGCAGTCCCGAGCACATGGAGCCGGCGCCGATGCGGAAGCCCCGGTCGTCCAGGGCCATCATCAGCGTCGGTGCGTCGAGACCGTCCACCGAGAAGCAGACCAGATGCGGGGTGCGGTGCGTCGGATGCCCGTGCACGCGGGCGCCGGGAACGGTCTCCGTGATCCGGTCGCGCAGTCGGGCGGTGAGGCCCCACTGGCGCGCGGCCTGGTCCGGCATCTCCGCCAGCGACGACCTCAGAGCGGCGGCCATGCCCGCGATGCCCGGCGTGTTCTCCATACCGCTTCGCCGCTTGCGCTCGCGATCGTCGCCGCAGGGGTACGCCGTGATGCCGACGCCGCGCCGCACGTACAGCCCCCCCACACCGGCGGGGCCGCCGAACTTGTGTGCGGAGAACGAGAGGAGATCGACCCCAAGAGCGCTCACGTCGACGGGCAGGCGCCCGACCGTCTGACAGGCGTCGGTGTGGAACAGCACCTTCGCCTCGCGCGCCAGGCGCGACGCCTCGCCGATCTGCTGCATCGTCCCCAGCTCGTGGTTCGCGTGCTGGAGGCTGGCCAGGAGGGTACCGGGCTTGCGGACCTCCGACGCGAAGATGTCCAGGTCCACGCGCCCCCACTCGTCGGCCGGCACGATCACCACCTCGAAGCCGTCGCTCTCCAGGACGTGGCAGACGCCGCCGACCGCCGGATGCTCCACGGCGCTCACGACGAGCCTCGAGCCCAGCTCCCGCACGGCCCGAACGCCTCCCCAGATCGCGAGCGCCACCGACTCCGTGCCACCCGATGTGAAGACGATCTCGTCGGGCTGCGCTCCGAGCGAGCCGGCCACCTCCTCGCGGGATCCGTCGAGGATCCTGCGGGCCTCTCGCCCCGGCGCGTGTATGTGCAGCGGGTCTCCGAAGCAGTCGAGCGAGGCGAGCATCGCCTCGCGCGCGGAGGCCGACAGCGGGGTAGCCGAGGCGCTGTCGAGGTACAGATCGGTCATGACGTTCCGTCCGTGCTGGCAGGCTGCGGTTCCCCGAGGAACAGCGCGCGGTACACGAGGGCGGCCATGACGCCGCCGGCGGCCGGCCCTATGAGCCAGACCCACCAGTCGGCCCAGCTCCCTGTGGCCAGCGCCGGACCGAACCAGCGGGCGGGATTCAACGCAGCTCCGGTCCAGGGTCCGAACGTCATGATGTCGACGGCCACGACCAGACCGATCGTGAGACCCGCGGTCGAGTGCAACCGCGCTCGGTCGTCCACCAGCGTCCCGAATACGGCGAAGACCAGGAGGAACGTGGCGACCGCCTCCATCAGCAGACCCCTGCCCGGAGCCACGCCGACCGCGAGCGCCGTCCCGCCCCCGCCCGGCGGGAACGCCGCCGACGGGAGCAGGAACTTCAGGCAGAAGGCGCCGGTGACGGCCCCGAGCACCTCGGCGGCGACGAAGACCGCGGCCCGCAGCGTCCCCAGCCTGCCGGCCACCCACAGGCCGATCGCCACGGCGGGGTTCACCACGCCGCCGGACAGGTGCGCGGTGACCGACACCATCGCGGCGAAGATCAGACCGTTCGCCAGGGCGACGCCGGTGAGGTCCAACCGGCCGTTCGCCTGCGCGATGACCGCCCCGGCGCCGACGACGATCAACGCGAAGGAGGCCACGAACTCGGCCGCAGCCGCCCTCCCCACGCTCCTCACGGCGGAACCCCTTCCTGTCGTCGACAGCGCTGCGGACCCCAACCTGCATCGGCGGGCAACCGCTCCGTGGCACGCGGCGCCTCGGCGCGCCGAGGGTAGCCCACCCACGCATGCACGGCCAAGCACCCCTGGTCACGCGGTAGGATTCCCGGCGTGGACGTCCTGCTCGTCTCCCCCGATCCCCGGTCCCGAGAGCTCACCGCGCTGGCCGTGCGCAGCATCGAACGCGCGCTCGGCACCGAGCTGCGGTTCCGCGCTGCGAAGAACGGTGAGCTCGGTCTCCGCGCCGCCCGCCGCGACCTGCCCGAGGTGATCATCGCCGACGAGATCGCGTCGCGGGCAGGCGCCTTCGCGCTGACCAAGGATCTGCGGGAGGGCTCGACGGAGCCCTACGCGGGCGTGATCGTGATCCTGCTCGAGCGCAAGCACGATGCCTGGCTCGCGAGATGGTCGGGGGCGGACGCATGGTTCGTGAAGCCGGTGGATCCGTTCGCTCTTGCCGAGCGGGTATTGGAGCTCGTCACCCAGAAGGAGAGCGTGTGAAGATCAAGGGAACGTGTCGTCGCGATGGGCGGGAATTCCTCGGCGAGCAGGTCGTGGCCTCGGGCGGTGAGTGCCCGTGGGACGGGCAACCGTTCAACGCGGACTACGCGGTCACGCTCGTAGACGCGCTCCGCGACGCGGAGGTGGCCGGCAGCGCCCTGGAGGTCGCGCTGGAGACCCTGGCCGACCTGTCGCCGGCATTCACCCTGGACCGGGACGCCATCCTCGGGGATATGCGCGACGCGCTGGATCGGCTCGAACGCAACGTCGTCCGCCGGGGCTGAACGAGGAGATGGTGGGCGAGAACGGCTACGACGTGGGCATCGAGGATGCTCCCACGGGGTGGCGGGTGGTGATCCGGGATCCGGCGGGTCAGGTCGTCGGCGAGCGCCGGTGTCACGACGGCACGGAGGCCCGCACCTACGCCTCCACGGTCCGCCAGCACATCTACTGGCTGTCCGCCGAGAAGTTCCGTGAGTACTACCGCGTGTGAGGTGAACCGATGGGCTTCAACTACCAGCAACCCGGCAAGATCAAGCGCGGTGACTGGGTCATGCTAGCCGCGGCTCTGGTCGTGATGGCGGGGCTGGTGATCTGGGCGGTGCGGTGAGCAACCTCGCGGACCTGGACTTCTGCTATCTGTCCACCACGGGCCGGGTCACGGGAAGGCCGCACGAGATCGAGATCTGGTTCGCGCTGGACGGCGGAACCGTCTACCTCTTGTCGGGCGGCGGCGGTCGTTCGGACTGGATCCGCAACATCGTGGCCTCGTCCACCGTGACGCTGAGGATCGGCGACGTGGAGCGGTGGACGCGCGCGCGAGTGGTGGAACCCGGAACCGACGAGGACGCGACGGCCCGGCGGCTGCTGGTGGAGAAGTACGGGCCTCGCGACGGGAGCGATCTGAGCGAGTGGGGCCGCACGGCGCTGCCGGTGGCGATCGACTGGCCGGAGTAGGGCCGCCGGCGACGGGGCCAGTCCTACCCCTCCTCGAAACCCAGCGAGAAGAGCCGCTCCAGGTCGTGGCGGGAGTAGACTTGGAACGCGATGAGGCTCTCGGTGCGCTCGACACCCGTGACCTTGCCGATGCCGCCGGGGATCACCGCGGCCAGATCGTCGTGCGCGCTCACGCGCACGATCGCGACCAGGTCGAACTCGCCGGCGACGGAGTAGACCTCAGAGACGCCCTCGATCTCGGCGATCGCCTGAGCGGCCTCCGGGATCTCATCGATCTCGCACTGGATCAGGACGACTGCATGGACGCTCACGGTCAGGACCCCCTAGACGCGTTCGAGGACGACGGCCAGCCCCTGGCCGCCGGAGATGCACAGGGTGGCAAGGCCGAGCGAGAGTCCGCGCTCGCGCAACTCGTAGGCCAGGGTCAGCAGGACCCGCGCCCCGCTCATGCCGATCGGATGTCCGAGCGAGATCCCGCCTCCCTTGGTATTCAGCACATCGCGATCGAACTTCAGTTCCCGCTCGCAGGCGATCACCTGGGCCGCGAAGGCCTCGTTGATCTCGATGGCGTCGATGTCGGTGAGCGACAGACCGGTGCGCTCCAGCACCTTCTTCGTGGCGGGGACGGGACCGATGCCCATGAGTTTGGGATCGACCCCGGCCCAGCTCATGCCGACGATCCGAGCCAATGGCTCGCGACCCTCGGCCTTCGCACGTGACTCGCCCATCAGGACCAGGGAGGCGGCGCCGTCGGTGATGCCGCTCGCGTTGCCGGCCGTCACGCTGCCCCCTTCGCGGAAGATCGCCGGCAGCTTCGCCAGAGACGCCATGGTGCTCTGCGGACGAGGATGCTCGTCCTGCGTCACGGTGACGGCCTTGGTCCCCAGCGTCACCTCGACGGGAAACATCTCGGCGGCGCGGCGTTCGCTGCCCTCCTCCGCCTTCATCTGCGACTCGAAGGCGAACTCGTCCTGCTCGGTGCGGCTGATGTCGTACATGTCCACGAGGTTCTCCGCCGTCTCGCCCATGAGCAGCCCGCACAGCGGATCGAGCAGGCCGTCACGGTACATGGCGTCGGCCGCGGTCGCGTCGCCCATCCTGTAGCCCTGGCGCATCCTGTCCAGCAGGAACGGCACGCGCGACATGTTCTCCATGCCACCGACCAGGACCACCTCGGCGTCGCCGAGCATGATCTGCTGGGCTCCCAGCTGCGTCGCCTTCATGCCCGAGCCGCAGGCGATGTTGACGTTGTAGGCGCCGACCTCCTGTGGCACGCCCGCGCGGATCGAGACCTGCCGTCCGGTGTTCGGACCGTTCCCCGCCTGCCGAGCGTGACCGAGGATCGTCTGGTCCACCTGCTCGGCGGGGACGTCGGCGCGTCGCAGGGCCTCGACGGCCGCCAGCGTGCCGAGCTCCACCGCGCTCGTGTCGACGAAGGACCCCAGGAACTTCCCGATGGGGGTGCGCGCGCCCTCCAGGATGACCGCATGCTCCATGCGAGCCAGTCTAGCGGTGGCGCGAGGTCGGCCCCGCCCGGGCGAGGGCGCGGGCGATCGCCCGGCCACCGTCGACCGGTTCGACCGGCGCCACGTCCACGCGCTCGATCCGGAGGTCGCGCCGTGACCCGATCCACGAACGAACGGCCGAGAGTTCCCCGAAGCGCTCGGCGGGGCAGGGGAGGGAGATCGGTCCGAGCGCCCCCTCCCCGGCGACGCAGGCGCCGTGCAGCCGGATGCGCCCGCCGTGGGGTGTGGCGAGGACCATGGTGCCCGCCCGCACGAGCCAGGATTCTTGCCGGCCTCGTCGAAGACGGTCGGCGAGGGCGCGCAGTCGGTTCCGGACCAGGGCGGCCTCTTCGAACCGCTCCTGGTTCGCCAGCGTCTCCATCCGTGCCTCCAGCGCCGCGAGGAGCCCGTCCGGCCTCTGCAGGGAGGAGAGGAGGTGCCGGACGAGCTCTCCGTAGCGCTGGGGGTCGACGCGGCCGTCACAGGGAGCAGCACATCGCCCGATGTCGGCCAGCATGCACGGGGCGAACCGGGTGCGCGCGCCCATGGCGGTGGTGCAACGGCGGAGCGGCACCACCTCCTCCAGGGCCTCCTTCGCCAGCCGAGCCTGGGAGGCGCTCCCGAACGGGCCCAGGTAAGTGGCGCCGTCCTCGCGCGTGGTCCGCACCACCTTGATGCGGGGGAAGGCCTCCGCCGGGTCCACCTTGAGGTACGCGAAGCGCCGCCAGGTCTTCCCGCGGCGGTTGTACGGTGGTTCGTGGGCGGCGATCATGCGGGCCTCGACCACCAGCGCCTCCACCTCCGAGCCGCACTCGACCGCGTCGACGGCCGTGGCGGCGGTGAGCAGATCGTCGATCGTCTTGCGCGGGTCGCCGTAGAAGTAGGACTTCACGCGGGTGCGGACGTCCGTGGACTTACCCACGTACAGCACACGCCCGTCCCGGCCCCGGAACAGGTAGACGCCGGGCCCTCGGGGGAGGTGATCGGCGAGGCCGATCTTGCCGAAGTTCGGCCGCCCACGGGCGCGGCACGCCTCCTGCAGGTCGCCGAGGGTGCAGATCCCCAGGCGGCCCCCGAGGTCGATCAGCCCCTGCAGCACCTCGGCCGCGGCCTGGGCGTCGGCGAGGGCACGGTGCACCGGCCGCACCCGCGTGCGGAAGTAGCGGGCGAGCGTGGAGAGCTTTACATCGGGGACCTCGGGCCACACCACCCGTCGGGCCAACTTCGCGGTGCACACCGGTGGCCCGGGCACCGGCTCGTAGTTCAGGCGCGAGAGGGCCGCGTTCACGAAGCCGAAGTCGAAGGCCGCGTTGTGGGCCACGAAGACGCCGCCGCGCAGGAACTCCACCAGGGCGGGCAGGACCTGCTCGATGGGAGGCTCACCGGCCACCAAGCGGTCGTCGATCCCGGTGAGCCCGGCGATGTACGGGGGGATGGGTTCACGTGGATCGACGAGGGTCTGGAACGTACCTATCCGCTCGCCGCCGCGCACCTTGACTGCGCCGACCTCGGTGATGCGGGAGTGCACCGGCGAGCCCCCAGTCGTCTCGAGGTCCACCACGCAGAACGTCACCTCCGGCAGGGGAGCGAGCGGATCCCGGAAGGTGCCGATCTGCTGGGCGAGCACGCCATCCTCTCGTCCTGGGTGACCGAACGGAGGCGCGATGCTATCGAACAGGTGTTCGGATGTCAAGGGTACGGTATCGCGGTGAGCTCCCGTCATATGACGGGAGGTGCCGATACGGTGCGTCGACTCGGGGGCGTCAGGCGGGATCGGGGTAGAGGTCGCGCTCGACCAGCAGTGCGAGGAGCTGCTCCACGGCCAGGTGGCACTCCTGGATGTGGGCGGTGACCGTACTGGGGATGCGGATCGCGACGTCGGCGAGGGGAGCGAGCGCGCCGCCGGAGGCTCCGGTGAGCGCGATCGTCCGCAGGCCGTGACCACGGGATTCCTCGGCGGCTCGTAGGACGTTGGGGGAGTTGCCGCTGGTGGAGATGGCGATCAGGACGTCGCCCTCACGGCCGATCGACGCCACCTGTCGCGCGAACATCTGTTCCACGCCGAAATCGTTGGCGATCGCCGTGAGCAGGGACGTGTCGGTGGTGAGCGCCACCGCAGGGATGGATGGGCGCGGATGGTCCAGCGTCAGGGTGCTCACGAACTCCGTGGCGAGGTGCTGCGCGTCGGCGGCGCTCCCACCGTTGCCGCAGATCAAGAGCTTGCCGCCGCCGGTGAGGCACCGGGTCATGACCTCCGCCGCTGCCACCACGTCATCGAGGCACGCAGCCTGCACCTGCCGCATCGTCTCGACCGTGGTGCCCAGATAGCGATGTGCCTCCGCCCGGGCGGCATCTGCGTCGATCTTCACGGGGTCCCCTCCTGCTCGGGAGCCCACGCGACGCCGTCGCGTTCCGCCCGGACGCCATCGACGCGGAAGGCGAACGGGGCCAGCTGCCCGCCCAGCCGTTCCAGCGCGGCCCGTACCGCAGGCTGTGCCGCAGGTGGGGCGTACACCATCAGGTACCCGCCGCCGCCCGCGCCACAGATCTTGCCGCCGACGGCGCCGGCGTCGTGGGCGGCCGCCAGCATCGCCTCGATCGGCGTGTGCTCGGCGATGTGGGGGTTCATGCGCTTCTTCGCGTCGAAGGCGTCGCGCAGCATCGAACCCAGGCGGTCCGGATCGCCGCCCTCCAGCGCGTCGCGCATCCCATAGGCCATCTCGTGCAGCTGCTTCATGCCCAGGATCGTCTCCTCGCGCCCCTGCCGGTACAGCGATATCTGGGCATCGATGAGACCGACGTTTCGCCGCACGGCCCCGCTGTAGCACAACAGCAGGTTCCGCTGGAGTCGTTCGAGGGTCTGCCCGCTGGCGCGCACCGGTGTCACGGTCGCGCCCGCCGAGGAGAACTCCAGCAGGTTGCACCCACCGAACGCAGCCGCGTACTGGTCCTGCCACCCGCCGGCGATCCCCAGATCGTCGCGCTCGATCGCGTAGGCGAGGCGCGCGAGCTCGTCGGCGGTCATCGTGTGGCTGCCGAGGGCGGCCAACGCCGCCACCACGGCCGTCACCAGCGCCGACGAACCCCCGAGCCCGCTGCCGGCCGGCGCCTCCGACCGGATGGCTACGTCGGCGCCGCCCTCGACGCCGATCCGTTCGATCGCGGCCTTGGCCAGGTCCATCACCCCGTCGTAGCGGGGGCCCTCGTCCAGGTGGTACTCGACCAGGTGGCCCAGATCCAGGGAGCGGACGCGCACCTGCCGGTCCGTGCGCGGGCTGATGCGCACTCGCACCGCCTGATCGATCGTCGCGGAGAGCACGGCGCCTCCGTGACGCTCGAAATAGTGGGGGAAGTCGGTGCCGCCGCCCACGAAGCTGATCCGCAGTGGTGCGGTGGCGCGAGCGATCGGGCCGGTCACGATCCGTAGTGTAGGCGGCGACGATGCCGTGCTGCCTGGGCGCCCGGTGGCGCGCCGGCCGGCCTCTACGCGACGCGACGGGCGATCCGCCGGCGCTGCTGTTCGGTCATCCCACCCCACACGCCGTAGCGCTCGCCGTTCTTCAACGCCCAGGCAAGGCATTCCTCGCGGATCCGGCACGAGCCGCAGTAGGTGAGGGCCGGGCCGGCCTCCTCCTCGGAGATCGGGAAGAACACGTCGGGATCGATGCCGAAGCAGGCCGCTCGTTCCTGCCATACGTCCGGCGGCGACGGGTTGTCTGGGAGCGTGCGCACGTCCACGTCGGCGAACCTATCGGTCCTCACAGGTGAATCCCCCCTCGCTTGTGACCACGGCCCGACCCGCTTTCCCGTGGACCCCGATTCATAACAGAATGGGGTGGGTTTCTGGAAGGGGGAGAACATACGCATCCTGCAGGATGTGCCCGAGATTCCGTCGCCCGGATGGGGGATCCGACAGCGAGCTACATCGATCTGCTGGGTGAGCGCAGTGAGGTGCCCGCGGCGGTGGTCAAGCGGGCATCACGGGCTCCCCAGCCCACGCGCATCAGGCAGGCCGTGCCTCCGTCGGCGGCGAGCGCGGCGCTGGAGACCAGCCCGGTGGGTAGCCCATCTGCCAGTACCTCGGCGCCGGGACGGACCTCGACTTCGGCCTGCGCGGCCAGCACCAGCGCCGCCGGATGACCCAGGTTCCGGATCTTCGCCACGGATTCCTGGCCCAGGAAGCACCCCTTGGTCGTGTCGATCAGGTGCTCCAGCCCGGCCTCCGCCGGCACGGAGCGCTCGGTGAGGTCCGTGGGGAAGCGGGCCACGCCTCGGCGGATGCGTCGAACCTCGAGAGCGTCGCCGCCCACCTCGACGAGTCCGGCGTCCCGCAGCATCTGCGCGAGCCCCCCGGCATCGGCGGCCGGCACCAGCAGATCGCTGGCCTCACCCACCACCGAGGGGCGCGACACCGGCCACGGGAGCGTGCCGGCCACGACCTCGGGAACCGCGTACAGGGCAAGATCGTCCGTGGCGTCGGTCAGGGTGACCGCGGCCGACAGCACGTAGGGGGCGAGCAGGTCCCCGATATCCTTGGGCTGCAGGACGTCCTGCACGAGCACGAAGCCCGCCGCGAGGCGCATCACCACGACATCGGCGCGGATCCTGCCGGTAGGGCTCAGGAGCAGAGAACGGCGCCCGAGTCCCGGCGGTATGCCGGCGACATCGGCCGTCAACAGGTCGTGCAGCCAGGTCTCGGCGTCGGCCCCCTCGACGCGGAGCTTGCGGTCGGCAGAGCGATCGGCGAACGCGCGATCCTCGTCCAGGACCGCGATCTCGTCCTCCGGCGCCACCAGCCGTGCCTGCTCCTGCGCATCCACCTCTGGGATTATCGTCGGGATGGACGTTCCGTCGGTGCTCCTGGTCACGAACGATTACCCGCCGCGTGTCGGTGGGATCCAGCGAACGCTCCAGGCCCTGGTGAACCAGCTGCCACCGGAGCGGGTCTCGGTGCTCGCTCCGGCCTGGGACGGCGATGCGGTGTTCGACGCGGCCCCCGCCTACCGCATCCTGCGGCAGCCGGAGACGTTCCTGGTGCCGACGCCCGACGTGGCGCGGCGGGTGCGGCGCGCGGTGCGCGAGACCGAGGCGGAGGTGGTGCTGTTCGGCGCGACCTCCCCGCTGGCGCTCCTTGGCCCGGGGCTCGCGGGCGCGGGCACACCGTACCTGTCCGCCGCGCACGGGTTCGAGTACTGGCTCTCCTTGGTCCCCGGGACCCATGCGCTGATGCGTCACGCCACCTCGCGCGCGAGCCGGGTGCCGGTGATGTGCAGCGAGTTCATCGCTCGGCGGGTCCGCACGGCGGTGCCCGACCACGTCCCGGTGTCGGTGCTGTACCCGGGCGCCGACGTGGAGTTGTTCCGGCCCGACCTGGTGACGGCGGATCTCCGCGAGCGCCACGGGATCGGGGAGCGGCCGCTGGTCGTGTGCGTCAGCCGGCTCGTGGCGCGCAAGGGCCAGGACGTCCTGATCCGGGGGATGGCGCGGGTGCGCCGGCGTGTGCCCGATGCCGTGCTGCTCATCGTGGGAGGGGGTCCGCACCAGCGCACCCTCGAGGCCATGGCTGCGGATGCTCCCGCTGGATCCGTGCTCTTCGCCGGTCAGGTGAGCGAGGAGGACCTGCCGCGCTACTACGCGGCCGGCGACGTGTTCGCGATGCCGTGCCGCAGCCGGATCGGGGGTCTGGAGGTGGAGGGATGGGGGAACGTCTTCATCGAGGCCGCCGCCTGCGGCCGGCCGGTCGTCGTGGGAGATTCCGGCGGGGCGCGCGAGTCCCTGATCGACGGCGAGACCGGCGTGCTGGTCGACGGCTCGGATGTGGACGGCGTGGCCGATGCCGTGGCCGACCTCCTGGCCGATCCCACACGCGCCCGCGCCATGGGGCTGGCGGGACGCGCGCGGGTGGAGCGTGATCACACCTGGCCCCGGATCGCGGAGCGCCTGGCCGGCTGGCTCCGCGAGGCCGCCGCCTGACATCGATCCGATGGGTCTCGCCTCGTTCCCCGACCCTCGGGCGGAAGGTACCCTCCGACCGTGAGCGTCCAGGAGGAACGTCGGTGTCCGAGCTGCCAGGCTCTGGTCTCGGCGGATGCCGAGTGGTGCGGCCAGTGCTTCACCTCGCTCCGGGCCGCGCCCGTGCCCGGCGCTGCCGCAGCGACGGGGCCGCTCAGGATCACTCCCGTCACCGATGGGCCGCAGGCGACGAGAGCCACCGCCACCTGGGCCTGCCCCGCCTGTGAGCACCTGAATCCGCTCGAGGCCGATCTGTGTGAGCTCTGCGGGACCTCGTTCGGAGCGCTGTTCCGCATGCAGGAGGAGGGACCTCGGATCGATCCGGCGACGGCACTGAAGAGGTCGCTGCTGCTCCCCGGCCTGGGTCACGCCGCCGTCGGACGGGGTGCGGACGGCATCGCTCGCGCCATGCTCTTCGCGTGGACCTTCGGCACGGCCATCGTCATCGCGTTCGCGGGCGTCTCCTCCGGCCCGGTGTTGGCACTCCTGGCGCTGTACGGCCTCCTCGCGGTTGGCATCTATCTGTTCACCGCGTACGAGGCGTACCGGATGGCGCAGGGCAGCGGGCCGCTCGTCTCCTCGCGGGTCCTGCTGTGGGGAGCCGTGGCGTTGGTGTTGGTATCCGTGGGGATGGCGACCTTCCTGATCTTCGCCGCGGCCAGGCGCTAGGATGCCGGGCGCATGAGTGAGCACGCCGAGGGTTCGGTGATCATCCAGGCGCCGGCGGCCGACGTGATCGAGGTCATCGAGGCCTACGAGTCCTACCCCGAGTGGGCCGATGTCGAGACCGTGAGGGTCCTGCAGCGGGGCGATGGCGGCCGTGCCACCGAGGTGGCCTTCGAGGTGGACGTCCCGGTGCTGGGGAAGGCGGCCTACACGCTGGCGTACCAATACGCCTACGGGGACGGTGCGCTGTCATGGGTGACGAGGGAGGCGCGCGGCGCCATCCGGGATATCCGTGGCGAGTACCTCCTGCACGAGATCGACGACGGCACCACCAAAGTGACCTACCGACTGGCCGTGGATCTGGGCGTGCTGGTCCCCGGCATGCTGCGAACGCAGGGCGCGAAACGGGTGATCGAGAACGCCCTGGAGAAGCTGAAGCGCCGCGTCGAGATGGGCTGAGCGATCCTCTGAGCTGGCCGTCCCCGAAGCGCCCGGATGGCCCGTAAGCTTGGGCCCATGCGCGTCGTGCTGTTCACCGGGAAGGGCGGGGTTGGCAAGACCACTATCGCTGCGGCGACCGCGGTGCGCGCGGCCACCTCGGGTGCCCGGACGCTCGTGATGTCCACGGATCCGGCGCACTCGCTCGGGGACTCGTTCGAGGTGGAGATCGGCTCGTTCCCCACCGAGATCGCCCCGAACCTGTGGGCGCAGCAGATCGACGCGCAGGACCGCCTCGAGGACAACTGGCGCGAGATCCAGGACTACCTGACGCAGGTCATGAACTGGGCCGGCGTGGAGACCATCCAGGCGGAGGAGCTCACGGTGATCCCGGGCCTGGATGAGATCTTCTCGCTGATCGATATCCGCACCCACGTCGAGAGCGGGAAGTTCGACATGCTGATCGTGGATTGCGCGCCGACCGCCGAGACCCTGCGACTGCTCTCGCTGCCCGAGATCATGAACTGGTACATCGAACGTATCTTCCCCGTCGAGCGCCGCGTGGTGAAGACGATCCGCCCGATCGTCTCGAAGCTCACCACGCTGCCCATCGCGGGCGATCAGGTGTTCGGCGCGGTGGAGCGCCTGCACCGCAACCTCGAGGCCGTTAAGCAGATCCTCACCGACGAGAAGGTGTCCAGCGTTCGCTTGGTGGTGAACCCGGAGAAGATGGTGATCGCGGAGGCTCGTCGGACCTACACCTACCTCGGCCTGTTCGGCTACCGGGTGGACGCCGTCGTGGTGAACCGCGTGCTGCCGGAGGAGATCACCGATCCGTACTTCGGCAAGTGGAAGGACATCCAGGCCGACCATCTCGCAACGGTCCGCGAGTCCTTCGAGCCGGTGCCGATCCTCACCGCTCGGCTGTTCGACCGCGAGATGATCGGTGTCTCGCTGCTGCGGGACATGGGCGAGGAGGTCTACGGGGATCTGGTCGCCACCGAGGTGCTGTACGAGGACGATCCGATCCGCGTGCGCAAGCGCGGCACCGGCTACATCCTGTCGATGCGCCTGCCGTTCGTCTCGCGCGACGAGATGGACATCCACCGGCGCGGTGAGGAGCTGTACGTTCGGGTCGGGCCGTACAAGCGCAACCTGATCCTGCCGCAGACGCTCAAACGGATGGTGGTGCGGGAGGCGAACTTCGTGGGCGACCACCTCGAGGTTCTGTTCGGCCGCGAGCCGCAGGCTCGCGGCGGCGATGAGCGGAGGAGCTGAACGTGGCGCAGGCAGCGGAGGGTCCTCGCACGACAGCCCGGGGGGCGGCACGATCCGCGCCCGAGCCAGAGCCGCAGGAGCCCGCAGGCGGTGAAGGGGGTCACGTCTGCGACGTGGCGTTCTGTCCGATCAGCATGGCGCTGTCGGCGGCCGAGCGCGTGCAGCCGGAGGTGGTCTCCCATCTGCTGGTGGCCGGTCGCGAGTTCTTCCTGGCGGCGAAGGCGGTGATGGACGCTCGCGCCGAGGACCTCAGCGGCCAGGAACCGAAGAAAAGGCCGGCCCGCATGGAGCGCATCGACATCGGATGACCCGCGGCGGCCAGTCGATCGGCCTGGACGTCGGGGGCACGAAGATCGCTGCGGCGCGCGTCGACGCCGACGGTGCGATCCTCGCTGCCGAGCGGGCGCCCACGCCCGCACAGGACATGGACCGCACGCTCGAAGTCATGGTGGAGCTGGCCCGCGCCGTCATGACCGAGGACGTGGTGGCAGTCGGGATCGGGGCGGCAGGGCTGGTGGACTCCGGCGCAGGGGTCCTGACCTTCGCGCCGAACCTGGCGTGGCGGGACGTCCAGCTGGTGGCGTATCTACGGGATGCGTTCGGTCTGCCCGCGGTCGCCGACAACGACGCGACGGTCGCGGCCTGGGGTGAGTACCGCTTCGGCGCTGGGCGCGGCTCCCGCCATCTGCTGTTGGTCACCGTCGGCACCGGGATCGGCGGCGGGATCGTGAACGACGGCCGGATCTTCCGGGGAGCGCACGGGTTCGCCGCCGAGATCGGGCACATCATCGTGGAACCGGGCGGGCCGCTCTGCGGCTGCGGCAACCGCGGATGCTGGGAGCAGGTGGCGTCAGGCCACGCGATCGAACGCGCCGGGCGCGAGGCGGCGGAACGCTACCCGCGCTCCGGCATCGCCCGCCTGGCCGAGGGCGTGCCGGCGCGGGTGAGTGGACCGCTCGTCACGCGGGCCGCCCAGGACGGCGACGAGACCGCCCGCACCATCTTGGCCAAGGTGGGCCGCCGGCTCGGCGAGGGGATCGCGGGACTGGTCAACGTGTTGGACCCCGAGGTGGTGGTGATCGGCGGAGGCGTGGTCGCCGCCGGCGATCTGCTCCTGGAGCCGGCACGTCGGGCGTTCACGGGTGCGGTGGAGGCGCCGGACTTCCGTCCGGCGGTACCGCTGGTCGCCGCGGAGCTCGGCAACGATGCGGGGGTGGTGGGCGCCGCAGCGCTCGCGCTCGAGGAGCTCGCCACCGGGATCGACGGGTGAAGATCGGGCTGGTGCTCCCGGTGTTCTCCGGGAGCGCCTCCACCGTGATGGGGTTCGCCGCCAGTGCAGTGGCGCTGGGCTACGACGGGCTGTTCGCCGCCGACCACCTGTTCCCGCCCATGGGGCCGACTTCACCGTCGCAGGAGGCATTCACCACGCTCTCGGCGGTGGCGGCGCGCCACCCCGGCGTGACGGTCGGCACGTTGGTCACCCGGGTGTCCTTGCGGCCCGCCGGCATGCTGGCCAAGCAGGCGGCGGCGCTGGACCAGATGAGCGGGGGCAACGCCGTGATCGCCCTGGGAACCGGCGACAAGGTCTCGATCCCCGAACACGAGACCTTCGGGTTGCCCTTCGCGCCGATCGCGGAGCGCCGAGTGCGCCTGGAGGAGACGATCCTGGCGTTGAAGGAGCTGTTCGCCGGCCGTCCCTGGAGGGGGGGTGCGCAGGTGGCCGCGGTGCCGGGGCCGCTGCTGCCGCCCCCCGTGCGTCCGGGCGGGCCGCCGCTGTGGGTCGGCGGCGTGGCCGACGCCGCGGTGGATCTCGCGGCGCGAGTCGCCGACGGATGGAACGGCTGGGGCCTGGATGCCGAGGCGTTCGAGGCGAAGACCGAGCGGCTGCACGCGGGCGACCGTGAGGTGCAGGCGACCTGGGGAGGCATCGCGGTGATCGGCGAGGACAGCGACGACCTGGCCGGCTTGCTGCAGCGCCGCGCCGATCGCGGTCTGTCGGCGGGCGACGCGTGGACGGGCACCGCCGAGGATCTCCGCAGGTTCGCCGACCGGCTCGCAGCGGCCGGGTGTGCATGGGCGATCTTCCTGCCTGGCGGTCCCGCCGATCGGCTCGAGCTGATCGCGCGGACCCTGCTGCCGTGAACGCCACCGCCCTGAAGCGGGCGAAGAGAGCGGCGCGCGCGCAGGTCCTGGCGCAGCGGGACGCTCTCTCCCCCGCCGACCGGGCGTTGATGGGGGGGCGGATCGTCGAGCGGTTCCTCGACCTTCCCGAGATGCAGGGCGTGCGGATCGCCATGGCGTTCTGGTCGTTCGGATCGGAGGTGCCGACGGACCCGCTGATCGCGTCGCTGGCCGAGGTCGGGGTGACGTTGGCGCTCCCACGCATCGTCGACGGGCAGATCGAGCCGCGCATGTGGGCACCGGGAGAGCCGGTCACGCAGACGCGCTTCGGCGCGCTGGAGCCGGAGGGAGGCCGCCTCCTGGACGCCGCCCAGATCGACGTGGTGGCGACGCCAGGGGTCGTCTTCGACCGCGCCGGCGGTCGCGTGGGCTACGGCGGCGGCTTCTACGATCGCTTCTTCCCGCGAACGCCGGCCCTGCGCGTGGCCGTCGCGTTCGCGCTCCAGGTGGTGGAGGGCCCGGTGCCGGGCGCCTCGTTCGACCTGCCGGTGCAGCTGATCGTGACAGAGAGCGAGACGATCCGGTGCTCGGGTTGAACCACTGTTCAGACGCGCGGTATAACGATCGGGGCGGTCGATCCGACCCCGCATCCGGACCGGAGGAGGCAACGTGAGCGAGCCGATCAAGAGCCCGTTCCACTCGATCCAGGAGGCGCTGGGCGCCACCTTCGTCGAGGAGGGGGGCTGGTTCTGGACGGGCGGCTTCGGCGACACCGCCGGGGAGTACGCGGCGGTCCGTGAGGGCGTCGGCATGTGGGACCTGTCGCCACTCAACAAGTGGGAGTTCCGGGGCCCCGACGCGGTCGA
This sequence comes from Actinomycetota bacterium, assembly GCA_040002535.1. GTDB lineage: Bacteria > Actinomycetota > UBA4738 > UBA4738 > HRBIN12 > JALYMB01. Next base: position 5,133 of record JBDUEF010000014.1, on the reverse strand, counting down.
GGCGCTCCAGCACGTGCACTCCAACGACATCCTGGGGATGGCCGACGGTCAGGTTCGCTACGGGGGGTTCCTGGACGAGGACGGCCTGCTGGTCGACGACGGCACCGTGTTCCGCTTCGCCGAGGACCGTCTGTGGGCGATGACCAACGACATGAACCGGCAGGACTACTTCGAGGACGCGGTGAAGGGGCTCGACGTGTCGTTCACCTATCTGGGCACCGATCTGCCGAGCCTCCAGATCCAGGGACCGGGCTCTCGCGATCTCGTGCGGAGGATCACCGACGCCGACGTGGACTCCCTGACGTACTTCCGGTTCCTGCCCGAGCAGGTGAAGGTGGGAGGCGCGCCTGCGATCCTGTCACGGACAGGGTTCAGCGGGGAGCTCGGCTATGAGGTCTTCCTGGAGCCCGAGCACGCGTCGGCGATCTGGGACGCGGTGGCGGGCGCCGGCGCCGTGCCGTACGGGGTGGACATCATCGAGGCCGTTCGCGTGGAGACCGGCATGATCGTGACGGGCTACGACTACCAGGAGCACGAGCGCACCCCGTACGACCTGGGGATGGATCGCGTGGTCGCCCTGGATGCACCGGGCGAGTTCATGGGCAAGGACAAGCTGCGTGAGGTGGCGAAGGAGAGGCCGAACCGGTTCAAGACGCTTCGTTTGGAGGGCGAGACGCTCCCCGAGTACAGCGCCGTCGTCACCAGGGACGGGGAGGAGGTGGGCGTCCTCACCAGTCCCGCCGAGAGCCCCACGCTGGGGCCGCTCGGCCTCGCGATCCTACGCACCGACGCGGCGGCCGACGGAACCCGGCTGCAGGTCGCCCTCGGCGAGGGCGTCGTCGGCGCCACCGTGGATCAGCTGGCCCTGTACGACCCCCAGAAGGAGCGACCGCGGAGCTGAGGCGGTCACCGCCTCGTTCGGCCTAGAACAGACCGACCGTGCGACCCTCGGCGTCGATGTCGACCCCCATGAAGTTGGGGGTCCTGCCCAGGCCGGGCATGCGCTGCATGTCGCCGCAGAGAGCCACGACGAACCCGGCACCTGCGCTCGGCAACAGCGCTCGCACCGGCAGACGGAACCCGCTCGGGCGGTTCAGCAGCAGCGGATCGTGGCTGAGTGATAGGTGGGTCTTCGCCATGCAGACCGGCAACCGCCCGAGGCCCAGCTCGTCCAGGCGCGCGATGTCCCGGAGCGCCTGCGGCAGGTAGTCGACGCCCGCGGCGCCGTACAGTCGCATGGCGATCGCCTCGATCTGCGCGCGCAGGGGGGCGTCGTTCGGCGTGAGGAAGTCGAAGGTGTTGGGCCGCTCGCACGCCTCCACGACGGCCTCCGCGAGCTCGATCGCGCCCTCGCCGCCCTGGGCGAAGCCGCGGTTCACCACCACCCGTTCGGCCCCGGCGCCGATCGCGAGCTCCTCGATCAGAGCGATCTCGCCGTCGGAGTCGGTGGGGAAGTTATTGATCGAGACCACGCAGGGCAGGCCGTACTGTCGCACGATGTGGATGTGCGCGGCCAGGTTGTCCGCGCCCCTGCGCAGCGCCTCGAGATCCTCCCCGGCCAGATCGGCGAAGGCGGTGCCGCCGTGGGACTTCGTGGCTCGCACCGTGGTCACCAGGACCGCGGCGCTGGGCCTGAACCCACCCAGCCGGCACACGATGTCGCAGAACTTCTGCAACCCGAGGTCGCTCGCGAAGCCCGCCTCGGTCACGACGTAGTCCCCCAGCTTCAGCGCCACGCGGTCGGCGATGATGGAGTTGTTGGCATGCGCGATGTTGCCGAAGGGGCCGGCATGCACCAGCACGGGCTGGCCCTCGAGGGTCTGCACCAGGTTCGGCTTCAGGGCGTCCTTCATGATCACCGTCATGGCCCCGGCGACCTGGAGCTGCTCCGCGGTGACGGCGCCGCCGTCGTGCGTGGACGCCACGACGATCCGGCCCATGCGGGCGCGGAGATCCTGCAGGTCGCTCGCCAGGGCGAAGATCGCCATGATCTCGGAGGCGGCCACGATCACCCAGGGATTTTCGCGCGGGATGCCATGCACCCTGCCGCCCAGCCCCACCACCGTGTTGCGGAGCTCCCGGTCGTTCACGTCGAGCGTCCGGGGCCAGGTGATGGTCCCGGGGTCGATGCCCAGAGGGTTGCCGTGGTAGATGCTGGCGTCCAGGGCAGCGGCCAGCAGGTTGTGAGCGGCCTGCACCGCATGGAAGTCGCCGTTGAAGTGGAGGTTGATCTCCTCCATCGGCACGATCTGGGCGTAGCCGCCGCCGTTGCCGCCGCCCTTGATGCCCCAGACCGGACCCATGCTGGGCTCGCGGAGGCAGAGCATCACGTCCCTGCCGATCTTCCCGAGGCCCTGCGTGAGGGAGACGCTGGTCGTCGTCTTGCCCTCGCCGGCCTTCGTGGGCGTGATGGCGGTGGTGATGATCAGCTTGCCGTCGGGGTTGCCGGCCAGACGGTCCAGGATCGACAGGTCCACCTTCGCCCGGTACCTGCCGTGCCCCTCCAGCTCTCCTTCGTGGATGCCCGCGGCCTCCGCGACCTCGGTGATGGGGCGAAGGACCGCCTCCTGCGCGATCTCGAGTCCTGATTCCATGCGGGTCCTCCCCGGCGCGTTGCGAGCCCCGAGCCGGTCACGTCGGCCGGCGAGGCGGGGGCTCGCGGGGACGATACGCCGCGGGGCCGCCGGACTCCACACGTGCGTTGCGTGCTGCGCGACCCCCGGTCACCGACCGGTCCTACACTGCAGGCATGGACGAGGGCTCGCAGCTTCGTCGCAACGTCAAGAACGTCCGGATCACGGCGATCCACGACGGCGTGCGCTCCACCCGTCCCGACACGCTTGCCACCGAGGAGCCCATGGAGATCAGGGTGGGCGGTCCGGCCCAGGAGGCGCGGGCGGTGGCGGTCACGATGCGAACGCCCGGCGGCGACTACGAGCTGGCGGTGGGCTTCCTGTTCACGGAGGGGCTCATCGCGCCCGACGAGGTGCAGCGCGTCGCCTACTGCGACGACCTCGGCGACGACGAGCAGCGGTACAACGTGGTGACCATCACCCTGTCGCGGCCCTTCGATCACGAGCGGTTGCATCGCAACTTCTCCGCGACGTCGTCCTGCGGGATCTGCGGGAAGGCGGCCCTGGAGGACGTCGAGGTCCGCTGCGCCCCCGTCGCGACGGGCACCGAAGTGGCGGCCGACGTCCTGGTGGGGCTGCCCGACGCGCTGCGTGCGGGGCAGCGCGTCTTCGACCGAACGGGCGGCCTGCACGCCGCGGGCCTGTTCACGCCCGGCGGCGAACGCGTCAGCCTGCGCGAAGACGTGGGACGTCACAACGCGGTCGACAAGGTGATCGGCGAGCAACTCCTCGCAGGGAAGGTGCCGCTGGCCGGCCACATCCTGCAGGTCAGCGGTCGATCGAGCTTCGAGATCGTGCAGAAGGCGGCGGTGGCCGGCATCCCGCTGGTGAGCTCGGTGAGCGCCCCGTCGTCCCTGGCCGTGGAGGCCGCCCAGCGGTTCGCCATGACGCTCGTGGGCTTCGTCCGCGACGGCCGATGCAACGTGTACACGCACCCCGAGCGGGTGACCTAGATCACGGCGGTATCCAGGAGCGTGCCGACGCTGTAGGTGATGGCGGCCGCGAGGGCGCCGATCAGCAGCATCCGCAGGCCGGAGAGCCAGAGCGGTCGTCCCGTGAGGTGGCTCACACCGGCCCCCACGCCGAACAACGTCAGTCCCGCGGCGACCGACGAGATCAGGACGGCGCTGCCACCCTCGGTGAAGAAGAAGGGGATCATGGGGACGACCGCGCCGATGGAGAACGTGGCGAAGGACGAGCCCGCCGCCGCCCACGGGCTGCCGAGCCCCCCCTGCGGGTCCAGGCCGAGCTCCTCGCGCGCGTGCGTCTGGAGCGAGAGCTCGGGATCGCGGTGGACCTCGTCGGCGATCCGCTCGGCCAGCGGCCGCGACAGGCCCTTCGCGATGTAGATGTCGACGAGCTCGCGCCGCTCCTCGTCCGGCTGGGTCCCCAGCTCGTGCGCCTCGAGGTGGATCAGGCGCTCGAAGACCTCACGCTGGACCCGCATGGAGATGTACTCGCCCGCGCCCATGGAGAACGCGCCGGCCAGGAGACCGGCGATCCCGGCGACGATCACGATCGAGTTGCTGACGCCCGCGCCGGCCACACCGAAGATGAGCGAGAGGTTCGAGACCAGGCCGTCGTTCAGGCCGAAGATCGCGGCTCGCAGTGCCCCCGACCTGCCCCCGGTGGGTCCCGCCCGCTCCGCGACCGGACCGGGATGGGGCACGATCCGCCATCGTCGGCCACGGAGGCGGTCGGCGGCGGCGCCCAGCCGTTCGTCGGATCGCTGCCGGTTCCCGAACATGACGGCAAGCCTACGGCAGCCGACGTCGTACCCCGGGTCATCGGCTGTTCGGCCTCCGATCCGAGCGGCGGACTAGAATCGAGGGCGGCAACCGGTGGAAAGGAGCCGCTCGATGGCGAACGGGCTCACGCGACTCACCGAGCCGATGGTCCGCGACGAGGGCGTGTTGCGCACCGCCACCTGGGAGGAGGCCCTGGATCGGGCCGCTCAGGGGCTGCGCAGGGCGACCGAGCGGAACGGCGGCAACGGGGTCGGCCTGTTCAGCTGCAGCAAGGCCACGAACGAGATGAACTTCGTCGCACAGAAGTTCGCCCGCCAGGTCCTGCGCAGCAACAACATCGACTCGTGCAACCGCACCTGACACGCTCCTTCGGTCGTCGGTCTGGCGACGGTGTTCGGAGCAGGTGGGGGAACGAGTTCATACGAGGAGGTCGAGCAGACCGACCTGATCCTCCTGTGGGGGTCGAACGCGCGCGCGGCGCATCCGATCTTCTTCCACCATGTCCTGAAGGGGATCCACGCAGGGGCGACGCTGGTGGTGGTCGATCCCCGGCGAACCGAGTCCGCCGAGTGGGGCGACCTGTGGCTCGGGCTCGACGTGGGCTCCGACATCGGCCTGTCCAACACGATCGCGCGCGAGATCATCGCGAACGACCTGCAGCACCACACCTTCATCGCCAAGGCCACGCTCGGCTTCGAGGAGTACCGCGATTCGGTGATGGACTGGACGCTCGAACGCGGCGAGCAGGTGAC
>JBDUEF010000013.1:0-29519 GCA_040002535.1 Actinomycetota bacterium | reverse complement strand
GTCTCCCCACTCGCACTTCTTCACCGAGTCGGGGGTGTTCGGGTCCTTGGACCAGGGCCTCAACCAGGTCGACGACGGCCACTACGGCATCGTCAACGGCCACACCTTCAAGATCGGTGACGCGACGTTCCACTACACCATCACCGGCGGTGACGCTCTCAGCCTCAATCCCGTGATCACCTCGGCCGAGCGCAAGAAGGCGCTCGCGAACCCGCTTGAATTCTCGACGGCGACCTGGATGGTGTCGGTCTCCTACCCCGGCACGACTTGGAAGCAGGCTCCGTGCGAAAGCTGGTGCTGACCAGCACATATGGGAGCGTGCGTCCGGTTTGGGTAGGCGATCTGCGCGGAGCAGCTGCTGTACCCGCTGATGGCTGACACCGAGGAACGCGGCCGCGTCGTCGAGGCGATGCGCGCGTGGTACACGGAGGGAAAGCCGCTCGGCAAGTGGACGATCCCGTACCTACTCCGTCACACGGCTTACCACGTGCTCGACCACACCTGGGAGATGCAGGATCGAGACCTGACGGACGACGCCTCGCCCTGATGACCGCTACGCAATCCGCCCGTCCGACGGGCGGATTCAGGCTCGGCAATCTAGGAAACCCAGCACGCCCGGCTCTTCCGGTTGTGGAACGGTTCCACAACCGCCGAACTGAGTGGCTCGCTGCCGTGCCACCGCCGTGCCACGAGAGCATCAGGAACAACCGGAACCCTGGTAACCCGTGTGACGGCGAATCGGACTGCTGACCAGCGGCGTTGCGAATCGTCGTAGGTAGAGGGATCGGGCCTCACCACCCTCTCAAGGTGGAGACACGGGTTGAAGCGCCGTTGGGACTACCAGCAGAAACAGCCTCAGGCCGAGCCTTCCGACTGGCTCTCGTGCCACCGGACGCGGCCCCGCCAACTGGTGATCGCGTCGGCGATCTCCCGGTCGCGCTCGGCGTAGAGCTTCAGTGACCGGCGTGACACTTCCCGTCACGTACCTAGGGGCATCGGCGCGATACTGGCCAGGGCGAGCGTTCGGCTATGTGCCTAGAGCGCCGAACTTCAGGTGCGGTCGGGCGATTCGTCATGTTCGCGCTCTGCCCAGCTGCCCAAGATGCAGAACTCGTTGCCTTCCGGATCGCTCAGAACGATCCATGACTGCTCGCCCTGGCCGACGTCGGCACGAGTCGCGCCGAGGCGAAGGAGGCGGCCCACAGCCGCGTCCCGGTCGTCGGGCCGGAGGTCGAGGTGCAGACGGTTCTTGAGGGTCTTCGTTTCCGGGACGCGGACGAATAGGAGTCCCGGCACCCGTTCCGGCGCGGGCCGAATCTCGAACTCCTCGGGATCGTCGTTGACCACGACCCACTCGAGGGCAGCCGCCCACCACCGGCCTAGCGCGCCGGGATCGGCGGCGTCCACGGTGACCTGCTCCCAGTCCATCGCCATCAGGTCACCCTCCGCGTGATCAACCAGGGGCGGGCGATCCGGTCACCGCTCGCGTTCTCCCGCGTGACCCATTTCACACGCGGAGCCTATGCCTCTCTGAACCACTGTGCTCAGCGCGCCGCCGGTGCGGCGTACCCTCCGTCTCAACGCGGCTGCCTCGTTCTTCGCAGCAGCAGTTCCTGCTCGCTCCTAGACGATCCAATCATGTACCCCACCCCGCAGGGCGTGATATGAGGGTGGCCAGGTAGTCGGCTCACGCCTCAGGAGGGCAGAATGAGCACGAGGACACGGCTACTCATCGCTCCTGCAGTACTCCTGGTCGGCGCCCTGGTCGCGGTAGCGTTTCCATCGGCCAGGTGCCCTGACGGGGGACAGTTGGATGCCGTGGCAGGTGGAGGGTACTGGTGCCACGAGTCCGACGTGGGCTATTCCGCCTCCTCGCTCATGCCGCTCAAGATTGGAATCGCGGTCGTGGCGGTCGTCGTCGCCGGGATCCTGGCCTTGTCCGCATGGCGCGCGATGACGTCGCCAGGCCGACCAGCCTGACCCCGCGGGAACGCCGCGACGTCAGCCCGGGCAGGCCGGCCCGCCCCGCTGGGCCCATCTCGTCCCGCGTGGGACGCCCTGCGCTGATGCAAACCGTCAGCGACCACCGCAGTTCTGACGTGCAGTCGCCTCGATGACGGGGGATTTCGCGAGCTGCTCTTTCCGAAAGGACGGACCGTCCTTGTCCGATGCAGGCACAGAACCACCCAGGTATACGAGACCCGACGGGTGTGCTACGTTCCGCAATGTGAAGCGGCTCCTCTCGCTCGTCTTCATATCTATACTTTTGGCTCCGCTCGCACCCGCACAGGCCACCGGTGGCACGACGTATTCGATCGTTCGGTCCCTCGGAGCCACCCTGATACCAACCCACACGGACCTCGGCACCTGCGGGGGCGGGGATCAGGGTTCTTCCAAGTGCAGCATGACCGTCCCCTTCCCGGTTCAGGTCTACGGCTCGTCGTACTCGACGCTGTGGGTCGGCGGGGATGGTGAGCTCGGCGTCGGTGGGTACGGCGCTCAGTACGATGGCACCACCGGGGCGGGGGGATGTGTTCCCATTCTGCATTCCGGGGCGTATCACGACCCGGATGCGCCCACGCTCCTCGCTCTATGGGATACCGGTATCACGTACGACGTATCCACCGCGCTCGTCGGTACGAGTCCCTCGCGCCGTTTCGTCGTGGAATGGCGAGGGACCGACCGTTCGGGCGCCCTCGTCGACTTCGAGATGGTGCTCCACGAGGACAGCTCCACGATCACGACGATCTACGGCTCCGTGCCCCCAGTGATCTACGCGGCGGTTGGTATCGAAGCGGGCTGGAACGGACCGGTGACCGAGTATGCCTGTTACCTGGGGCCGGAGGGCATCCGTGGGCCCCGGATCCCGGCCAACCTGACCGCCGGGACGAAGGTGAACTATGTGCCCACCCCCGTGACGGATACGACGAGCCCCGCGGTGACGAGCCCGACCTATCACTTCGTCCTGGGCTCCTCCCTGGTGAACGACGGCGTGCTCGTGCAGATCGCCTGGGGCGCGACCGATCCCGATGACGCCATCGTCGAGTACGACGTGTGGAACATCGCGTATGAGGGCGGTTTCGAGTATCAGTGGGGCAGGACGACCGCGAAGGGATTCACGACGAGTAACCCAGGCGATTTCGCTTTCGGCGTCCGCGGAATCGACTCCCACGGCAACGTCGGGCCGCTCATGTGGGGCTCCGCCAATGGAACGAAGGTCCGGGAAGAGACGCCGGGATCCTGGTGGAACGGAGGGCTCTCGTACTCTGCGGGGTGGAAGACCGATCCCATGGCGGGTGCGTCGGACGGAGCCGTCGAGTTCACGAAGGCAGCAGGCGCCTCCGCCACGTTCACCTTCACCGGCGATCACGTTGCCTGGTATGGCACCAGAGGACCCGGCTATGGTTCCGCACGGGTGTACGTGGACGGCGTGCTCCGACCGGTCGTGGACTGCCACGCCTCCTCCAAGCACAAGGCGACGCTCCTGTTCCGATATGGGTTCTCCACCTTCGGGGAACACACCGTCAGGATCGTCAACCTCGCAACGTCCGGTCATCCACGCATCGACGTCGACGCGTTCGCGACCCTGGAGGGCTACTACGGGTAGGAGGGACGGCGGTCCCTGCCCTCCGCTCTCCCCGCGGATCACACGCTAGACGCGGCTGGACCTGCCTCGCCTGCCCGCGGTGCGCAGGGCGATCCTGCCCTCCTGCGCCACCCGCTCTGGGGTGAACCCGAGCTCTGCCATCACGACCGGTCCCGGAGCGGAGGCGCCGAAGCGGTCGAGGCCCACGATGCGTCCGTCCTCCCCGACCCACCGGTGCCACCCCTGCGGCCCGGCGGCCTCGACCGATACCCTCGCGCGGATCGACGGGGGCAGGACCGAGTCACGGTACGACTGGGGCTGGCCCGCGAAGAGCTCCCACGACGGCATCGACACCACTCGGGTGCAGATGCCGTCGGCAGCGAGGATCTCGGCCGCCGACACGGCGATGGAGATCTCGGATCCAGTGGCCATCACCACCAGATCGGGCGCGGCGTCTGCTAGGCGGTGCGAGAGCGCCCCGATCTCGCCCAGCACGTAGGCTCCCCTTGACAGTCCGGACGCCGCTGCGAAGCGCTCGCGGTCCTGAGCCGGCACCTCCTGGCGCGTCAGCACGATCGCCGTGGGTCCCTCCAGACGCTCCAGCGCCACCTTCCATGCCTCGACGGTCTCTTCCGCGTCGGCTGGGCGGAGCACCACCAGGTTCGGCACGGCCCGCAGCGACGCCAGCTGCTCCACCGGCTCGTGGGTCGGTCCGTCCTCTCCCAGCGCGACGGAGTCGTGCGTGAAGACGTAGATCACCGGTTGGCCCATCAGGGCCGCCAGGCGGATCGCCGGGCGCATGTAGTCGGAGAAGATCAGGAACGTCGCGCCGAAGGGCCGCAGGCCACCGTGCAGCGACATCCCGTTCAGGATGGATCCCATCGCGTGCTCCCGCACGCCGAAGTGCACGTACCGCCCCGCGTGATCGCGGGTGAACGGCAGCTCGGTGGGCATGGCGGTGTTGTTGGACTCCATGAGGTCGGCCGACCCTCCCGCCAGCTCGGGCAGCGCGGGGGCCAGGGCGGCCAGCACTGTCCCCGAGGCCTTGCGGGTTGCCATGGGGCCCCTTCCCGAGAGATCGGGCAGATGGGTGGCCCACTCGAAGGGGAGGGATCGCCCGAGGGTCCTCGACCAATCGACGGCCAGGTCGGGCGCCGCTTCTGCCCAGCGGTCGAACCGACGGAGCCACTCCGACTCGAGCGCCGATCCCCCGTCGGCGATCTCTTCGAACCGCCTCCGTGCAGGCTCGGGAACGAAGAACGCCTGCGTCGGCCACCCCTGCGACGTCCGCCAGCCGGCCAGCTCCTCGGCCCCCAACGGGGAGCCGTGAGCGGCGGCCGAGTCCTGCTTGGTCGGGGCGCCGAACCCGATGTGGGTGGACACGATGATGATCGAGGGCCGTTCGAATTCGTCGCGAGCGGCCCGGATCGCGAGCTCCAGCGCCTCGAGGTCGTTGCCGTCATCGACCGTGCCCACGTGCCAGCCGTAGGCCTCGAACCTGCGATGCACATCCTCGCCGAAGGCGAGATCGGTGGGCCCGTCGATCGAGATGCCGTTGGCGTCGTACAGACAAACCAGCTTGCCCAAACCGAGATGACCGGCGAGCGAGGCCGACTCCGCCGACACGCCCTCCATCATGTCCCCGTCGGAGCAGAGCACGTAGGTGTGGTGATCGACGATATCGAGGTCCGGCCGGTTGAAGCGCTCGGCCATGATCCGCTCCGCCATCGCCATGCCCACGGCGTTGCCGAACCCCTGGCCCAGCGGGCCGGTCGTGGTCTCGACCCCGGGGGTGTGCCCGTGCTCGGGATGCCCCGGCGTCCTCGATCCCCACTGCCGGAAGCGTTGGAGCTCCTCCAGCGGCAGGTCGTAGCCGGTCAGGTGCAGCAGGGAGTACAGAAGCATCGACGCGTGGCCGGCCGACAGGACGAAGCGATCACGGTCGGGCCATGCTGGGTCGGCGGGATTGTGTCGCAGGAACCGGCTCCACAGCACGTACGCGGCCGGCGCGGCGCCCAGGGGCATGCCGGGATGCCCGGATCTCGCGCGCTCCACAGCATCGATCGCCAGGGCACGAACGGTGTTGACGCACAGTTCATCGAGCGCCGCCGCGTCGGTGCCTGGGCGCTCCCGATCTGCCGGCGTCGTCATGTCGAGCGGTCTCCTCGTGCGCACGATGTCCTCCTTCGTAGGGGTCGTCATCTCCGCCGCCAACCCGGAGCCGGGTGCACGGCGCGCTGCAGATCGGGGAGCTCGGCCAGCACCGCCGCCCGCAGGAGCTCGTAGTCCTGTGCCGGCAGGGACCGGAGGCCCTCGGGATCCTCTGGGAGCGGTCCCTCGAACGACCAGCTCCCCACCAGGAGGCCGATCAGGGCTCCCAGCTCGAACTCGGCCGGGAGCTGCCCACGCAGCATCAGCAGATAGCGCTGCAGACGCCGGCGCTCACGGATCGTGAACGTCAACGGATCGCGCAACACGACCCAGTGGCCGCCGGTGAGCTCCACCCGCTGGCCCGCCAGCAGCACGTCCCGCACCGACAGGATGCCCAGCACATCGCCGTCGCCCCGCACCACCAGATGTCGGATGTGGTGGTCGGCCATCTCGGCGGTGGCCTCGTAGACCTCCCACTCGGGGCCCACTGTCACGACATCGCGGGTCATCACCTCCTCGACACGTGTGAGGTCCAGGTCGCTCCCCTGCGCCACCGCCCGGAGGATGTCGCGCTCGCTCACGATCCCCAGCAGCCCGTCCCGCTCCTCGACGACCGCCGCACCCACGTCGTGCGCGGCCATCTCCCGGGCTGCGGCGCGCAGGCACTCTCCGGGCCCGACCAGGAGCGGATCAGAGGTGGCAAGGTCCCCGACCTTCACGCCGGGGGCTCGCCGGCCGCGCTCCGCACGAGCTCCGGCTCCTCGTAGGTCCAGTCGGGCCGCTTCAACAGATACCGATCGTCGTAGAGGAACCGATGGGCCCCTTGGTCGAGATCCACGATCTTGGGGAACGGGAGCGGCCGGGGCCGGGGACATGCCCGGCCGAGGTGCTCCCCGAACTCCGTCCCGAAGCTCCTGAGTGCGCTCTGCACCAGCAGCGCCTCGCCGGTGGGGAGCGCGCACCGCTGGCCGCTGGTGACACTCACACTTCGGGCCAGCACCGTGGAGAGGTCGTCCTCGGAACCCTCACCAGCCTCGATCCGCGCAAGGCACCCGTTGATCTGCTCCGCCCCGTGCTTGCAGGCCGGGCACTGCGCGCACGACTCGATGGCGAGGAACCGGGAGAAGCTGAGCGTCACCGCCACCATGCAGGCGGAGTCGTCGTACACGACGAATCCGCCCGACCCGAGCCCGGAGCCCGCCGCCTTCAGCGAGTCGAAGTCCATCGGGACATGGAGCTGGTTCGCCGGAAGGATGGAGCCGGACGCGCCGGGCACGACTGCCTTCACCCGTCGTCCCGGGGGCGGTCCCCCACCGACGTCGTCGATCAGCACGCGGAGGGGGGTACCGAGCGGCAGCTCGTAGACACCCGGTCGCCGAACGTCGCCGCACACGGTGAACACCATGGTGCCGGGCGAGCTCTCCGTGCCGAACGAGCGGAACCATGCTGCCCCCTCCCGGAGGATCTGCGGCACGTTCGCCAGCGTCTCCACGTTATTGGTGGCCGTGGGATTGCTGGATCCCCGCGTGGCGAACAGTCCCACCCGGTACGCGGGCAGGATGCGAGGCAGGGGCTCGTTCCCCTCGATCACCTCCAGGAGCGCCCGCTCCTCGCCGAACAGGTACTCGTCGGGTCCGCGGATCACCTCGACCGGGATCGGTCCCAACATGTCGTTTCCCTGCATCTCGGCGATCGCCCGCCGCACGACGTCGAGCTCCTTTTCGAATCTGGCCTTGATCGCGACGAACGCCTTCGTCGCGCCGACCGCATGCGCGGCGATCGCAAGCCCCTCCAATACCTGGTAGGGATCCAGACGAAGGAGCCAGCGGTCCTTGAACGTTCCGGGCTCACCGTCGGCCCCATTGCACACCACGTAGGTCGTGGGACACGGATCGTCGCGGATCGTTCGCCACTTCACCCCGGTCGGGAAGCCCGCTCCTCCCCGGCCACGTAGACCCGACGCCGTGATCACGTCGATCACCTCGTCGGGCGAGGACGCGAGCGCCCAGGCCAGCGCCTTCCCGCCCCCGCGGGCGATCGAGGCATCCAGGGTCCTCAAGGGCTCGTCGCGCAGGAGGATCGATCCGGTCCGTGCCCCCACCGGGACGATCACGTCCTCGGTGGTTCGTCGCCTCGGCCCGCGGCGGCTTCCAACAGGTGATACGCGATAAACAGCTGCGCGATGGCCAGGGTGTCGGAGTGCCGACGACGGTTGCCCTCCACGAACGTGCCGATGTCGCTGCGCTCCAGGTGATGATCGAAGTCCATGCGGTCCCACAGCAGCGACTCCACGTGCGCGGTCTCCTCCCGCGTGATGCCTGCGGAGACGACGAGCTCGTCGAACTCCCCCACACCGCCCATGGTCAGATCGATCGACGCGCACCCGTCCGCCGACGCCTTCTCGGCAAGCTCGACGATGTCGCGGTGGGACATCGTCGGCCGCAGCTCCAGACGCATGAACAGATGGGCGCTGTCGATGACGCCGTTCGCAGGCTCGAAGCGCACGACCATGTCGGCGGCGTCGCGCTGCGGCCGGATGAAGGCCGCCGAGTCCGGCTCGCGTCGCTCCAGATCCGCCATCACCTGCTCCTCCGTGTAGCCGCGCTTCGTGCAATCGCGCTCGATCTTCCATCGGCGGCGCAGCTGCTCAGGAGGGTCCAGGTACACCTTCAGCGCGAAGCAGTCACGCATGGCCTTGGTGCTCAGGCCCAGCAGGCCCTCCACGATGGTGAACTGGCGGGGCACGATGTACTGGGGCGGCCCGAACGTGCCGTTCTCGTGCAGGTACACCGGCTTCAGGATCGGCTCACCCGCGGCCAGCAACCGCAGGTGCTGCGCCATGATGTCCATGTAGTTGCAGGCGACGTCGAGGGGCGTGATGTCCAGCTCCCGCCGCTGGGCGCGATCGTAGCGGTGGTAGTCGTCGGTGCACATCACCGCCATGCGCTCCTCGCCCAGGAGACGCATGATCCCGGAGGTGAGCGTGGTCTTGCCGGCGGCGCTGTCTCCCACGATCCCGAGCATGACCGGCTTCATCGGATCCCCTCGCCATGCGTCGTCCGTCCGTATGCACGATGCTAGGAGGAAGGGTCCTCGGGGCCATGGCCCGGTGTGGGGAGAGCTGGGGGGATACGGTCCCCCCCCGGATGGGTGGCCGGGGAACGTGAGCTGCCCTCCACGGGGCACATGCCGTGCCTACGGGACCAGGCCGCTCCGCAGCGCGATGGAGATGGCCTGTCCTCGATCCCTGGCGTTCAGCTTCCGCAGGAGGCTCTTCATGTGCGACTTGACGGTGTCCTCGCTGATGTACAGGGCCTGCGCGATAGCCCGGTTGTCGAGGCCGTCGACCAGATGAGCGAGGACCTCCGCCTCGCGTTGCGTGAGGCCCAGGTGGGCGCCGGGCCAGTCCGTGCCTTTGCGCAGGCTCGCCGCTCGCTGCGCGATCTGCCCACCCAGCGCGGGGTCGATGACCACGTCCCCTGCCTGCACAGCCTCGAGCATGCGGACGATGTCCTCGGACACCACCTTCTTCAGCATGTACCCGCGCGCGCCGACGCGGAGGGCCTCGAACACATACTGTTCGTCCTCGTACACGGTGAGGAAGACGACCTTCACCTCCGGATGCCGCTCGATGATGGCGCGGCACGCCTCGAGCCCGCTGCTGCGTTGGAGCCGGACATCCAGGAGGATCACGTCAGGTCGTGCCTCCTCGATGGCCTGCAGGGCGCCGTCGAGATCCTCCGCCTCGCCGACGATGTCGATCTCCTCGACCCCGTCCAGCATCGCCCGCAGCCCCTCCCGAACGATCCGATGGTCGTCCACGATCACGATGCGCACGGGCGGGCTCATCCGGCCACCTCGACCGGCTGCCGGGGTATCCGCAACTCGAGCACGGTCCCCTCTCCCGGTGTGCTCCGAACCGTCAGGCTTCCGCCGATCAGCGCGGCGCGCTCGCTCATCCCCGTGAGGCCGAAGGACGTGGCTGGTCCGGGCGCGTACGGCGACCCCGTCAGGAACCCTCGCCCGTCGTCGCGCACGAGCAGCACCACGCTCCCCGTCTCCTCACGCAGGACCAGGGTCACGCGGCTCGCATCCGCATGCTTGCGGATGTTCGTAACGGCCTCCTGCGCGATGCGATAGAGGGCCACCTCGTGGTGTGAGGGCAGCGACTCCACGTCCTCCACCTCGAGCTCGATCTCGACCTCCCCCTCCAGCTGCTGGAAGGCCAGGGTCCGCAAGCTCGGAGCCAACCCCAGGTCGTCGAGCATGGAGGGACGCAGATCGTAGATCGCCACCCGCGCCTCCCCCAGCGCGGCGTCCACCAGCTCGCGCGCTGTTGCCAGCTCGCGCTCAGCGCGCTCGGGGTTGGCGCGAAGGCTGGTACCGCACGCCTGCAATCGGTACCAGATCGAGATCAGCTGCTGGGTCACGCCGTCGTGGATCTCGGTGGCCAGCCGCCGGCGCTCCTCCTCCTGGGCGTCGATCGTCCTCCGGACGAGCTGCTGCAGGGTCTCCTCCTTCTCGGCGAGCGCGCGGAACAGGTCGGCGTTCTCGATGGCCCGGGCGATCAGGGAGGCCACCAGGCTCAGCACGTCGACATCGCTCTCGGAGAACACATGGCGGCCCCGCGAGTGGACGTTGAAGACACCGACCAGCTCACCCGATCCCGAGACCATCGGGACCGAGAGCATCGAGGTGAACAGCTCGCCCCGCAGCTCCGGGAAGTACTTCCACCGGGAGTCCGCCCATTTGTCCTTCGGGATCACGACCACCTCGCGGTGCTCCGCCACCCATCCCGAGATCCCCTCCCCCAGCTCGAGCTGCACCTTTCCCACCGCATCATTGAAAGGGGCCGACGCCGCACGCAGGGCCAGGCGGTGGTTCGGCGCATCCCAGAGGAAGAGGAAGCAGACGTCGCCGCCGGTCGTCTCGGTGACCAGCTCGATCGTCGCCTCGAAGACGGCGTCCATCTCGAGGCTGGAGGTGATGGTCTCGATGGCTCGATGGAGCAGCCGGTTCTCCGCTTCGACGCTGCTCCGGTCCCGCTGGTCGCTCATGCTCGGGGATTGTATGGCGGCAGCCGGGGGAACCGCGGACATCGTCAGCTTGGACCCTGACCGAGGGCTGTGGTCCTGGCTGAGATCGCCGCGTGCGCGAAGGCGTGCCGGCGGCTCGGGCCGGCGCTCGTCGGTCGCATCCACGTTCGGGGCGCCCTGCTTGTCGTCTCCAGCGGAGCTGTGGTGTCATGCGCGTCACCGAACGAGCCGAAGGAACCCGTCCGCCGTGTCCACCACTCGCCCACCGGTCTACGCCGTCGCGCTCCTGACCCTGCTCGCAGCGACGGGATGCGTGGGGAGTTCGACGGTCGACGAGCCCACGGTATCGCCGGCCACGAGCGCCTCCCCCGTCTCTGTCCCGCGCTGCTTCGGGCAGGCAGCCACGATCGTCGGCACGGAGGGCGACGACCGGATCGAGGGAACCGAGGGACCCGACGTCATCGTGGGGTTGAAGGGCAACGACCAGATCGTGGGTCTGGGCGGCGACGACCTACTCTGCGGCGGCGAGGGCGACGACAGCCTCGTGGGCCTCGACGGGGAGGACAAGATGGACGGCGGCGCGGGCGACGACGGGCTCTTCGGCGTGCACGGGAGCGATCTGGAGATCGGCGGACCGGGCGACGACGTGATGACGGGGGGCCAGGCCGACCCCGGCGTCGACACGTTGCTCGGAGGACCGGGCGACGACGACATCCTCAACAGCGGACCGGGCGACGACGTCCTGCGGGGTGGACCGGGCAACGACGTGCTCAGCTCCCACAACGACGACGACGACGTGACCGGTGGGCCCGGCGATGACATCCTGTGGGCAGGCGAGGGCGACGACACCCTCTCCGGTGGGCCTGGAGACGACCACCTCTACGGCGGTGACGGGAACGACACGCTCCAGGGGGACCCCGGGGCCGACGTGATCGACGGCGGACTGGGCACGAACACCCTGGAGGGCGGGGGGGACGCCGATACCTGTCTCCAGGGCGCCGATAGCGGCTGCGAGTCCTCCAACCCGGGAACGACGACCCCGCCCTCGGCGCTGCGCGCATCCTGCGACGGCCTGCGCGCCACCATCGTCGGCACGGAAGGGGACGATGTGTTGCTGGGAACCCCCGGCGCCGACGTGATCGCCGGCATCGGCGGCAACGACGTCCTGATCGGTACCGAGGGTGACGACACGATCTGCGGCGGCGCGGGTGACGACGCCATCTTCGCCGAAGGCGGCAACGACCGGGCCTTCGGCGAGGCCGGCGACGACGGGCTCTTCGGCGACGTGGGCAACGACCTGCTCGACGGCGGCGACGGGACGGACGTGATCGTGGGCGACGCGGGCGACGACGTGCTGCTGGGCAGCGACGGCAACGACTTCCTCTCGGGGGAGAGCCAGGTCGACCGGCTGGTGGGCGGTGACGGCAACGACGCGATGCACGGCGGCAGCGGCTCGGACACCATCATGGGTGGGCCGGGTGACGACGCGGCCTACGGTGGGGACGGCAACGAGAAGATCCACGGAGGGGACGGCAACGACCGCCTCTACGGGGGCTTCAACGACGACGATCTCTTCGGGGACGCGGGCGACGACGTGCTGGACGGCGACATCGGCACCAACCAGATCGACGGTGGCGACGGGAACGACACGTGCCTGAGCGCCGCGCACCCCGTGAGCTGCGAGGGCTGAAGGCGGCTAGGGCCTCGGGTCCAGGATCAGGGGCGGCAGTGGGGTCTGCGTGAAGTCGAAGGCGTCGGACAGGTCGCCCAGGATCGGCACATCCTCCCGTACGGTCGGCCGTGGGTCGGGCCGGCCGTCGCTGGCGGGGTCGAGCCGCTGGCCACCCAGGAAGCGGTCCTCGATCAGCTTCAGATAGGCGTCGAACGAGAGCGTCTGGTGATCGATCCCCTGCTTGACCCACGGGGAGATCACGATGCCGGGCACCCGGAGTCCGTAGCCGTTCTCATCCACCACCGGCGGCTCCACGTGATCGTAGAAACCGCCCCAGTCGTCCCACGTGAGGAAGATGGCGGTGTGGTCCCAATCCGGCCCCTTCATCAGTGCGTTGATCATGGTCGTCACGTATGCCTGGCCGTCGCTGATCGGCGTCCCGGACCCTGGATGCTCGCTCGCAAGATTGCCCGGGATCACCCACGACACCGACGGAAGATCGCCGGCGGCCGCCTGCCGGACGAGGTCGGAGTGCCACTGGATGTTGCCGAGCTGGTCGTTCTCGTTGACGGTGGTGAACCCCGGCAGGGTGTTCTTCCCCGACGGGGTGGTCCCGTAGGGTCCGGCCTTCCTGTCCTGGCAGGGCGGGTCCACACACGTGCCGCGTCCCACGTAGTACGCCCAGCTCACGTCGGCCGCGTGCAGGAGGTACGTGATGTCGGTCCAGGCATAGATCGGGTCCCGCCCGTATCGGTGCTGCTGGCCGGCCGCTGCCAGATCCAGGTTCGAGCGACAGCTCATGGCGTCGGTGGGGTCGGGGCAGAACGCGCTCCACCCCGACACCAGGAACAGGTGCGCTGGCAGCGTCCATGAATCGGTGGGTCCGAACATCCGATCCTCGAGCTGGAACCGCTCTGCGTACGCCCAGTAGTTCGGGATGTCCGCTCGGGTGTGGTAGCTCAGGACATCCGGCTGCTGCTGCGGGCCCAGTAGGCCCGCGCACGCCGGGTCCGTGCGGTCGGACGCGCAGGAGCCCGCGTGACGCATTGCCGCCTCGACGAACCCGTCCATCGCGCCGCCGTTGATGTCGGTGATCGCGGCCGGGTGGTCGTGCGGTCCGCCCTCCTGGATCTGGTTGGCGTCGTGGTAGGGCCGGGAGCAGTGACCGAGGCCGGGGTCGGGCACGCAGGCCCTCGGCGTGCCGTCGGCGCGCAACGCGATGCCGTCGGCCCCGGGGAAGGTCCCGAAGTAGTGATCGAACGACCGGTTCTCCTGCACGATGAAGACCAGGTGGTCGATCGTCTCCAGGCCCGGCGACACCGGGCTCGGACTCCCGAGCGATGAGGGGCTCTCCGCCCCGTCGGTTCGAGCGGGTGGCGGCCCGCCCCTGCCCGAGCAGGCAAGGGCCACCACGGTCCACAGCGTCACCACTGCGAACCTTCGAGAGGCGTTCATGGGGCCAGACCCTACCGGCCTCGGCGGAGCGACGGGTTCAGGAGCAGTCGGTACCCCACACCGGCCCGGCACCGCCGGGCACCCCTTCGGCCTGCGCCAGATCGCGGAGCCGGCGCCGGTAGTTCTTCATATCGCGATGCAGCCAGTCCGAGTGGGTCATGCACCGCCACGACGGATACAGCTCGCGGTGATACGGGCTCATCAGGCTCTCGGCATGACCAATTACGTTGCCCACGTTGATGCCGTAGCGCTGCATCAACCACAGCGTGAGCCGCAGGGACGATCGCATCATGGCGTCGTTGCGCAGGATCTGGCCGTCGCTCGTCCCCACGTCTTCGATCCCCACCGAGGTCTGGTTCAGCCCGATCACGTGGCGGCAGCGGATGCGCAGCCGCACGAGCTGGTAGATCGTGCCGTCGGTGTCGATGATGAAGTGCGCGCAGGTGCCCGGCTTCTCCCCCAGGTGGAGCGCGTTGGACGCGAAGGTGTTCCATGCACCTTGGAAGGTCGTGCCATCCGTGTAGTGCTCGACGATCACCTTGGGATCGGTGAGCTCGTAGGTTCGGTGACCGTAGTGTCGCTTGGAGTATCGGGCCATCTGGCGCTTGCGAGGCGCGCCGAACGGGATCGGTTTCCACACGATGTCGGGGCGCGCGATCGTGCGCGCGGCCGTCGACTGCGCCGAGGCCACGCGCGACGTTGCCGCGACATCGGTGACCAGCACGGCGAACAGACAGGCAAGTGTCAGCGCCGAGCGCCTCAAGGGGGCCCGAGCCTTGCCAAGGTCCGGTCCCGTCCCAGCAGCTCCATCGACTCGGGCAGCGGCGGCGACACCGTGGACCCGGTGACGGCGGCCCGCACCGGCTGGAAGGCGTTCTTCCTGCTCAGGCCCTCCCGTTCCCCCAGCGAGTCCAGCGCGGCACCGATGGCCCCTGCGCTCCACGGCTCCATCGACGTCAGCGTCTGCGCCACCCGCCCCAGGTAGCCCTCGGGAGCCTTCGCCACCACCGCGCGCGCCTTCTCATCGAGCTCCACGTCGTCGGTGAACAGGAACGTCAGCAGCTCCACGGACTCCGTGAGCCGCTTCATGCGCTCGCGCACCAGCGGCATCGCGCGCCGCAGCAGGTCCAGGTCCGGCGAGAGGCCGGCGGCGGTGAGGAAGTGCAGGCAGCGCGCGGCCAGCTCCTCGTGATCGAGTCCCTGGATGTAGTGGTTGTTCATCCACTCGAGCTTCTTCGTGTCGAAGGCGGCGGGGTTGGAGGAGACGCGGGACAGGTCGAAGGCGGCCACCAGCTCCTCCTTCGTGAGGAACGTGGTCTCCGCGTCCATCGACCAGCCCAGCAGCGCCAGGTAGTTCACCAGCGCCTCCGGCAGGAAGCCCTGCTCCTGGAAGGCCTCCACCGAGGTCGACCCGTGCCGCTTGGACAGAGGCTGGCGGTCGGCGCCCACCAGCAACGGGAGGTGCCCGTAGCGGGGCGCCGTGCCGCCCAGCGCTTCGATCACGGCCGCATTGCGGGGGGCGCTGGCCAGCAGATCCTCGCCCCGGATCACATGGGTCATCCCCATCATCATGTCATCGACCGCCACCGCCAGGAGGAACACCGGCGAGCCGTCGCTGCGCAGCAGCACGAAGTCCTGCAACGCCCCCGCCGCGAAATGCACGTCCCCCTTCACGAGGTCCTCGACCGTGAGATCGCGCTGTGGCATCGCGAACCGGATCACCTTCGGACGGCCGTCGGCCTCGCGGGTGGCCCGCTCCGCCTCGGTGAGCGTCCGGCACCTGCCGTCGTAGCCGGGCGCCCGCCCGGCGGCCTGCGCCACCCGTCGCCGCTCGTCCAGTTCCTCGGGGGTGCAGTAGCAGGGATAGGCGTCCCCCTGCTCCACGAGCTGTCGGACGCTCCGGTCGTACAGGTCCCCTCGCTGCGACTGCCGGTAGGGACCGTGCGGGCCCCCGATGTCGGGGCCCTCGTCCCAGTCGATCCCCAGCCATCGGAGCGACGCCATCACCCCGTGGAAGGCCTCCTCGGAGACCCTGCCGCTGTCGGTGTCCTCCACCCGCAACACGAACGTCCCGCCGTGGTGACGGGCGAAGGCCCAGCTGAAGAGCGCGGAGCGTGCGTTCCCCACGTGGATGGAGCCGCTGGGCGCCGGCGCGAACCGGCATCGCACCTCGCTCACGGTGCCACCGGATTCGCCAGCACGCCGATCCCGTCGACGTCGACCTCGACCAGATCGCCCGCTGCGAGCGTGCCGGTCCCCTCGGGCGTGCCCGTGATGATCACGTCGCCCGGCAGGAGGGTCATGAACTCGGTGATGGCCTCGATCAGAGAGGCGACGCCGAACACCATGTCGGCCGTCGTGGCCTGCTGCCGCGGCTCGCCGTTCAGACGCGTCTGGATGAAGACGTCGCTCGGATCCAGGTCGGTTTCGATCCAGGGTCCCAGCGGACACGAGCCGTCGAAGCCCTTCGCGCGGGCCCACTGCTCGTCGGGCCTCTGCAGATCCCGCAGCGTCACGTCGTTGGCGATCGTGTGGCCCAGGATGTACCTGCCGGCCTCCTCCGCACGGACGTGTCGCGCCAGACGCCCGATCACCACGGCGAGCTCACCCTCGAACTCCACCCGGTGGCTGGCCGAGGGCAGCGGGATCGGGTCGCCGGGACCGATCACGGCCGTCGAGGGCTTCAGGAACAGGCGCGGCTCCTCCGGCACGGCAGCGCCGGGCTCGGGCGTGTGGGACTGGTAGTTCTTGCCCACACCGAGGATCTTGGAGGGCAGCACGGGCGCCAGCAGATGGACGTCATCGAGGGGGATCTCCTCACCGGTGGGGATCGGCCGCTCGAAGAAGGTGCCCTCCAGCACGCGGATCGTGTCGTCCTCGAGGATCGCCCCGGTGGCGATCCGGTCGCCGTACCGGAAGCGCAGGAGCCGCATCAGGCGAGCCGCTCGCCGCCGGCGAAGGTCGCGCCCACCTGCCGCCAGTAGCCCGCGATCAGCTCGTGGGGCTGCAGGGCTGCCAGCTCCTCGCCGGGCGCCTCGAATAGATGCACGTCGGGCTCGCCCGTGTACGCCGGCCCGAGCTCCACGTCGCGGCTACCCATGGTGACCAGCTCGTCCATCGACGGAGCGGCGGCGGGATCGATCGAGGGCATCCACCGGGAGTGCAGCATGGGCAGGGCGTTCACGAACCCGCCGGTCTCCGACTCAGCGGTGAGGCGCAGGCGCCCCTCCGCGAGGCGGCGGTCGTTGGCGGCCAGCGTGGCGCCGAACACGCCCCCGGGTGCCAGCCGAGGTCCGGCCCTGCCGACGGTGACCGGCCGCGTCATCCAGATCGCGCCGAGCTTCTTCGGGTACCCCTGGTACCACCCGCGCGCGAGCGCGAAGTCCTTGTCCACCCAGATGAACACGCACCGCGAGTACGTCGCGCCCCCATACGAGCACCGCACCACGACGAAGCACTCCTTGTACTGGGAGCGGACGGGATCCAGCAGCTCGCCGCCCCCGTCGGAGCAGCTCTGCCAGTCGGCCCAGATCAGGGCCACCGCACCGGGGTCCTCCGGCGCCGGGTGCACACCCGGCGGCAGCAACGCGGCGACCCGCGCGGGGTCGGTGCGGTACTCCAGGGTGAGAACGTCGCCGGAGTAGTGCCACGGCGGCGGGGGCACGATGGAGGCCTCGCCCGAGCTCGACCTCGGGTGCATGAACCCCTGCAGCTCCGCCACGGAGGCATACTACCGTTCGGCCGTTGGGCGCCGGTGCGAGCTTGCCCGATGCGAGGTGGAGGAGGACGAGTGGAGACCCGCCGGATCGTGCTTGACGGGATACCCGCGGACGTCGTGCGGGAGGGCGGGGAGCTCGTGGCCGAGGACGGACGCCGCCTCCCGCTAGACGAGGCCGTGCACCTCCCCCCGGTGGCTCCCACGAAGATCGTCTGCGTGCACCTGAACTACGAGAGCCGCCGCGCCGAGTTCGGCGCGACGCTGGCGACCGCCCCCACGTACTTCCACAAGCCGATCAGCGCGCTCAACGCGCACGGTGGGCAGGTCGTGCGCCCGCCCCGGTGCCGCTACCTCAACTACGAGGGCGAGATCGCGATCGTGATCGGCACCGAGACCAGACACGTGGCGCTCGACGAGGCCGCCCGGCACATCCGGGGATACACGATCGCGAACGACTACGGGCTGCACGACTTCCGCGACACCGACGCCGGATCCATGCTGCGCGTGAAGGGCTCCGACACCCTGTGCCCGCTGGGACCCGGCCTGGTGACCGACTGGGATTTCCACGGCAAGTCGATCCGTACGCTGGTGAACGGCGCGCCCGTCCAGGACGGCAGCACCGACGAGATGATCTGGGACATGCACTACCTGGTCGCCGACATCGCCCGCACGATCACCCTGCTGCCCGGCGACGTGATCCTGTCGGGCACGCCGGCGAACTCCCGGCCCGTGCAGCCCGGCGACGTCGTGGAGGTCGAGGTGGAGGGCCTCGGCACGCTGCGCAACGAGATCGTGGAGGGAGACACGCCGATCCGCGAGGACGTGGGCGCCCAACCCAGCTCCTCGGAAGAGGTCGAGTCCACCGCCTTCGGCGGCGACTGGGAGTTCCGGGGGATCAGGCCGCCCCGTCGCGATTGAGCGGTTCGCGTCACCCCCACAGGCGATCGGCGACCCGGCCGACCAGCTCGAGCTTGCGCCACTGGGCGTCCTCGTTCGTCTCGTTGCCGACCATGACGCTCGCGAACCCGCACTGCGGGCTGATCGCCAGCCGTTCCATGCCGCCCGCGAGAGTGGCGGCCTCCTCCATCCGGCGCACGAGGTCGTCCTCGTCCTCCAGTGCGGGCGTCTTCGAGCTCACGATGCCCATCACCATGATGGCGTCGTCTCGGAGATGCCGGACCGGCTCGAACCCGCCGTCGCGACCGAGGTCGTCCCACTCGACGAGGAAGGCGTCGTACGGCAGGCCGCCGAACACGCGCTCGGCCACCGGCTCCAGCGAGCCCTCACACATCCACGACGAGCGGTAGTTACCGCGGCAGATGTGCAGGCCGACGGCGACGTCGTCGGGGATCCCCTCCAGGACGGCCGCGTCGGCGGCGAGGGCACGTTCCATGAGCC
Source organism: Actinomycetota bacterium (assembly GCA_040002535.1). GTDB lineage: Bacteria > Actinomycetota > UBA4738 > UBA4738 > HRBIN12 > JALYMB01. The sequence continues at coordinate 10,503 of JBDUEF010000013.1, read as the reverse complement.
TGTCCACGCCGTGGTCGGCCTCGGCGAACCGGGCGATCCACGCCGGATCCACTAGGTAGGGATACAAGGGGAAGTCGAACTGCACGGAGCGGGCGCCCGCTGCGATGGCGTCGGCCACGAGGCCTCGTTCGATCTCGATCGCGTGGCGCACGAACTCGGCCTGATCGGCGTACCCGTTCCGGTCGAGTCCTGCCACCGTCGTGAGCGGATGGGTGAACAGCGAGGCGGCCGGGAAGGTGACCTTGAACGGGTGCGCTCCCGCAACCGTCGCCAGGAATCCGGCCTCCCGCGCTGCGGGCGAGTCCACCACCCGCAAGCGCTCGACGACGACCGGCACGTGCAGTTCCAGTTCCTGGCCCTGATCGCCGCGGAAGCGGACCACCTTGTCGGTGCGCACCCCCGTCACCGCGTCCCAGAACGAGTTCTGGAACATCCATCGTCGGAACTCACCGTCGGTGGCGACGTCCAGGCCGCAGTCGATCTGCCGCTGCACGACGGCCCGGATCGACTCGTCCTCGATGGCGATCAGCTCCGCACGGTCGCGGCGGCGCTCCTCGTCCAGCACCACGGAGTGCCCCGACTCATAGAAGGCCTCGACCGCCCGCCGCAGGTTCGCCGGCCGCAGCAGCGACCCGACCGTCTCAGCGCGCGCCGGCACCCTCGCCGTATGCGTCATCCGTCCAGAGGAGGACGCCAGCGCAGACCGGGGAAGCGAGCGAAGTCGCGGTCCGTGGTGATCCACTCGCTGCCGGACTCGATCGCCAGAGCGGCGAGATACGCGTTGGCCACGAGGCCGCCCTTCACGCCCGCGTCGCGGCACAGGCCCGTGAAGATGCCCCAGTGGCGTGCGCCCGGCGCGATCCTCGTGGCGTTGGGCCGAGCACGGAGCTCCTCGACGAAGCGCAGCGCGTGATGGATCGGGCTCGGAGGGTCGAAGATCCGGGGGTGGGTCACGACCCGCAGGAAGCCGCTGAGCACCTGATCCACCAGACCGAAGGGCGCCTCGGCGGCTGCGACCCCCTCGAGCCATGCCATGTAGGCCTGGTGGTCGGCGGTGTCCTCCCGGTAGGCGTAGACCAATACGCTGGCGTCAGGGACGAGCATGGTCCTCCATCAGGTCGAGCAGTCCACCGGAGTCGTCCAGATCCACGCCGGGTCGCACACCTCGGCCGTCGAAGGTCGGCAGTTTGAGCGGTCTCGCGGTGCGATCGCCGGGAGGTGCGAGGGCTTGCTGCAGTGCGTCCTGGATCACTTGCGTTAACGTCCGGCCCGTGCGTGCGGCCAGGGCCTTCGCCTCCGCGAGGAGCTGGTCCTCGAGACGGATCGTGGTCCGCATGCATCGAAGCATATCCACAAGGCATGGATATGTCTACCACCGCAACCACAGGGAATCGGGCGCTCGGAACTCCCAGCCCCGGCAGGTCACCGGCCGTTGGGGATCCAGCCGGAGCCCAGGCAGCCGCTCGAACAGGATCTCCATGGACACGCGCGCCAGGTGGCGCCCGAACCACGCTCCCAGGCAGAAGTGCGTGCCGGCGGCGAAAGCGAGGTGCTGGCCCTCCTTGCGGTGCACATCGAAGCGGTCTGGCTCGGTGAACCGCCGGGGATCGCGGTTGGCCGAGGACAGCACCGCCCCCAGGAGGGCGCCCTCCTCCAGTTCAACCCCGGCCAGGCGCACGCCACGCGTGGTCTGCCGGGTAGAGGTCCCCACAGGCCCGGCCCACCGCATCGTCTCCTCCACCGCCGGCCTCACGAGCGAGCGATCCGCCAGCACGTCGCGGTGGGCCTGCGGGTGCGACAGCACCGCCCACATCGCCAGCGCGATCACGTCACGTGGTTCCTGCAGACCTCCCGACAGCATCAGCTTGGTGTTGGCCACGATCTCCTGGCGGGTCATGCGATCGTCGTCGACGTCGTGGTGCAGCATCCACGACAGCACGGACCCGTCGGGCTCACGCTCCAGGCGGTCCAGGACGGCCTCGATCGCGTCACCCAACGCGGCGCTCGCCTCGTCGGCAGGCGCCTGCTTGGCGCCATCGCCCTCGAAGTTGGCGAGCCCCGGCATCATCCCCTCGTTCCACCGGAGGACGTCCTCCCACGCCACGTCGTCCAGCCCCAGCATGAAGCGGAGCGACCGCACCGACATGGGGTCGCAGTACGCTCGGAACAGGTCGCACTCGTCGCGTGAGGAGAACCCGTCGATCAGCTCGTGGGCCAGGGCGGGGATCATCCCCTGCGTGCGCTGCTCGACGTCCCGGGGCCGGAACGGCGTCTCCACGATCCGCCGGATGCGTTCCTGCTCGGGGCCCTCCATCCCCAGCATGTTCACGCCCATGGTGCGGTTCAGCGTGGAGGGCTCCGTGGCCGCCGTGAACGTCTCGGGATCCAGGTCGACACCACGCACATCGTCGAAGCGGGTCACGAGCCACAGGCCGACCGCCGGGACCCAGCTCACCGGCTCCTCGTCCCGCAGCCGCTCGTAGATGGGGTACGGGTCGCGTTCGAGATCCTCGATCGTGATCGTCCGCCCGATCGTCATCGATGCCCCCTCCCGCCGGGCGATTCGGGTATTTTGCTACCGAACGATTCCGGCGCGCAATGCCCGCGGCGCCGGGCTATCGTCGGGCGTCATCACGCGAGGAGGGGCCGATGGACACCGCCGGGAAGCGACTCCGCCTGCTGTTCTCGGATGTCCTGGGCCTGGAGCGCGGGAAGTACCTCTTTGGAGAGCCGGCGGAGGAGGGCGTGGCTGCCTTCTGCGTCGGCGTGTACCCGCTCACCACCGACAAGGAGATCCTGCCGATCCCCGGACTGCACTTCGACGTCGGACTGCCTGATGTGGAGGCCCACCTGGACCGCGACACCCTGCGGCCCGGGTGGGAGCCCGACACGGTGGTGGGCATCGGCGACCTCACCTACCGGGGCGAGCCCTGTTCGATCGATCCCCGGCAGGTGCTACGCGAGGCGGTGAAACCTTGGCGCGCGATGGGTCTGGAGCCACAGGTCGCCTTCGAGCCGGAGTTCTACCTATGCGACCCCGACGAGGAGGGCGGCTGGCAGCCGGTATCGGTTCCCTCGCACCGGGTGTATGGGACCGGCATGGCCATCGATCCCACCGGTTGCGTCGACCGGATCGTCCGCGCCGCGCAGACCTGCGGCTTCCCGGTGGAAAGTTGGGGCAGCGAGTTCGACAACTCCGCGTACGAGGTGAACATCCGGTACAAGGACGTGATCGCCGCTGCCGACGAGTGCTTCCTGTTCCGACTGATCGCGCGGGAGATCGCGTGCAGCCACGGCAAGCTGGCCACGTTCATCGGCCGGCCGTTCGGGGACCGCGGTGGCAGCGGGCTGCACCTGAACTTCAGCTTCCGGCGCGCGGACGGCTCGAACGCGTTCCATGACCCGGCCGATCCGGAGGGGCTGTCGGACCTGGCGCGGCGATGCATCGCGGGCGTGCTGGCGCACCACACCGGCACGGCGGCGATCTTCGCGCCGAGCGTGAACGCCTACAAACGCCTGCAGCCCGACATGCTCAACGGCTACTGGGCCAACTGGGGCCACGATGACCGCACCGTCACGGTGCGCGTCCCGTCGGCTCGGGGTCAGGCTACTCGCCTGGAGCAGCGAACATCCGACGGGGCCGCCAACCCTTACCTGGCCGCCGCAGCCCTCCTGCACGTGGCCCGCGACGGCGTGGAACGGGAACTGGCCCTGCCGGCGCCCCAGCCTGTGGGCGAGGCTCCCAACAGCGACGTGCGGATCCCGCCGAACCTCGACGCAGCCCTGTCCGCCATGCAGGCCGACACCTACCTGTGCGAGGCGCTCGGCAGCGATCTGGTGACGGCGTTCTCCATGCTGAAGCGGGCCGAGTGGGAGCGCTACGTGGCCGTCGTGGACGATCCCGACACCACCGACGTCACCCGCTGGGAGCTCGAGTACTACCTGCCGTTCTTCTGAACGGCGTGCTTCCCTGGACCCCACCGCTCCCCGTACGCGCGCGCGGCGAGGTCGAAGGGGGTTTCTTCAAGGTCGGTGGCCATGGAGTCGTTCCACCGGTTCAGGAAGCCGAACAGACCCACGACAGCCAGGATCTCCACGATCTGGCCATCGTCCCAGTGCCGGCGCAGCTCCGCGAAATGCGAGGGCGTCACCTCGTTGGGCACCAGGGACGCGTCGCGCGCGAACCGGAGCGCTGCCCGCTCGCCCTCGTCGAACAGCGGCGAGCGTTCGAAGTCCCAGATCGCGGCGATCTTCTCTCGGTTCACCCCGCGCTCGGACGCATCGACGGCCTCGTGCGCCTGACAGTAGCGGCACCCGGCAGCCACGCTGGCAATGATGCCCACGAGTGGCTTCAACGCCTTCGGCAGCGTGCCGGTGTTCCAGATCTGCGTGATGAGCTCGCTGAACGCGCGGAGGATCTCCGGACGACGCGCCATCGTGAACAAGCTGTTCGGCACGAAACCGAGCGTCCGGTCGTAGTGGGCGAACAGCTCCTCGAGCTCAGGGTGCTGCTCCCTGGGCAGCGGGGCCATGTTCGCCATCAGGCGCTCCGGCGGGGGCGGTGCGCGACGGCCATGATGTGCGAGGACAGCCCCAGCAGCGACGGCTCGGCCTCCACGCGCTGGATCATGTCGAGGAGGCCAGACCAGGCAGCCGGGTCCGCCTCCAGCAGGGTGTCGTCGGCCAGCGCGGAGCCGGGGCCCTCGACCGCCAGCAGTGCGCGCAGGATCAGCCCGCTCTGGCCGACCTCCGTGGCCAGCTCGTCGCCCGTGTGGAAGAAGGCGGTGGTGAACCAGCCCGGCATCCCACCCGCATTGCGATGCTGGCCGTCCTGGATGTCCTGGTCCACCACCTCTCGGAACGCGGGATCCGCGAACCGCCTGTGCACGAGCCCGTCGACGAACGAGGCGAACCGCGAGATGGCCGCGGCCATGACGACGCCGCCGGGGCGCACGACGCGGGCCGCCTCCGACATCGCTCGCAGCCGGTCGTCACCCTCGGTGAGGTGGTACAGCGGCCCGAACAGCAGCACAGCGTCGAAGCCGGCGTCCTCCCACGGAAGGCTCCGAGCGTCGCCCACCACGGCCTCCTTGACCCCGGCGGCGATCGCCTGATCCACGTGCAACGACATCGCATCCAGCAGCGCCACGTCGTAGCCCCGCTCCGCGAGCCACAGCGCGTGCCCGCCGGGTCCGCCCCCCACGTCGGCGATCCGGGCCGGCGGGGCGGGGAGGAACCGGTGCAGCAGGCGTCGGGTCCGGTCCCGCTCCAACGGGCTCTCCCGCAGGCGCCCCTGCTCAGCTCCCGCGTCGTAATACCGGCGGATCGGTTCCTCCAGCTCAGACATGGTCCAGAGCCTACGGGCCCCGCGCTTGCCCGGCAGGTCGTTCGGTAGCAAAATACCCTCGCGCCGCACGGGGGCGCAGCCGAGAGGGAGAACGGATGTCCGCCACGCGCGACCAGATCGACCTGGTGAACCCCGACAGCTACGTGAACGGCGTGCCGTTCGAGTGGTTCGACCACCTCCGCCGCGATGAGCCGGTCTCCTGGCACCCTGAGCCCGCCGGCAACGCCGGCTTCTGGGCGGTGACGCGCTACGACGACCTCACCACTGTTCACATGGACTGGCAGACCTACTCCTCGGAGATCGGCGCGGTGGCCCTTGAGGAGCTCGACGAGGAGCAGCTGCACCGTCGGCGGTCCATGCTGGAGTGCGACCCCCCGCGCCACACGCAGCTCCGCCAGGTCACGTCGAAGCGGTTCTCGGCCCGGGGGGTTGGCAGGTACGAGGACTTCATCCGCGAGGTGGCGCAGGGCGTGCTGGACCGGGCGCTGGACAAGGGGGAGTTCGACTTCGTCGGCGAGATCAGCCGCGAGCTGCCGATCCGGTTCCTGTGCTCGATCTTCACGGTGCCCCAGGACGACGCACCCCAACTGATCGGGTGGGGCGACAAGATGATCGCGAACCAGGACCCCGAGATGTCGGCAGCAGTGGTCGACCAGGTCGACACCGAGGAGTACCGGCACCTGCCGTTCCGCTCCCCCGCCGCCTTGGAGGTGTGGGCCTACGCCGACCGCCAGCGTGAGCTCCGTGAGGCCGATCCCGCCGACGACGTGATCCAGGCCCTCACGGTGGCGCAGTCGGAGGGCATCCTGTCCCCTGCCGACTACCACAACTACTTCTCGCTATTGATGATCGCCGGCAACGAGACCACGCGCCACACGATCAGCAGCGGCATGCTGGCGATGATGGAGAACCCCGAACAGATGCGGATGCTGCAAGACGATCCTGCGCTGATCACCCCCGCCACCGAGGAGATCCTGCGTTGGGCCACGCCGGTCCTGCACTTCCGGCGAACGGCGACCAGGGACCACGAGCTCCGCGGGAAGGCGATCAAGGCCGGCGATAAGGTGGTGACCTGGTACGTCAGCGCGAACCGCGACCAGGAGGTCTTCGCCGACCCCGACCGGTTCGACGTGACGCGGCGGCCGAACGACCACGTGACGTTCGGGCCCGGCGGCCCGCACTTCTGCCTGGGAGCCCACCTGGCGCGGCTGGAGACGAAGATCCTGTTCCAGGAGCTGCTGCCTCGCCTGCGCTCGATCGAACCGGCGGGGCCGGTGGAGCGGATCCGCTCCAACTTCGTCAACGGCATCAAGCGGATGCCGGTCTCGGTGACCACCCGCTAGCTCACATGGATGCTGCGAACGACGCGATCGCGACCGCTGCCCTCGGGTTGCAGCCCCAGACGGTGGAGCTCCGCCGCCGTATCCACCGACATCCGGAGATCGGTCTGGATCTGCCGCACACGCAGGCGGTGATCCTGTCCGCGCTGGAAGGGCTCGGCTATCGGGTCACGACCGGGAGCGGCTGCTCGTCGGTGGTCGCCACGCTCGAGGAGGACCAAGGGCCGACCGTGATCCTGCGCGCAGACATGGACGCCCTGCCGCTCGCCGAGGAGACCGGTCTGTCGTTCTCCTCCGGCATCGAGGGTGCGATGCATGCCTGTGGGCACGATACCCACGTCGCCATGCTGCTCGGCGCCGCACGGATCCTCTCCGAACGGCGGAGCGAGCTCGCCGGACGGGTGGTGTTGATGTTCCAACCAGGCGAAGAGGGGTTCGCCGGCGCACAGGTGATGCTGGACGAGGGCATCTTGGAACCGGTTCTCCCCGACGCCGCCTTCGCCCTGCACGTGATCACCTACTGGCCGGCGGGCCGGATCCTGACTCGGCCGGGCGCGATGCTCGCGTCCGCGGACGTCTTCCGCGTGGTGGTGCGTGGGCGGGGCGGCCACGCCTCCTCCCCACACCTGGCGCTCGATCCGATCCCGGCCCTGCTCGAGATCGGTACCGCCCTGCAGACGATGGTTACCCGACGGGTCTCCGTCTTCGATCCCGCGGTGGTGACGGTCGCACACGTGGACGCGGGGACGACGACCAACGTCATCCCCGAGACCGCGATGCTCGAGGGAACCGTGCGGACGCTATCGGCGGACGTTCGTGAGGCGGTGTTGGGGCAGATCCGGGTGGTCGCCGAGGGCGTCGCGGCCGCGCACGGAGTGGCGGCGGAGGTGGCGATCGAGCCCGGCTACCCCCCGACGTTGAACGACGCGGGCATGGCTGCGCGTGCGATCGAGGTGGCCAGCGGCCTGGTCGGGGCCGATCGTGCCGAGATCATGGACGAACCGGTGATGGGTGCTGAGGACTTCTCGTACGTGCTGGAGCAGGTGCCCGGCGCGATGGTGTTCCTGAGTGCCGGCGATCCGGATGCGTACGAACCGGTCCCCAACCACTCCAACCGCATGATCGTGCACGAGCCGGTGATGGCTGACGGCGTCGCCCTCTACGCCGCCCTCGCGATGTCGGTGGTGGGCAAGGACCGCTGACCGACCGGGGTCGATGCTCGATTCAGGACACGGCCTTGTCCTCGGCTCCTACGCGGCGGAGCATGGAGCGCAGCATCGTCGCCAGCGCCTCTTGCTCATCGGTCCCCAGGTGGTCGGTCACGGCGACCTCCTCGGCGTTGAACCGGGGGAACAGATGCTCGATCTTCCGTCGGCCCTGGGCGGTGAGCGAGACGATCACCATGCGGCCGTCGCTGGCGCCCTTCCGACGTCGCACGTAGCCGCGCGCCTCCAAGGTCTTCACGACACCGGTGCCGGTGGGACGGCTGATGCCGACGGCCGCGGCAAGCTCCCGCGCCTCCAGATCGCCCCACACCCACAGCACCCACAGCACGACGAACGACGTCCACGAGAGGCGGTCGGCCGCCAGGATCTTCGCCTCCATGTGACGGCGGATGGCGGCGGAGCTGCGGAACAGATTGGACACCACCGCCATCGCGCGGAAGTCCAGCGGCAGGTCGCCGAGCGCCTCCTGAACCTTCCGCTCTGCGGGGAGGAGCTCGTCGTCGCCGACCATCGCCGCCGCATACTACTCCGGTGATCGCGATCCTCGGAGGCCTCGGCGCTGCGGTGATGTGGGGCACCGCCACCCTGTGTTCGAGCCGCTCCAGCCGCATGCTGGGTGCCGGCACCGTGCTGGCGTGGGTGATGCTGAGCGGCCTGGCGATCGCGCTGCCGGTGGCGCTCGCGACCGGCGTCCCCGACGGCCTGACCCGCTCCGTGGGCGCGTGGCTCCTGCTTTCGGGCGCGATGAACGTCGCCGGCCTCGCGCTCGTGTACGAGGCGCTGCGGATCGGCAAGGTCGGGATCGTCTCGCCGCTCGCGTCGACCGAGGGCGCGATCGCAGCACTGCTGGCGGTCGCCGCCGGCGAGGCCCTTGGCGTGCCGACCGCGCTCCTGCTGGTGCTGATCGCCCTCGGGATCGTGCTGGCCGCGCACCCCGCCGAAGAGCAGGAGGTCGAGAACCTGCAGCCGATCCGGTCGACGCTGATGGCGATCGGCGCGGCGGCGACCTTCGGCGTGGGGCTGTACACCTCGGGTCGCGTGAGCGATCTGCTGCCCGTGGCGTGGGTGATCCTGCCGGCCCGCGTCCTGGGAACGCTGTTCGTCGCGCTGCCGATCGCCGTGCGAGGCAAGCTGCGTCTGACTCGCCGATCGGCACCCCTGGTGGTGGTGGCGGGTCTGTGCGAGATCGCAGGGATGGCGTCCTACGCGATCGGCGCCCGGCACGGGATCGCGGTGGCCGCCGTCCTGGCCTCGCAGTTCGCGGCGGTGGCCGCGATCGGGGCCTACGTGCTGTTCCACGAGCGGCTGAGCCGCGTGCAGCGCTCAGGGGCCGTCGTGATCCTCGTCGGCGTGGCGTTCCTGACGGCGATCAACGCCTAGGTGCCGGCGGCGAGCTTCGCGCCGAGCTCACGGGTGATGTCCACCAGGGCAAGGACGTCCTCCTCGGTCGTGCGGAAGTTCACGAAGCAGGGGCGCAGCCACACCTCGCCGTCGATCAGAGCCGACGCCAGATACACCCGTCCATCGGCCTGGAGCGCCTCCGCCAGCGCCTGGTTATGCGCGTTGAGGTCCTCGACCCCATCGAGGCGGTGGCGGAACGGCACGATCGACAGCTGCGGCGGATGTCCGCTCGTCTCAAGGTCGTCGGCGCGCTCCACGGCGTCGTACAACAGCCGGGCCTGCGCGAGGTTGCGCTCGATCGAGGCTCGGAACTGCGCGGCACCGTGTGCGCGGAACGCGAGCCACAGCTTCAGCGCACGGAACGGCCGAGAGTACTCCAACGTGATGTCGGCGGCGTGCAGCTCGTGCTGCTGGTGGGGGAGGTACCCCTCCTCGTGGGCGAACGCGTTCGCCAGATCGGCGCCCTCTCGCACCAGCACGATGCCGCAGGCCTTCGGCAGGTACAGCCACTTGTGGGCGTCCACGCTGACGGAGTCCGCACCGTCCAGGCCATCGAACCGGGGCGTCACCGCCGCGACGGCGGCGGCAGGCAGGCCGTACGCGCCATCCACGTGCACCCACACCCTTCGGGCGGCACACACCTGCACGATGCGGCGGATCGGGTCGATCGCGCCCGTCAATGTGGTGCCCGCCGTCGCCACCACGGCGATGGGCGTGACGCCATCGGCGACGTCGCGTTCGATCGCGTCGGCGAGCGCCTCCACCTGCATCCGGTGCTCCCCGTCGATGGGAAGGGCTCGCAGGTTCGCCGAGCCGATGCCCAGCAGCTCCACGGCTCGCGTGACCGAGTGGTGCACCTCGACCGAGCAGTACACGGCGATCCGGCGGGCGCCGACGCCGTCGGTGCGGGAGCCCGGCAGCGCACGCTCCCGCGCGGCCGCCAGCGCCGTCACGTTGCTGATCGTGCCACCGCTGGTGAACGCGCCCGTCGCGGCGGGGAAGCCGATGAACTCCCCCGCCCACCGGACGGCCTGCTCCTCGATCTTCGTGGCGGCACGCGCATCCACCGCCAGGTTGATGTCGTAGGTGTGCGCCAGCAGGTCGGCGATGGCGCCGATCTCCAGCCCGCTCGAACCGATGAACGCGAAGTACCGCGGCCGCGGCTGCGCGATCGACTCGTCGAGGATCC
>JBDUEF010000012.1:0-30064 GCA_040002535.1 Actinomycetota bacterium | reverse complement strand
ACGGGATCGGCAGGCGGCGACACGCCCCTGTCGGGCAACATCGTGGTGTCGGGTTCGTCGACGGTCGAGCCCATCTCGTCGCTGGTCGCCGAGCTGTTCCGGGAGAACAACCCCGACGTCACCATCAACGTCGATGGGCCGGGCACCGGCGACGGGTTCGCCCTGTTCTGTAACGGAGAGACCGACATCAGTGACGCCTCCCGCCCGATCGCGCCCGACGAGGCCGCGACCTGCAAGGACGCGGGCATCGACTACGTGGAGCTCGAGATCGGCCTCGACGGCATCACCGTCATGACGAATCCCGCGAACGACACCGTCACGTGCCTGAACCTCGGCGATCTGTACGCCCTGATCGGTCCGGAAGCCGAGGGCTTCCAGAACTGGAGCGACGCAGAGGCCCTGGCCGCGAAGGTCGGTGGCAACGGCAACTACCCGGACGCGCCGCTGGACATCACCGGCCCGGGCGAGGAGTCCGGCACCTACGATGCCTTCGTCGAGCTGGCGGGATTCGAGGACACGGGCGTCGCCAACGGGCTGGCTGCGGAGAAGGCCGCCGTCACGCGCCCGGACTACCAGTCCTCGCCCAACGACAACGTGATCATCCAGGGCATCGAGGGCTCGGATTCGTCGCTCGGCTGGGTCGGGTTCGCCTTCGCGCAGAGCGCCGCGGATTCCGTGAAAGAGCTCGAGATCGACGGCGGGAGCGGCTGTGTGGCACCCACCGCCGACACCATCGCCGACGGCAGCTACCCCTTGAGTCGATCGCTGTACATCTACGTCAACACGGCGAAGGCCTCAGAGAACCCGGCGCTGAAGGCGTTCGTTGACTACTACGTGTCCGGCGAGGGGATCGCCGCCGTCGAGCAGGCCGGGTACGTGGACCTGCCCGCCGACCGCATCGCCGCGACCCAGTCCGCATGGAGCGGCGCCTGAGCTCGCCGGCGATCGACCTGTCGGGCAGCCCCGCTCGCCATCGTCGGGAGCGCGTGATCCGAGGCCTGTTCTTCGGCGCCGCCGCGTTCTCGGTGGTGATCAGCGCGGCGATCGTCCTGTCGCTCGCCGGACGCGCGATCTCCTTCGCCATCGACGTGGACCCAGCGGCCCTCTGGTCCGACGGCTGGTTCCCGCGCCGGGGGCTGTACGACCTGCGGACGATCGTCGGGGGAACGCTGGCCGTGACCCTCATCTCCATGCTCGTGGCAACACCGCTGGGGCTGGGCGCCGCGATCTACCTGTCGGAGTACGCGGGACCCCGCGCCCGGCGCTGGCTGAAGCCCGTCATCGAGATCCTCGCGGGGATCCCGAGCGTGGTGATGGGATTCTTCGCGCTGGCCGTGGTGGCGCCCGGGCTCGTGCAGCGGGTGTGGAGCGCCGCGCCGCTGTTCACGCTCATGGCGGCGGGGATCGCCGTGGGGATCCTGGTCACGCCGCTCGTCGCCTCCATCGCCGAGGACGCCATGCACGCGGTGCCGGGCTCCCTTCGTGAGGCGTCGGTGGGCCTCGGGGCCCGTCGGATGACCACCAGCCTGCGGGTGGTGTTCCCCGCCGCCCTCTCCGGCATCGTGGCAGCGCTGATCGTGGGCATCTCGCGAGCGATCGGGGAGACGATGGTGGTGGCGATGGCGGCGGGGGGTACGGGGGGCGCACAGGGCTTCGGGCTTCTGCACCCGGGCCAGACCATGACCGGTGCCATGGCCTCCCTCGCGACCGGCTCCGATCAGGTCAAGGGGGCGGCGCTCACCTTCGAGGCGCTGTTCTTCGTGGGCATGCTGTTGTTCCTCATCACGTTCGCCCTGAACGTGCTGAGCGAGCGGTTCGTGCGACGGTTCAGGAACCGGTACTGATGGCCACGGCCGCCCACGACACGGCGACCGTTGCGGTGGAGCGTGCGCTCCGCGGACGGCGCGCCGACTGGCGGGGGATCGCGTTCCAGGCCGCCCTGCTGGCGACCCTGGTCACGGCCCTCGTGATCCTCTCCATCCTGATCGGCGACGTGGTCCGAGAGGGTATGCCCGTCTTCCGCGAGCGAGGGTCGGACTTCCTCACCGGCAACCTGTCGTCATTCGCCTTCCGCGCCGGTGTGTGGCAGGGGATCGTGGGATCGCTCAGCATGATGATCTTCGTGGTGCTGCTGGCGTTCCCCCTCGGGATCGGCGCCGCGGTGTACATCGAGGAGTACGCGCGCGACACGCGTCTCACGCGCCTCATCAACGCGAATATCCGCAACCTGGCCGGCGTGCCGTCCATCGTGTACGGGCTGCTGGGTCTGGCGATCTTCGTGAAGGCGCTCGGCTCGGTCACGGGTCCCGGTGTCTCGGGGCGTAGCTTGATCTCGGCGGGCCTCACGCTCGCCGTCATGGTCCTGCCGATCGTGATCATCACCTCCGCCGAGGCACTGCGCGCGGTCCCCGGGAGCATCCGTGAGGCCGGCTACGGCGTGGGCGCCACCCGGTGGGAGGTGATCCGCAGCCACGTGCTTCCCTACGCGGCTCCCGGGATCCTCACCGGGACGGTGCTGTCCCTGGCCCGGGCGATGGGGGAGACGGCCCCGTTGATCCTGGTCGGTGCGACCACCGGGTTCCTGGGCACCAACGCGGGCTTCTTCCAGAGCCTCCAGGAACGCTTCACCGCCCTGCCCATCATCATCTTCCGGTGGGCGTCCCTGCCCGACGAGCGCTTCCGCGCACTCACCGCAGCTGCCATCATGGTGCTGCTGAGTGTGCTGCTGCTCATGAACTCCGTCGCCATCGTGCTGAGGAACCGGTATGACCGGAGGTGGTGAGGAGATGGACGTGAAGATCGGCAGCCAGGTGGACCAGGCAACCTCTGGTGGGAGGCCGGTGGTGGACGTACAGGATCATCGACGCGCGATCGATGCCGGCCGAAGCGTGTTCGACATCGAGGGACTCTCGGTCTACTACGGGTCGTTCCGGGCCGTGCGCGATGTGACGCTGCCGATCCGCGAGCACGAGATCACGGCGCTGATCGGCCCCTCGGGCTGTGGGAAGACCACGGTGCTGCGGTGCCTGAACCGGATGAACGACCTGGTGCCCGAGGCGCGCGTGGAAGGGAAGGTCCGCTATCACGGCGTCGACCTCTACGGTCCCCACGTCGATCCGGTGGAGGTTCGCCGGCGGATCGGGATGGTCTTCCAGAAGCCCAACCCGTTCCCGAAGTCGATCGAGGACAACATCCTGTTCGGGCCGAAGATCGCGGGCTACCGGGGCGACGCCGCCGGACTGGTGGAGCAGAGCCTGCGCCGCGCCGCCCTGTGGGACGAGGTCAAGGACAAGCTGCAGCAGTCGGCGATGGCCCTGTCCGGGGGCCAGCAGCAACGCCTCTGCATCGCCCGGGCGATCGCCACCCGACCCGACGTGATCCTGATGGACGAGCCATGTTCCGCCCTGGACCCGATCGCCACGCAGCGGATCGAGGACCTGATGCAGGAGCTGGTCGCCGACTACACCATCGTGATCGTGACGCACAACATGCAGCAAGCGGCCCGGGTCAGCGATCGGACGGCCTTCTTCACGGTGGACGTGGGTGACGACGGACACCGGACCGGCACGGTGGTGGAGTTCGACACGACACCCACGATCTTCACCAACCCGACCGACGAACGGACGGAGGCGTATGTGACGGGGCGGTTCGGATGACGCAGCGGTTGCACGAGGAGCTGGAGCGTATCGAGCTGGAGGTCCTGGCGATGGGCGAGCTGGCAGAGCGCGCCGTCGGTCGCGCGATCGACGCGCTCGTCGACCGGGACGAGGAACTGGCGCAGGCGGTGATCGACGCCGACGACGAGATCGACGACCGGTACCTGGATGTGGAGGCGCGCACGATCCAGCTGCTGGCTCTGCAGACCCCGGTGGCGACCGACCTACGGCTGCTCTCGGCCATGCTGCACATCGACCTACACCTGGAGCGGATCGGCGACCAGGCGGTGAACATCGCGAAGACCTTCCTGTCGGTGCGCGATCTCCCCGGAAGCGAGAAGGTGACCTCGCACATCCGGGAGATGGGCGACATCGTGCGGCCGATGATCCGCACGGCGATGGAGGCATTCCGCACCCGTGATCTGGCCCTGTGTTTGCAGCTGCCGGAGATGGACGACCCCGTGGACAGGCTGAACCTGGGGATGTATCAGGAGGTCGCCGCGCTCTCGGGAGATCCCGCGCAGCTCGACTGGGGTCTTCGCATGCTGGTGCTGGCGCGGAACCTCGAGCGGGTGGGCGACAACGCCGTCGACGTCGCCGAGCAGGTGGGATTCCTGTTGACCGGCGAGTTCCGCGAGTTCACCGATGCCTCCCATCCGGTGATCGTCGAGACGGAATGAACGACGAGGCCGCGCGCATCCTCATCGTGGAAGACGAGGAGTCGCTATCGGACTCGGTGCGCTACAACCTCGAGCGGGAGGGCTACTCGGTGGACATCGCCCGGGACGGCCGTGCCGCGCTGGAAGCGTTCCGCGCGCAGAGCCCGTCGCTGGTGATCCTGGATCTGATGCTGCCGGAGGTGTCGGGCCTGGACGTCTGCCGGGCGATCCGGGCCGAGTCCGACGTCCCCATCATCATGGTGACGGCGAAGGACTCCGAGGCCGACAAGGTCACCGGTCTGGAGCTGGGTGCCGACGACTACGTCACGAAGCCGTTCTCCGTGCGCGAGCTGGTCTCCCGCGTCCGCGCGAACCTGCGCCGCACCGCCATGCGTGCCGTCGCCACGCTCGACGACAGGGTGCAGGGAGGCACCGTGGAGATGGACGTTGTCCGCCATGAGGTGCACGTGCAGGGTGAGGTCGTCGCCTTCCCTCCCAAGGAGTTCGAGCTCCTGGAGACCTTCCTGCGGCGCAAGGGGCGGCTGCTCACGCGCGACTTCCTGATGGAGGAGGTCTGGGGACCGGACTACGTCGGGGATACGAAGACGCTGGACGTGCATGTGAAGCGGCTGCGGCGCAAGATCGAGGCCGACCCTCACCGGCCCGCCCACCTGCTCACCGTGCGGGGACTCGGCTACAAGTTCGTGGATCGACCCGCCCCGTAGGGCCTCGGTGGACACGGGGCGCCGCCGCCGATAGCGTGCGGGCCATGACCTTCCAGGTGATCCCTCGAGAGCTGGCGTTCTACGGCATGTTCGACCGCGCCGCCGACGGGGTGGTGGAGGGGGCGCGGGAGCTCGCGGCCCTGGTGAACGACCTGCCGGCCCGCGAGTCGCATGCCGCCCGCATCCAGGATCTCGAGCACGCGGGCGACGATCTGACGCACACGATCGTCGCGACGCTGAACACCACCTTCGTGACGCCCTTCGATCGGCCCGACATCCATCGCCTGGCCTCGCTGTTGGACGATGTGCTCGACGCGCAGGAGGCGGTGGCCGAACTGCTGGTGCTGCACGGCATCGTCTCGCCGGTCGCCCAGTTCCGCGAGCTGGTGGACGTGCTGGTGCGGGCCTCCGAGGCGGTTCGCACGGCCGTGTCGAGCCTGCGCTCGTTCCGGGGCACCGACGCCGCGTGCGCGGAGGTCCGCCGTCTGGAGCGCGAGGGTGACTGGGTCTACCGGCGTGCCGTGGCGGCGCTCTACTCCGGCGAGCACCGGGCGACCACGGTGCTCATCTGGAAAGACCTGCTGAAGGAGATCGAGGGCGCCATCGATCGCTGCGAGGACATCGCGAACCTCATCGAGTCGACGAGGCTGAAGCACGCCTGAGGGCGCTACGCGGTGGGAGGCGGGTCCTGCGACCCGCTCCGGCGCGAGGCCACGTCCTCGATCCTCAGCAGCACGGCCCACAGGGACGCCAACGCGGCCATGACCAGATTCACCCATCGGAACTCCGCGGGGGTGGGCGGGATCATGAACAGGCAGACCAGGGCGGTCGCCAGGAAGAACAGCGATCGGCGTCCGATCCTCACGTCAGCGCCTTCACCGGTAGGTACAAGAAGTAGGAGATGACGAAGGCCGCCGGGATCGTGAGCACCCACGCCCAGACGACCCTGCCGGCCACACCCCATCGCACCGCCGCCAGCCGCTGCGTGGTGCCGACGCCCACGATGGCACCCGTGATCGTGTGGGTGGTGGACACGGGGATGCCCGCATGGGCGGTGAAGAACAGGGTGATGGCGGCCGCGGTCTCGGCGCACATGCCACCGACCGGCTGCAGCTTGGTGATCTTCGATCCCATCGTGTGCACGATGCGCCAACCGCCGAACAGCGTGCCCAGGCCGATCGCGGAGTGCGCCGACAGCACCACCCACAGCGGCACACCCGCATCCTTGCCGACGATGCCGTTGGTGATCAGAAGGGCGAGGATCACGCCCATCGTCTTCTGGGCGTCGTTCGCCCCATGGCCCAGGCTGAAGGCCGCCGCCGATACCAGCTGCATCTTGCGGAAGCCACGGTTCAGCTTGTCCACCTTCTTCCAGCGGTGGAAGGTCCAGTACACGATCACCATCAGCGTGAACGCCAGCAGGAGTCCGATGATGGGCGAGAGCACGATGAAGACCGCGATCTTCTGGAAGCCCGTCGCGATCAACGCGCCCCATCCCGCGGAGGCCACGGCGGCGCCGCTCATGGCCCCCACCAGTGCGTGCGACGAGCTGGTCGGCAACCCGAAGAACCAGGTGATCACGTCCCAGACGATGGCCCCCATCAGGCCGGCGAAGATGACGCCGTTGCTGAAGATCTCCGGGCGGACCACGTCCTTGGCGATCGTGGCGGCCACGGCCGTGCCGAAGATGACGAAGGCCGCGAAGTTGAAGAACGCCGCCCATGCCACCGCCTGCCGGGGCGACAGCACGCGCGTGGACACCACGGTCGCGATCGAGTTGGCGGCGTCATGGAAGCCGTTGAAGAAGTCGAACCCGAGCGCGATGGCGATGATGACGACGACGGCGATCGACATGGCGCGCTATGCGTGCTTCAGCACGATCGACTCGATGATATTGGCCACGTTCTCGAGACCGTCGAGCGCCTCCTCCAGCGTCTCGATGACCTCCTTCCACTTCAGGACGTCCATGGCGCGATGGTCCCCGGAGAACAGATCGGCCACGGCGCGGCGATACAGCCGGTCTCCCTCGTTCTCCAGGCGGTTGATCTCGACCCAATAGGGCTCCAGGCGATCGCGGTCCATCTTGCCCAGGGCGAGCACGGCCTGCTCGGTCTGCTCGGCGGCCTGCACCAGGACGTCGGCCTGCGCCTTCATGGCCGGCAGGGGTGCCTCGATGGCATGCAGGACGAAGATGTCGGCCGTCTCCTCGATCAGGTCCATCACGTCGTCCAGGGCGCTGGCGAGGGCGTAGATGTCCTCGCGATCGATGGGTGTGATGAACGTGGTGTTGAGGCGGCGGATGATGGTGTGGGTGACATCGTCGCCGTCGTGCTCGCGGTCCTGGATCTGCCGCGCCTTCAGCTCGACATTGGTGAAGTCCCCCACCAGGTCGCGGAGCTGCTCGGCACCCAGGCGCAGGTTCCGAGCGGACTCGGAGAACAGCTCGAAGAACTCCCCCGAGCGTTGCGAGATATTGAGCTTCACCAGCCCTCCTCCTGTGTCCCGCGCATGGTCGGGGTTTGGCTGCATCGAGCGCTGGGAGGATACCCTGCTCGTTCGCCCGGCGTTCATCCGGCGTTCACCTCGGCGCTCCTTGCTGGTCAAAGGGGTGGCGGCTACCATCGGTTGGCGTCCCGGCCGGCCCGCGGTGACGCGACCCGATCATGGACATCGCCTCCCCGATCTCCCTGCTTCCCTCGGCGGATTCCCGCTACCTCAACCGCGAGCTCTCCTGGCTGGACTTCAACGGGCGCGTCCTGGCCCTCGCCGAGGACCCGGCCACGCCGCTGCTGGAGCGGGCGAAGTTCCTGGCCATCTTCGGCCGGAACCTCGACGAGTTCTTCCAGGTGCGCGTCTCCGGTCTGAAGGAGCAGGCGTCCGCCGGCGTGGGGGTGGCGACCCCGGAGGGCATGACGCCTCGGGAGCAGCTCGCCGGTATCCGGGAACGCGTGGCATCGCTGATCGAACGCGCCGGCGCGCTGCTCACCGGGGAGATCCTGCCGGCGCTGGAGAAGGCCGGTATCCGGATCCTCGACTGGCAGGAGCTCGGTGAGAGCGACCACGCCGAGCTCGATCGCGTGTTCGGCGCCCGCATGTTCCCGGTCGTCACCCCGCTGTCGGTGGATCCGTCGCACCCCTTCCCCTACATCTCGAGCCTGTCGCTGAACCTCGCCGCCGTCGTGCGCGATCCCATGACCGGACATCGTCGGTTCGCGCGGGTGAAGGTGCCGCCCCTGCTGGAGCGGTTCGTGGCGCTGGCGGACGGGCAGCGTTTCGTGCCCATCGAGCAGGTGCTGGCCGCACACCTGGATCTGCTGTTCCCGGGGATGGAGATCGTCAGCCATCACGTCTTCCGGGTCACGCGTGATGCGGACATGGACGTGGAGGAGGACGAGGCCGAGGACCTGCTGGCCGCCATCGAGACCGTGCTGGTGCGTCGCCGCCGCGCGGCGAGCCCCGTCCGGCTGGAGGTGGACAGCTCCATCACCGACGAGGTCCGTGGGCTGCTCCTGCGGGAGCTGGAGCTCGACGCGGATGACGTCTACGAGGTGCATGGCCTGCTGGACCTGGTGTCGCTCTGGTCGATCGCGGGACTCGATCGCCCCGACCTCAAGGACGAGGTGTTCGCTCCCGTCACGCAGGCGCGCCTGGGGGGTGACCCCCCACCGGACATCTTCGCGGTGCTCCGAGGGGGCGACATCCTGGTGCACCACCCGTACGACTCTTTCAGCTCCTCGGTGGAGGCCTTCGTGGAGCAGGGGGCCAGCGATCCCGACGTGCTGGCGATCAAGCAGACCCTGTACCGGACCTCGGCCGACAGCCCGATCGTCCGGGCGCTGATCGGCGCCGCGGAGTCCGGCAAGCAGGTCGTGGCCCTGGTGGAGCTCAAAGCTCGCTTCGACGAGCAGGCGAACATCAACTGGGCGCGGGCGCTCGAGCAGGCCGGCGTGCACGTGGTGTACGGGGTGGCGGGCCTGAAGACCCATGCGAAGACCTGTCTGATCGTGCGCCGTGAGGACGCGGGGATCCGGCGGTACGCGCACATCGGCACCGGCAACTACAACCCGCGCACCGCCGGGGTGTACGAGGACCTGGGGCTGCTCACGGCCGATCCCGAGATCGGGGCCGACCTCACGGACCTGTTCAACCTCCTCACGGGGTACAGCCGCCAGCGGGACTATCGCAAGATCCTGGTGTCGCCGATCTCCATGCGCCCGCGGATCCTCGAGCTGATCGACCGGGAGGCGCAGGCCCCGGACGGGTCGATCACCCTGAAGATGAACAGCCTCGTGGACGCCGACATGATCGACGCCCTCTACGAGGCGTCCCAAGCGGGGACCCAGGTGCAGCTGGTCGTTCGGGGGATCTGCTGCCTGCGCCCGGGACTGCCCG
This sequence comes from Actinomycetota bacterium, assembly GCA_040002535.1. Lineage (GTDB taxonomy): Bacteria > Actinomycetota > UBA4738 > UBA4738 > HRBIN12 > JALYMB01. The sequence continues at coordinate 20,632 of JBDUEF010000012.1, read as the reverse complement.
GGCTCTCCGAACGGATCCACGTGCGGTCGCTGGTGGGGCGGTACCTGGAGCACTCGCGGATCTTCCGGTTCGGATCCGCCGCGCGCGGATTCGATCACTACTTCGGCTCCGCGGATCTGATGCCCCGCAACCTCGACCGCCGGGTGGAGGCGATGACGCCCGTCACCGATCCGCTCCTGGAGGCCCGGCTGGACGAGATCCTGGAGGTGTCGCTGGCCGACGATGCGTTGTCGTGGGAGCTCGCGTCCGACGGTCGCTGGCACAAGATCCCCACGGTCCGCGACATGAACGCACAGCAGGTATTGCAGGGATCTGCGGCGGAGCGGGCGCGCGGCGAGGGGTGAGCATCGAACGGGAGACGAAGCTGGACGTCGGGCCGGGGTTCCGGCTCCCGGGGCTCGACGACGTCCTGGACGGCGTCGTCGCCACGACCTCAGATCCAGAGCGGGCTCGGACCGTCTACTGGGACACCCCGGATCTCCGGCTGGCACGATGGGGCTGCAGCCTCCGCCACCGCGACGGCCAGGGATGGACCCTCAAGCTCCCTCGGGTCGGGGAGGGTGAGGCCCTCGTACGTGAGGAGATCGTGCGGCAGGGCCCCACCGCACGCGTGCCCGAGGAGCTGGCGGCGCTGGTCACGGCCTACGTCCGCGGGGAGAGCCTCCAGCCTGCCGTGACGATTCGAACCGTGCGGACCCGGGTGGCCTTGGCCGATGCGGCTCGACGGCGGCTCGGCGAGGTGGTCGACGACGATGTGTCGGTGCTGGCCGGGCGCCGGATCGCCGCCCGCTTCCGGGAGGTGGAGGTCGAGACCGACGACCGTGATCTGGCTGCAGCTGCCATCGCCCGGCTCCTCGCCGCCGGCGCCGGTGAGACGATCCGAACGCCGAAGTACCTGCGTGCCCTGGGGCCGCAGGGGGCCGATCCGCCCGAGCTCGTCGCTGCGGGATCGATGCCCGACGATGCCTCGGTGCACGACGTGGTGCGAAACGCCATGGCGGCATCCGTGATCCGCCTCGTGCGGGCCGACGCCGGGATCCGGGTGGGCGAGGATCCCGAAGCGGTGCACCAAGCCCGGGTTGCCGCTCGGCGACTGCGCTCAGACCTCCACACCTTCGGGTCCCTGCTGGATCCATCCTGGGCCCGACCCCTCCGGCAAGAGCTGTCGTGGCTCGGCGGGTCGCTGGGCGCCGTCCGTGATCTCGACGTGCTGGCGGCTCGGCTGGAGTCCGAGGTCGCCACGCTGCCGGAGCCCGATCGGGCGGCGGGGGGCCGTCTGATCGGGCGGCTCGGCGCTGCCCGCTCGGTCGCTCGCGAACGGCTGCTGGCCGACCTTGGTTCCGCCCGGTACGTCGTGCTGTTCGAGACCCTGGTGGCCGCCGCCGCCGAGCCCGAGGTCGTGCCGGAGGCCGCCGGGCTCCCCGCACGCGGGGTGATGGGCTCGGTCATGGCCGGGCCGCTCGAGCATCTGGCGCATGCGTGCGAGGCGATCGATCGGGCGTCCCCCGACGAGGTGATCCATGCGGCACGGATCCGGGCGAAGCGGGCGCGGTACGCGGCTGAGGCGCTCGCCCCCGTGTTCGGCAAGGCTGCTCGGTCCTTCATCCGGGCCGCGGGGAAGCTCCAGGACCGGCTCGGGGAACACCAGGATGCCGTCGTGGCGTCGGCGTGGCTCCGCGAGACGGCCCGGAGGTACCCGTCGACCGCCTTCGTGGCGGGTCTGCTGGCCGCGCGCGAGGAGGCGGCCCGGCGACGCGCCCGCAGAACCTGGCGCCCCGCCTGGACGGCGATGCGAGGCAAGCAGCCCCGATCATGGCGATGAGTGGGGTCGTGGACGCGCAGGGACGGATCCGAGCGGCAGGCGGCGTGGTGCTCCGCGAGGGCACCGTGCTCCTGGTGCACCGACCCCGGTACGACGACTGGTCGTTTCCCAAGGGCAAGGCCGATCACCACGGCGAATCCGACGAGGACACCGCCCTGCGTGAGGTGCGAGAGGAGACCGGCCTGCGATGCGCACTGGGCTCGCCGTTGCCGGCCGTGACGTACACCGATCACCATGGCCGTCGGAAGATCGTGCGCTACTGGTGTATGCGCGACGTCAGCGGTGCGTTCGAGCCCGGCGACGAGGTTGACGAGATCCGCTGGCTCCCGCCCGGGGAGGCGCGGTCGGCGCTGACCTACGATCACGACCGGACGCTCGTGGATGCCCTCGGGACGTGCGCCGATGCGTGAGCCACCGGTGTACATGGTCCGCCACGCGAAGGCGGGGGATCGTCGGGCCTGGACCGAGGACGACCGCCTGCGCCCGCTATCGAAGAAGGGCCGGCGGCAGGCAGAGGCTCTGGTGGGCGCGTTCGGTGGGCTGGGGGTCGGGCGTGTCCTCTCCAGTCCGTACGTGCGCTGCGAACAGACGGTGCGTCCGCTCGCGCTCGATCGGGGCCTGTCTCTGGATCTCACGGAGGCGCTGGCCGAGGGTGCACCGCTGGAGGGTCTGCTGGAGATCATCGCCGACCTGGACGACGTGGCGCTGGTCGCGTGTGGCCATGGCGACCTGATCCCCGCCACGATCGACCACCTGCGCCGGCGAGGAGTGCCCACCGACGACGGCTCCACGAAGAAGGGATCGACGTGGCTGCTGGAGCGGGAACGAGGCGCGATCGTGCGGGCCCGCTACCTCCCGCCCCCCGCGGTCTGACGGATCGCCAGCGTGCTGGCGATCCGCGTGACCTCGCGGAAGCCCAGTCGCTCGTACAGCGGGAGCGGCCCCGCGGGGTCCACCAGCAGGAAGGTGCGCAGCGCCCCGGAGGCCCGCGCCTCGTGCACGAGCCTGGTCACCGCCGCGCGCGCGTATCCCCGCCCGCGGGCCTCGGGGAAGGTGACGACGTGATCCACGTACGCGGAGCCGGCCAGGAGCACCAACGCGGCCAGCGTGACGATCCGGCCGCGGTCGTCGCGGACGCCGAACCACCGTTTCACGATCCCCGGCTCCATCACCTCTCGCTCGATGCGAAGCAACTGCCGGACGATCTCGTGCTCCGTGACGCCGAAGGAGGCCATCGAGCTGCCCACCCGCTCCCACAGTTCGCGGTCGGGGGTCAACTCCTGCACGTCGCCGGGGCCGCCGAGGCTCACCTCCCGCGCGTCCGGCGCGCGACACATCACCACGTCCCACGACAGCCGGTCGCCGCGGCTGCCGAGCTCGGCGAGCAGGCGAGTACACCCCTGCGGGCGGAACATCACCACGTGGAAGGCGGCAGCGTCCGCCCGCGCGATCGCCGGGTCCAGGGCATGGGCGACCTCAGCGAGGGATAGTTGCTCGTCGGCGATCTCCACCCGGGCGTAGTTGACGTCCCACACGTCGGGGAACCGCCGGTCGGTGACCACCGCGCCCCACCGCACCGGCGTCGCGTGTGCGAAGCGGGCGTCGAGAGTCGTCCAGAAGGCGACCAGGTCCTCGGTGACGTCGGGATCCTCGATGACGTCGGGCATCGGGCCGAGTGTACGGTCGCCGCTGCGTTAGGCTCCCGCCGTGATCACCTGCCGCCTCTACCGCGACGGCCGCCTGCAGGGCGAACCCCTGGATCCCGAGCGCGTGAGCGAGGTCCTGCGTGGGCGGGACGACGAGGCCCGGATCTGGCTGGACGTGGAGTCGCCGCAGGACGAGGACTTCGCGGTGCTCGCCCGAGAGTTCGGCCTGCACGAGCTATCCGTGGAGGACATGCGCCACCGCGATCAGCGGCCGAAGGTGGAGAGCTTCGAGAACTACTACTACGTGGTCCTGCGGCCCCTCAGCCGCGGGGACGACGGCAAGCTGGTCCAGCAGGAGGTGCATGCGCTGATCGGCGAACGGTTCCTGGTCACCCTCCGCTACGACCCGGTCTACGACCTCGCGGAGGTGCTGGCGCGCTGGGATCGACTCGGTGGGGCAGACGAGGATCGAGGTCCCGGCTTCCTGCTGTACGTGCTCCTGGACGAGATCGTGGACACCTATCTCAACCTCGTGGAGGGGTTCGAGGACGAGGCGGACGACCTCGAGGATCTCGTCTTCTCCGAGGATGGTCAGACCCCCACGCTGGGACTGCAGCAGAAGCTGTTCGGGCTGAAACGCGACATCGTGGGGTTCCGCCGCAGCGTGATGCCGCTGCGCCGCGTGGTCGATTTCTTCCAGGAGCAGCCGCAGGTGGTGACCGGGTCGCTGGCGCCGTACTACCGCGACGTGGCCGATCACGTGGTGCGGTGCGTCGAGCTGGTGGACAACGTCCGCGACCTGCTGACTGCGCTGCTCGAGGTCCGGTTGGCACAGGTCGCCAACCGTCTGAACGAGGTCATGAAGAAGCTCACGTCCTGGGCGGCCATCATCTTGCTGCCGACGCTGATCGCCGGGATCTACGGGATGAACTTCGTGCACATGCCGGAGCTCCGGTGGAGGTTCGGCTATCCGATGGCGCTCGGCATCATGGCCGCCACCTCGGGGGTGCTGTACGCGATCTTCAAGAAGAGGGACTGGTTGTAGCGGTGTGTCGGGCGCTGAAGGTCCTGTGCGTGGCGACCGACGACGCCTCGTTGCGGGCATTGAAGCACGCGGCGGTCAGCGTGGAGTGGGAGCTCGCGGCGGGCGCGGTGGGGGAGGCAGAGGCGCTGGCGCAGATCGATGTGGAGCGCCCGCACGTGCTGGTGGCGTTCGGGTCGTTCGGGCCCCTGATCGAGCGGGCGCGCGACCGGTTCCCCGGCATGCGCATCATCACGGATCGGGACCTGCCCGGGGCCAGCGCCGTGGCCACCTCCCTGGAGGAGGTCCGGGGGCTCGTGCACGAGTTGCCCCGCCCGGGTGGTCCGATCCGCTCCGCCTAGTGCGGACCGCGTCGCGTCAGGCGCACGACCAGGGATACCAGCCCACTCGATGCGCCATGCGGACCGACACCATGATGTTGGCGCGGCCGTTGTAGACGGAGCGGTCGGGGAACCCGTAGGTGTCCGAACGTCCCGGCCAGTACCTCGTCGCCTGTTGGTAGACCCCGGCGTAGCCGCCGGGGTTGTAGGCGTCGGGGCTGAAACCGGACTCGCAGCGGGCGACGGAGACGGCCTTGCGAGGCCCTCCCGCCACGTGCCAACGGCGCGCCGCACAGCGGATCATCCTTTTGAGCTGGTAGGTGGAGCGTTGCCAGTCGTAATCGCACACCCGTCGTGCGACGGTGGTACCGCTCGTTGCTCCCGCCGACATGAGGGCTGGGCTGGCGCCCACGAGGAGCGCCAGCATCAGTGCCGCCACGCATACGCGGCGGATCTTGGTGAGGTTGGTCATCATGGATATCACCCCCGCGGTGATCCGGAGCTGGCGACTCCGTCCGTGCGATCGGGGGGCAAGGGGTCCCTCCGGCCGGCCCGCGGTAGGTCGTGGGTGTCTGCATCACCTCCTGCTGTCGTCGTGTGTGTGTGACCTACGTCCGTCCGGACGCTCCCGTCCCAGCCCACCGGCACGCGGACATGCGACCGCCACTCTGGAGGGAGGGAGACCACATTGCGGTGCCGGGGAGGAACGGACGGGGGGCGTCCGGGGCGAACCCGTTCACCCTAGCGGCACCCACCGACGAACGACAACCGACCTTCGGCCCCCCTGCCGATACCATGGACCCATGGCTTCGAAGGTGCTCCTGGCGGCCCCTCGCGGGTATTGCGCCGGTGTGGAACGGGCGGTCGACGCCGTCGAGCGCGCCCTCGCCAAGCACGGCGCACCCGTGTACGTCCGCAAGCAGATCGTGCACAACCTGCACGTGGTCCGAAACCTCGAGTCCAAGGGGGCGGTCTTCGTCGAGGAGGAAACGGAGGTCCCGGAGGGCGCGGTGCTGGTGCTGTCGGCCCACGGTGTCGCGCCGCCGGTCTACACCAACTCGGCTGAACGCGCCCTGACGGTGATCGATGCGACCTGCCCGCTCGTAACGAAGGTCCACCTTGAGGCGAGGCGGTTCGCCCAGGACGGCCGCACCATCGTGCTGATCGGCCACGCCGGCCACGAGGAGGTGGTCGGCACCACGGGTCAGGCGCCGGAGCGCACCGTCCTTGTGCAGACGCCGGCGGAGGCGCGCATCGTTGAGCTGTCCGACCCCGACCACGTGTCGTACCTCACGCAGACCACCCTGTCGGTGGACGAGACCAACGAGATCATCGCGATCCTGCGCGATCGGTTCCCCTCGATCGAGGGTCCGCCGCGCGACGACATCTGCTACGCCACACAGAACCGCCAGGACGCGGTGAAGGAGCTGGCGCGCCGAGCCGACGTGGTGCTGGTGATCGGCTCGGACAACTCCTCGAACTCGAAGCGTCTGGCGGAGGTCTCGCGCGAGCTCGGCACCCCCGCCTACCTGGTCGACGATGAAACCGAGGTGGACCCGGCGTGGCTGATGGGCGCCGATGTCGTGGGTATCACCTCGGGCGCCAGCGCGCCCGAGTGGCTGGTGGATCGCATGCTCTCGTGGCTGGCCTCGCAGGGTGCCACGCAGGTGGAGGAGATCCGTCTGGCCGAGGAGAGCGTGCGGTTCTCGCTGCCGCCCGGCGTGCGTTCCATCGCGCGGTAGCGCGCTACTCCCAGGCAGAGAATTGGTCGCGGTCCTCCTCGGGCTCCTCGTACCTGATCGCCACCAGTGTCTCGGTCGATACCACGCCGGGGAGACCGTGCAGGTGCTCCATGATGATGCCGCTGGCGACCTCCCAGGGCTGCGGGATCGCCACCAGCAGGTCGTAGCGTCCGCCGAGGACGGCGAGGCCGGAGACCTCGTCGGACTCCGACAGGCGCTCCACCAGCCCCGCCACCGCACCCGCCACCGCACGGACGTGCACGAAGCACGCATCGGCGATGGGCACGGGCGACGTGTTGTGGATGCCCCACCCGATCCCGATCCGATCCGGCGGGACGACGGGGGCGATGTACGTGCGCTGCACCCCGTCGATCGAGTGCACCTGGGACAGCACGATCTGCCCGATGGCGGCGAGGTCGCTGCCCTCCACCAGCGCCAGCACGTCCCACGCGCCCACCACGGTGACGGCGCGCCGCACGCCGTTCTTCGTGGAGATCCCGTTCATCACGCTGCCGACTGCGCCAGGTGCGACCCGCAGGTACACGTACGCCTCCATGCCGTGCAGGCTAGGTCACCGTGAGGGGACGGACAAGGACCGCCGTCGGACGCGCGCCGAGCTAGACGTCGACGGGTGCGGGGACGCTGCAGAGGGCCTGCAGCTCCTCCTCGCCCTGCTCGGGACCCACGGAGATCAGCCGGTCGCCCTCCCGCAGCTGGAAACCGGCGCGCGGGCGGTAGATCCACCGAGAGCCTCGCTGCACGGCCAGGACGAACATGCCGGTCTCGGTCTCCAGCCGGAGTTCCTTGAGGGAGCGCCCCTCGGCGGGGGAGCCCCGCTCCACCACGGTCTCGGCGCTGGTCTCCTCGGTCTCCTCTAGGGCCATCTGCACGACGGGGTGCAGCGGTTCCCCGTGCTCCACGTACCACGTCAGGTCGCGAGCGGCGTCGCAGATCGACTCCGAGGCGCTGGCCAGGCGCAACAGGCCCCGGAGCTCGTCGGGGTTGCGCGCCTCGGGTGCCGCCCGCAGCACCCAGGATTCCAGCTCATCGTGCAGGATGTCGCTGCGCGCCTCCAACGTCCCGACCTCGGCGGCGAGCGCGCGGTTGTTGAACAACAGCGACGAGTACGCCAGACCCACGGCCGCCTCCGCCAGGTCCTTCATCTCCACGAGGATGTCGACGGCTCGGTCGAGCTCCGACAGCGGTGGCGCGTCGGACTCGGGCATCGCGGGCAGCGGGCCCGCGCCCGTCAGCTCGCGGATCATGTTCACGCCCTCCTCGGGTCCGCGGAACAGCAGGACGTCCCCCTCCGACACGACGTCGTCGGGGCCCGGGTCGAACTCCCAATCCATGCCGCTTCGGATCGCCATCACCCACATGCCGGTCTCCGTCGGCAGAGACAGGTCGCGGAGCGTGCGCCCGATCGCCTGTGCGTCCTGGCGCACCTTCACCCGGGCGGACACCTCGTCGGCATGGCGGAGGTCCGGCCGCAGCGCCTCGGGGATCCCCAGGTGCGCCCCCACCACGCGCCCGATGTCGCTGGCGGCGTCGCCGATCTTCTCGATCGCGTCGGCGATCCACAGCACCCCGGCCATGCCCTCGGCGTCCTCGGGGCTGCGGGCGGCCAGCATGGCCATGGTGCGCAGGCGCCGGAGGTTGCCGTCCATGCGCTCCTCGAGCCGCTCCACCTCGCGGGCGAGTTTCTCCTCGTCGAAGAAGACGGCCGCGTACGCCAGATCCACCATGAGCTCGGCCGCGTCCTTCGACTCGACGAGCAGCTCCTTGACGTTCTTGGGTTGGTCATCCATGGACGGTCGCCCCCAATAGTGACATAGCGGCCAGGACACATGCCACGCCGGCGAGGTCCATGACACTGGTGATGATCGGAACCCCGTGGTTGTCGGGGTCCAGGCCGAAGCGCGAGGTGAGGATCGCGAGCTCGTAGCCCACGACCAGCGTGATGGGCAGCGCGAGCACCCCGGCCAGCACCGTGCCGCCGATCATGACCCCGGCGGGCGGGTGGTCGAGCCCGGTCAGGATGGATAGCCAGAGCGCCACCACGCCGATCAGCGTGAAGATCACCACACCGAAGCCGATCACCAGCGTGCCGTCGACCAGCGCGGGCGTCTCCGGTCGTCCGCGTGGCGTGATCACACCGAGCTGGAGCTTCGAGGACAGCCTCGAGGACAGGATGCCGCCGAGCGCCCCAGCCTGGGAGACGAAGGGGGGAATCAGGATCAGGAGGCCGGGCATCGCCTCGAGCCCCGGACGCCTGGCCTCCATCAGGACACCCGCGAGGATGTCCAGCAGCGGGGTGAGGGCGATCACCACGGTCATCTCGAGCAGGATGCGCCGGACGACCGGCTGGTCGGTCGTCCAGGCGCGCGCGATCGACACTGCGGACACCGCCAGGCAGAGCCCGGCCACGATCGCGTTCACCCGATCGTCGCGGGTGAGGAACGTGGCGAGGAACAAGGTGGGCAACGTTGCCATGTCCCCGATGGCCGTCACCATCGGCGTCGACACGGCGTCGAGGTCGTAGCCGCGGCGGAACGACAGGACCGACAGACCCACCGTCACCAGCAGGATCAGCACGGATCCGAGCGCGCCGCCCACCACCGAGATGGTGACCATGTGCCAGAAGGAGATCGTGTTCTCGCCGAACGCCGACGCGGCGAGCGTCGCGAGGGCGGCCAGCCACAGCGACGAGGCGAACGTGCTGATGACGCTGACCTCCACGTTCTGCGCCAGGATCCCTCCCCTGCGGAGGTTCGTCTCGAAGAGACCGGCGTGGGTGGCGGTGCCCAGGCGTGCGCCGATCGCCCCGAAGATCGTGCCGCGCATGCCCACCGCCGCCGGGATCAGCACGAGGAGGCCGGGCAGCGCCGCCAGCGTGCCGGTGATGTGGCTGAGGGTCAGCCCCGCAACGAAGGACGCGCCCGTGCTGAGGACGAGCGCCACCAGGCCCTGGCGGAGCGTGCGTCGCTCTGCCCGCCAGTAGCCGAACAGACGGTGCGCACGGTGGGAGAACGCCATAAGGGCACCGTCATCGTTCGCTCGCTCCTCGACATGGTCTGGGCCCGAACGGGCTCAGTGCTCAGTATGACGCGGGCCGGTAGGCGGGGGCAAGCGTTTCACTCCACCCAGTCCCGGGTGACGAACAACCAGAAGGCCAGGCCGGCCTCGGGCCCGAATCGGCGGAAGCGGCGCTGGATGGTGGCGTCGGCGACCGTCTTCTTCCCCAGCAGCCGCGCGTACTTCGGCCGTGTCCACGAATCCAGGATCAGCCGGGAGTGGCGCCCCATGGTCATCATGATGTGGGCGGCCGCGTAGGGACCCACCCCGGGCAGGGCGATGAGCGTGTGCTCCAGCTCGTCGTCGGGGAGCTCGTCGCGCCCAGCGCCGCCCAGCGCCTCCAGATCCAGCTCGCCTCCGGCCACCGTGCGAGCGAGCGCGATCAGGTAGGCGCCGCGGTAGCCGGCGCGCACCGTGTTCCGGTAGAACGCTTCGGGCGCCGCCGCCATCCGCTCGGGGGAGGGGAACGCGTTGGTGAGCGGCCCCTCGCCACCGACGGCGGGATCCCCCAGGTGTGTCACCAGCGCGTTCACCATGCGCGTCGTCGCGCTCCAGGTGCAGTTGGTGGTGCAGACGGTCTTGATCACGTCCTCGAAGACGGTGGGGCCGCGCAGCATCCGGCCCGCGCCGGCCGTCGCCCACCCGAGGTCGGGGTCATCGGCGCAGGCAGAATAGAAACTGGACAGATCCTGGTCCATCCTCAGCACGTGCCGAACGCCCTTGAGGACGGCACCCTGCGCGCCAGCGCCGGTCGTTCCCGGACCGAGGATCTCGATCTCAGCGTGGCGGCCGCCGCCGGGACCGACGCGGACGCGGCGCGGGCGCGAGTCCGGCACGCGGAGCGTGAGCTCCAAGGTGTGGGCGGCCTCCTCCAGCCGCATCGGCGGAAGGTCCGCAAAGCCGTGGGAGTTCAAAGTGCGCAGGAGGTCGACGGGCTCGCCGGCGGGGCCGGTCAGGGGCAAAGGAAGTCGAACCGTCACTCGGCCGCCGCCGCGTAGAGGTGCCAGCGGTCGGGGACGCCCTTCAGATCGTGCTCTCCGGCATCCTCGAACGTGAGCCCCGACCCCGCGACGAGGTCCTTCACCGTGCTTGAGACCAGGACCTGCGATGGACCGGCTGTCGCGCAGACCCGCGCGCCGATGTGGACGGCGATCCCGCGCACCGCGTCGCCGTCGACCTCCACCTCGCCGGTGTGCAGGCCGGCTCGGACCTCGATCCCCAGCTCGCGCATCGCATCGGTGATGGCGCGGGCACACCGGACGGCGCGCGCCGGGCCGTCGAACGTCGCCAGGAACCCATCGCCCGCGGTGTCGATCTCGCGGCCCCTGTATCTCGCCAGCTCGGCTCGTGCCCTCGCGTGATGCGCGGACAGCAGGTCCTTCCACGCCCGGTCTCCGAGCTGGGCCACTCGTTGCGTCGAGCCGACGATGTCGGTGAACAGGACCGTGGCAAGGACCCGATCCGTCTCCTCGCGAGGCCGGAGCCCGGTGATGAAATCCTTCACCGCCCCCATCGTCTCCTCGTGTGTCTGGTCGTCGAGCCACGTGAACTCGCCGCGCATGGTGGGGAGCTCGCGGAGCTCGGCGTTGGGGATGTGCTGCGCGAAGTAGGCGGCCGGTCCGCGCTCCGGCGGCGAGAACAGGACGAGCGTCGGCGCCCGAACGGAGGGCAGGACGTTCCCGACGTCTGCATCCATCATCATCCGGTGGAACACCATGGCCGCGCCGGGGCTCAAGCTCCGCCGCATGTGGGTCACGAACCAGCCCCGGAACCCCTCGTCCTCGGCGACGCTCGGAGCCTGGGCTCGCAGCAGCCGGTGGAAGAACTCCCGGCTTCCCCACCCTTCGTGGATCTCGCGGAGCCGTTCTCGCCACTCCTCCTCGGCCGGGGCCCAGGGATAATCCGGCGTGGGCCGTCCCTTCGCCGACGGATTCAGCGCAACGAGTCCTCCGGTGCGCTCCGGGTAGGTGGCCGCGAACAGCGTGGTGACCTGGCTTCCCTCCCTGCCGCTCCACAGCACCGCCTCGGGTGAGCCGGCCGTGTCCATCACCGCTCGGACGTCGTCCATCCGGGTCTCGAGGGTTGGAGCCATCCCCGCGACGCTGTCGGACAGCCCCGTGCCGCGCTTGTCCAGCATGAGGACCCGCCCGTTCTCCGCGAGTCCGAGAACGTGCCTCACGAGTAGGGGTTGATCCCACGTCGTGAGCAGGTCCCCCGTGAGCGCGCGGACGAAGACCAGGTCGACCGGGCCCTCGCCGACCACCTGGTAAGCGATGCTGACGTCGCCGCTGCGCGCGTACTGCACCTCGGGGACGTTCATGACGTCAGCCGGTAGACGTACCAGCGGCCGGGATGGCTACTCGCCGCTGCCCGGGTCTTCATCCGTGGCCGTCCGGCCGGGCCTGCGGCGGAGCCGGTCGATGAGCGCCCGATCCTCGTTCCGCCACCCGTGCTCCATCCCTCTCGTCAGACCGCTGCGAACGCCGAGGCGGTATGCCATCAAAGCGACGGCGACGGTGATGAAGTAGCCCACCTCTCGAGTCTAACCTCGCGCGCCGATCGGGGAATGCCACCTCGCGCCGGGCCGCCGGCCGCGCCCGGTACCATCGGCGTCGTGATCGAGTTCACCGAATGGGCCACTGACATCCTGTCGCGCTCCGACGCCGCCGCGCGGCGCTTCAACCCCGACGCCCGTGTGCGGGTCGTCCGTGACGGTGAGGGCGTTCGGTTCGAGCTCACCGATCAGCTCGACCCCGGCGATCAGTCGGTGGAGCAGGAAGCCTTCACCCTGTACGTCCAGCCTGGGCTCGAGGGGATCGTCGACGTCGTGGAGCCGCACGACCAGCTGATCCTGCGCCCGCCCGGCAGCACCGAGCGCAGCGTTCGGGAGGAGCACTGACCTCCCGGGCGGGGGCGCTGGCGCCGATACACTGAAGCCCGTGTCGAAGGATACGGAGGGCACCGGTCGCGAGCTGTGGGGCACCTCTGGTCTGGGCACCGCCGGCGAGGTGATGGTGATCGGCGGCGCCGAGGACAAGGTCCGCGACAAGACGATCCTCGCCCGGTTCGCGCGTCTGGCGGGCGGCGTCGAGGCGAAGGTCGTGGTGATCTCCACCGCCTCCTCGTTGGGCGAGGCCGCCACCGACACCTATCGGGATCTGTTCGCCGGCCTCGGCATCACCCATGTCGAGGGCGTGCGTCCGGAGGAGCGCGAGGAGGCCGACGACCCCGCCGTGGTGAAGCTCATGGCCGAGGCCACGGGCGTCTTCCTCACCGGCGGCAACCAGTCCCGGCTGACGCAGGTCGTGGGCGGCACGCGTCTGGGCGACGCGCTCGCCAACGCACACGACCGGGGCGCCGTGCTGGCCGGTACCAGCGCGGGCGCGAGCGCCATGGCCAGCCACATGGTGGCCTACGGCCAGCCGGGGATGACGCCGAAGAACCGCATGGTGCAGCTCTCTGCGGGGCTGGGGATCCTTCCGGGTGTGGTGATCGATCAGCACTTCGAGCAGCGAGGCCGCCACGGTCGGCTGCTCGCCCTCGTGGCGCAGTCGCCGTCGCTGGTGGGGATGGGGCTGGACGAGGACACCTGCGCCATCGTCCACGCCGACCAGACGCTCGAGGTGCTGGGCAAAGGCGCCGTCACCATCGTGGACGGCCGGAACGTCAAGACCGACGCCTACCGGGGGAAGGGGTATCGACCCCTCATGGTCTCGGGCGCGATCCTGCACTCTCTGCCATCGGGGTACTGGTTCGACCTCCGGTCGCGCCGCCTGCTGGCGGGTGGGGACGCGCTCGGCCGTGAGCGCGAGGCCTCGCAGTGACCGCCACCGCCGGCCGGACGCGAACCCGCGCCGACCGCCAGCGGACGAAGCGCGAACCGGCCGTGCGCAAGCGTCCGCTCAGACCCGATCTGACGATCGTCACATCGCAGGTCTTCCGGGGTCCCAACTACTGGTCCTACGAGCCGTGCATCCGCCTGCTGGTCGACCTGGGTTCGCTGGAGGACTGGCCCTCCAACACGATCCGCGGCTTCAACACCAAGCTACTCAAGATGCTGCCGGGCGTCGGCGAGCACTCGTGCTCGCTGGGTCGCACGGGTGGGTTCCGAGAACGACTCGAGGACGGCACGTGGCTCGGCCACGTGGCCGAGCACATCGCGATCGAGCTGCAGCGAGAGTCCGGGGCTCACATCTCCCGGGGCAAGACCCGTGGCGCCGGCGCCGAGGGCCGGTACAACGTGATCTACGGCTACTGGGAGGAGCAGGTCGGCGTGGAGGCCGGCAGGCTGGCCGTGCGGTTGGTGGACCATCTCGTGAAGCCCGAGCCGGGCTTCAACTTCCCAGTGGAGCTGGAACGGCTCATCCGGCTGGCCGAGCGCCGTCAGTTCGGCCCCTCGACCCAGGCGATCGTGGACGAGGCGGCGAGCCGCGACATCCCCTACATCCGCCTGAACGAGCAGTCGCTGGTGCAGCTCGGCCAGGGGCGATACCAGCAGCGGGTGCGCGCCACCATGACCTCGAAGACCGGCGCGCTGGCCGTGGACATCGCCGGCGACAAGAAGATGACCAACGCCCTGCTGGCCTCGGCGGGCCTGCCGGTGCCACGGAGCCAGGTGGTGCGGACCGAGCAAGAGGCGGCCGACGCCGCCAAGAAGATCGGCTTCCCCGTGGTGACGAAGCCGCTGGACGGCAACCACGGTCGGGGCGTGGTCCTCGACCTGCGAACCGAACGGGCCGTTCGCGCCGCCTTCAAGCGGTCCATCAAGCAGGCGCGCAACGGCCTGGTGGTCGTCGAGAGCCTGGTGGCCGGCAACGACTACCGCGTCCTGGTGGTGGGCGGGCGGATGGCGGCGATCGCCGAGCGGGTGCCTGCGCACGTCGTGGGGGACGGCCGGCGCACGGTGCAGGCGTTGGTGGACAAGACCAACCTGGACCCCCGTCGGGGCATCGGTCACGAGAAGGTGCTCACGAAGATCAGGGTCGACGCCGCCGCAGTGGAGCTGGTGAAGAAGCAGGGGTACGCCATGGACGACGTCCCCCCCAAGGGCGAGCGCGTGCTGCTGGCGGCCACCGGCAACATGTCGACCGGCGGCATCTCGATCGATCGCACGTGGGACGCGCACGAGGACAACGTGGAGATCGCCGAGGAGGCCGCGCGAGTCGTGGGCCTCGATGTGGCCGGCATCGACTTCCTGGCGCCCGATATCTCGCAGCCGGTGCGTGAGACGGGCGGCGCGATCGTGGAGGTGAACGCCGCGCCGGGGTTCCGCATGCACACCCATCCCACCGAGGGCGAGGCGCAGTTCGTGGCCAAGCCCGTGGTCGACCTGCTCTTCCCCCCCGGCACCCCCAGCCGCATCCCGATCATCGCGGTGACCGGATCGAACGGCAAGACCACGACCACCCGGATGATCGCGCACATCTTCCGTGGCATGGGGCATCAGGTGGGCATCACCTCGACCGACGGCATCTACATCGACGAGCGACTGGTGAAGCGCATGGACGCGAGCGGTCCCAAGTCGGCGCAGATGGTCCTGCAGAACCCCCGCGTCGACATGGCGATCTTCGAGGTCGCCCGCGGCGGCATCCTTCGGGAGGGGTTGGGCTACGGCCGCAACGACGTCGGCGTGGTGCTGAACGTCACCGGCGACCACCTGGGCCTCCGCGAGATCGAGACGTTGGAGCAGCTCGCCGCCGTGAAGCAGGTGGTAGTGGAGGCAGTGCCCCGCAGCGGGTTCGCCGTGCTCAACGCCGACGATCCTTTGGTGCTGGCCATGCGCCGGCGATGCAGCGGCAGCGTGGTCCTGTTCTCGATGCAGCCCTCATCGGATGAGTTCATCGACCGGTGGGTGCGTCGAGGAGGCAAGGCGGTGGTGCTCGAGCGCTCGGCCCGGGGGGAGATGATGGTGATCCGCGAGGGTCGCCGCACCATGCCGATCGCGTGGGTGCACACGCTGCCGGCCACGTTCGAGGGCAAGGCCCGCATGATGGTGGCCAACGCCATGGCGGCCGCGGGCGCGGCATACGCCGGCGGCGCCCACCTCCACGACATCCGCCAGGGTCTGCGTTCCTTCACGACCTCGATCTATCAGGCGCCGGGGCGGCTGAACGTGTTCGACCTGGACGGCGTGAAGGTGATCCTGGACTACGCCCACAACGCGGTGGGCCTGGAAACGCTCGGCGACTTCGTGGAGCGGCTGGTCGCCGACGCCCCTCGGAGCACGCGCCCGGGCGAGGCGAGCTGGGCGGCGAACCTGCGCGTGGCGGTCGTGGCCACCGCCGGCGACCGGCGGGACGAGGACATGCGCCAGCTCGGGCGCGTGGCGGCGAAGTACTTCGACGAGGTCATCGTGCGTGAGGATGTGCACTCGCGCGGGCGGGAGCGCGGCGAGACCGCCGCTCTCATCGTGGAGGGCGTGCGGGAGCAGATCGGCCACGACGGGGTGCGGGCGGGCAGCGTCGACGTGGTGCTGGACGAGATGGAGGCGGTGCGGCGCGCCCTGGATCGTTCTCGCCCGGGCGATCTGGTGGTGTTGTGCGTTGACTACGCGACCGAGGTGTTCCAGGAGCTGGAGCGGCGGCGCGGCGTGGCCTCGCCCACGATCCTTCGGGCGAGCGAGGATGGCGGCGTGGGGGCCGGGGGCGATCCCGACCTGATCGTGTAGATGGACGCCGCCGCGATCCGCACCGCGCTCCAGGACCGGCGCGACGAGCTGACGGCGGAGCTGGCAACGCTCACGAAGGTGACGCGTGACCCGAGCGCCACGATCGGCTTCGGCAAGCGCGTGGGCGAGGGGACCAACGAGGCCATCTCCCGGATCGAGCGCGTGGGACAGGCGGACGCGCTCACCACCACGCTCGCTGACGTGGATCGGGCGCTCGACAAGCTCGATGAGGACACCTACGGCGTCTGCGATCGCTGTGGCGCGGTGATCCCGCCCGAACGCCTCGAGGCGAGACCGTGGACGGGGCTGTGTGTGGCGTGCGCGTCGGCGGGATGAGCCCGCTCGTCAACGCCTCTGCGACCCGCGGCTGCGACGGGCCGCCGCCACCAGCCGCCGCACGGCACCGGGCGTGAGCCGTTCGGCACCCCGGGCATCGAGCCAGGCGAACAGCTCGGGTCGCTGTCCCAGCGCGGTGACGCCCACGACGTCACCCGCCCGTGAGGCCCTCAGCATCTCGCCGAGGGCGGTGACCTCGTCGGGGTGCACGGGCACCTCGGTCTGGCCGCCGTCCAGCGCCCCGGCCATGAGCCGGTCGATCAGGTCCTTCGGGTCGCGCCCCCGCAGGTAGCGCTCCAACTGGGCGATCGCGAGGTGGTCGGCGCCCCGCGCCGCCCGGTAGGCGAAGTCGTGCAACAGGGTGTCGGTGCGGTCGCCGGCCGTGTCGATGGTGAGCCAGACGTCGCGACCCGCGCGCCGGAGGCCGTCGCAGATCTCCGTGAGTCCGGCCATCCCCGCCTCGTTATGCGCGTAGTCGATCACCACGATGCGCCGATCCAGCCGGAACAGGTTGGCACGCCCGGGATTGTGCTCCGCGTCCATCACGAAAGTGCGCAGCCCGCGGATCACCGCCCGCTCGGGCAGGCCGATCCCGATGGCGGCAGCGGCCGCGCCCATCGCGTTGTGCGTGTTGGGCGTGGAGATCCCCGCGATCGTGACCGGCACGTCCAGCAGGGGGAGGAGGGGATGGCTGCGGCGACCCTCCAGCCAGGTCAGCACACCGTCGAGCACCGTCATCGCCCGACCCCCCTCGGCCAGGACCTCGCGGAGCGCGGGGTGGTCGTGGTCGGTGGAGCACAGCCACGGACGGCCGGTGATGCCGTGGCGCATCGCCAGCACACGCGGGTCATCGGCGTTCAGCACGTCCCAGCCGTCCGGGCGGGTGATCTTGGTGATCGTGGCCTTGACCTCGGAGAGCTGGTCCACGCTCTGGATCCCATGTAGCTCCAGGTGGTCGGCGCTCACGTTGGTCACCACCGCTACGTCGTTGTGGGCAACGCCGATACCCCGCAGGAGGATGCCGCCGCGGGCGGTCTCCAGCACCGCCACGTCGGGTCGCTGCGCCAGCGCGATGGCGGCGCCCCCGAACCCCGAATAGTCCCCTTCCTGCATCAGGTCGTCGCCCGAGTAGACCCCGTCGGTGGAGGAGTAGGCGACGGTGCGCCCCGACACCCGGACCAGGTGCGCGAGCAGCCGGGTGGTAGTGGTCTTGCCGTTGGTGCCCGTCACCTGGATCACGGGAACCGTGGGCTCCGGCACGATCGGCTCCTCGCCCGGGTCGCTGGAGCGGACCCGCTCGCCGACCTCGGCGATCAGGCGGGTGGGGGAGCGGCGCAGCACGCCGCCCATCGCCTCGGCGACGGCATGCCCCAGAGCCTCCGCCGTTCCTCGTCTCCGCCAGGGGAACGCCACGACGATCTGCCCCGGCTCGGCCCCGCTGCGCGCGCGCACGGCCAGGCGCCGTGCGCCGGCGGCGACGGCGATCTTCCGGGTCACGGCGGCGGCGAGCCTCGCGGTGGTACGCCGCCGCTGTTCCGAACCGGCCGTGCCGGGGCGAACGTGACCGATCCCCAGCCGTTCCGCCGCGCGTTCCACCACCGATTCGCTCGCCCGCAGCCACCCGGGCACGGCCAGGGTGAGCTTGACCGCCGGGCGCGGGAAGTACAGGTTCGGCCCCTCCAGCACGCGGAGCTCCACCAGCTCGACGGGGCCGGAGGCCGTATCCATGCGCTCAGGCTCCGGCGGCGCCGGGCTGACGGGCGACCGCTTCGATGCCCCGCGCCAGAGCCAGGTCGGCGCGGGTCACACCGCCGGCGTTCTGCGAGGTGAGGGAGATCACCACCCGGTCGTAGTGGATCTCCAGATCCGGGTGGTGGCGCGAGGCGATCGCCACCTCGGCCACGCGATCGATGAAATCGATGGCGGCCCGGAAACCGGTGAACCTGAACTCCTTGCGGATCGCGCCGGCCTCCGACGTCCACCCGGGGAGTGCGCCGAGCGCCGCGGCGATCTCCTCGTCCGGGAGTCCGGTCATGGGCGAAGACTACCGTTCGGGGCTATGGGTCGGTACGACCGTCGCCGTCCGCGGCGTTAGCTCGGTACCGACGGAGCTCCGGATACAGGGCGGCGCACACGAACGCACCCACGATGCAGGCCACGCCCCCGCTCACCACGCTCACCGTAGGCGTGAAGACCGTCGCCACCACGCCGGCCTCGAGGTCGCCCAGCTTGGGACCCCCGGCCACCACCAGCATGAAGATCGAGGCCAGCCGGCCCCGGAGCCGGTCGGGCACCGTCACCTGCAGGATCGTGGACCGGAAGATCGCGCTCACCACGTCGGCCGCACCCGCTGCCGCCAGGAAGAGCAGGGCCCACACCAGGTGGCCGCCCACCAGGCCGAACGCGGCGATCGCCGCCCCCCATCCCACCACGGCCCACACGACAACCTCGCCCTGGCGACGGACGCGCCCGGTCCACCCGCCGGCCAGCGCCTGCAGCAGTGCCCCCACCGATGGCGCCGCGAACAGCAGGCCGACCACGCCGATGCCGCGGTGGAACTGGGTGACCGCGAGCGCGGGGAACAGCGCCATCGGCATCCCGAAGATCATCGCCACCAGGTCGATCGCGAAGGTCGACTGCAGTAGCCGCTCCCGCTTCACGTGGTCGAAACCCTCGCGGACGGCCGCCCATCCCGCGGCCTCGGCCGTGTCGTGATCGGGCGGCATCGGCCGCATCGCGAGCGCCGCCACGATCAATGCGCCGTAGGTCACCATGTCCACGCCGTACGCCCACGACGGATCGGTGGCCGCGATCAGCAGGCCGGCCAGCGCCGGGCCCACGATCTGGACGGTCTGCCAGAGCACCTGATACAGCGCCAGCGCCGCCGGCACCAGGTCGACGCCGATGAGGCGTGGCGTCATCGCCGAGCGAGCCGGACCCTCGATCGCCCCCACGAACCACATGGACGCGTTCACACCGAACAGCACCGCGATCGGCGCCCGGTGCGTCACGGTGGTGATCAGAAGCACCGCCGCCAGGCCCGCCAACACGACCTGCGACCACAACAGGATCCGTCGGCGGTCGTGGGCGTCGATGAACGACGCCCCGATGAGCGTGCCGGCGACCTGCCCCGCAAGGCCCGCGAGCCCGAGCAGACCCACCATGGCCGGCGTGCCGGTCAGCGCGTAGACCTGCACGTACAGGGCGACCCGCGTGAACTGGTAGCCGATCTCTGAGACGAACAGGCCCGCCCAGAGCAGCCGGAAATCGCGGGAGGCGCGCAGTGGCGTCAGGTCGAGCGCGATGCGGCGGAGGCGTGTGCGGGCCCCGCGGCGCTCGTCGGGCGTATTCATCCCCGGACGGTAGCAACCCACCCGCCGGGAACCGTCTCACACCTCGGCGATCGCCTCGCCCAGGATCTCCAGACCGTCCGCCAGCAGGGCGTCGTCGATCGTGAGCGGAGGCAGCAGCCGCACGACGTTGCCGTACGTGCCGGCCGTCAGCACGATCACGCCCTGCTCCAGGCAGCGGCGCGCGATGCCGTTCATCGCGCCGGCGCCGAGCGGCTCCTTCGTGCCTCGGTCGCTCACGAGCTCGATCGCGCACATCGCGCCGCGGCCCCGGACGTCGCCGACCACGTCGAAGCGCTCGGCGAACGAGCGGAACCTCGCCATGATCGTGTCACCGATCGCGCGGGAGCGGGTGAGCAAGTCCTCGCGCTCGATCTTGCCGAGGACGGCGAGCGCCGCCGCCGCCGCGACCGGGTTGCCGCCGTAGGTGCCGCCGAGACCGCCGGCGTGCACCGCGTCCATGATGTCCGCGCGTCCGGTGACGGCGCTGATCGGCAGGCCGCCGCCGACGGACTTCGCCGTCGTCACGAGGTCGGGAACCACGTCCTCGTCCTCGATCGCGTACCAGCGGCCGGCTCGGCCCATCGCGCTCTGGATCTCGTCGGCGATGAACACGATGCCGTTGGCGGTGC
>JBDUEF010000011.1:0-30096 GCA_040002535.1 Actinomycetota bacterium | reverse complement strand
GTGTTGGTGGAGATGATGCGCCGCGAGGGCTTCGAGCTCACCGTGGGCAAACCCCAGGTGGTGACCCGTGTGATCGGCGGGAAGACGCACGAGCCGGTCGAGCGCGTGGCGATCGACGCACCCGAGGAGTATCTCGGGGTCATCTCGCAGCTCTTCGCGCTCCGCAAAGGGCGCATGGAGCAGATGGTCAACCACGGCACCGGATGGATCCGGATGGAGTACCTCGTTCCGGCGCGGGGCCTGATCGGCTTCCGCACGGAGTTCCTGACGGAGACACGGGGTTCGGGGCAGCTCCACCACGTCTTCGAGGGCTACGAGCCCTGGCACGGCGAGCTGCGCACGCGCCCGACCGGATCCCTGGTCGCCGACCGCAGCGGTCCCACCACGACGTTCGCCCTGCTGAACCTGCAGGAGCGCGGCTCGATGTTCGTGGGGCCCGGCGAGGACGTGTACGAGGGCATGATCGTGGGCGAGAACGCCCGCGCCGACGACATGGACGTGAACGCCACCAAGGAGAAGCAGCTCACCAACATGCGCAAGGCCAACTCCGAGGAGACCGTCCGCCTGATCCCGAAGGCCAACCTGTCGTTGGAGCAGGCCCTGGAGTTCATCCGCGAGGACGAGTGCGTGGAGGTGACCCCGGGCAACGTTCGTCTGCGCAAGGTGCTGCTGGGTGCCCAGGATCGGCAGAAGGCGTCGCGTCGCCGACCGAAGGACACCTGACCTCTCGCACCCATGGGCGCGACCGGGGTAGGCTCGCCCGACGGGAACCGTGGGGAGGGGCAGATGCCGAGGCTGTACTCGATCCGACCGACGCTGGCGTTCAAGGGCCGGACGTTCCGAGGCCTGCGGGGATGGAGCGGCAAGCCCATGCACCCGCCCCTGACCGACTTCCCGATCGTGTGCTACCTGCTGGCGGCCGCCTTCGACGTGGTTTCCTCCGTCGCGGATGCCGGCGATCATCATCACGCGGCCCACGACTTCTTCGTGTCCGCCACGCTGGTGATGGCGGCGGGCTTCCTGGCGTCCGTGGCCACCGCGCTGACCGGATTCCTGGACTGGTGGAAGGGAATGGACCGCGAGCCCGACACCGGGCTGATCGGCAGGGCGAAGCACACGCAGGTCTGGCGCACCGCGAACTGGCACATGACGGTGATGCTCACCGTCACCGCGATCGTGCTGGTGGATCTGCTGCTCCGATGGTCGACGTTCAACGACCGCCGGACGTCGCTCATCATCGCGGTGTTGTCGGTGGTCGCGGCAGCCCTGGTGACGCTCGGCGCTGCGTACGGCGGAACACTCGTCTATGAGTACCAATTCAACGTGGAGCCGTTGAAGGGTTCCACGGTGTGGGACGAGACCGAGACCGATCAGCTCCCCGGCGACCGTTCGACGCCCCAGCCGTAGGGCCCTGTGGCCCTGACTGAGCAGCCGCTGCCCGGCGGGAACGTGGGCGGTGCGGTCCGGGTGGGCGACACCGTCCGGCGTCCCACCGGCCCGTGGACGCCGGCCGTGCACGCGCTGCTCCGGCATCTGGAGGCAGCGGGGTTCGCGGCGTCGCCGCGTGTGCGGGGCATCGAAGATCGCGGACGCGAGATCCTCACGTATCTCGAGGGCGAGACCGTGGGCGACGCGGACCTGTGGCCGGCCTGGACGCGGGATGATCGGACGCTGCACCAGATCGGGCGGCTCCTTGCCGACTACCACCGGGCCGTGGCCGGGTTCGAGCCGCCCGCCGGTGCGGCGTGGCGGTTCACCGACCGACCCCTCGATGTCGGTGAGGTGATCTGCCACAACGACTGCGCGCCGTACAACGTGGTCTGGAACGAGGGACGCATCGCCGGCCTCTTCGACTGGGACGTGGCCGGGCCCGGCGATCCGCTCCAGGACGTAGCGTTCGCCGCCTGGCAGTGGGTGCCCCTGCATGAGCCCGCGCAGCGGGAACCCGGATGGGATCGATCGCCCGATGTCGCCCGCCGGGTCCATCTCCTCGCAGAGGGCTACGGCCTGGCGCCCGAGGCTCGCCCCGCGTTCGTGGAGATGATCCCCGCTCGGATGCGGATGAGCGTCGAGCGGATCGCCGCTGGCGCGGAGGCCGGCGACCCTGGCCTGGCGAGCCTGCGTGACCGGGGCTACCTCGACGACATGCGGCGGAGCGTCGCGCACGTAGAGTCGATCCTGCCCTCGCTGCAGTCGGAGCTGGTGCCGACCGCCGACCGGCCCGAGGGCCCCATCTAGCGGAGGCGCCCGGCGCCGAGGACGTCGGCGAGGTCGAAGGACACCGGCTCCTCGAGCTGTTCGAAGGTGCAGGATCTGGGCTCGCGGTCGGGGCGCCACCGCACGAACTGACCGGTGTGTCGCAGGCGCGTTCCCTCCATGTGGTCGTAGCGGATCTCGACGACCCGCTCGGGTCGCAGCGGGGTGAAGGTGAGGTCCTTGCCGGCCGCCCACCTGCTGCCCTCGGCCTTGCGCGGCGTGCGGATGCCCTCCTCCTGCCGTTCCCAGTCCCACGGGTGGCCGTCGAACGTCGTGACGAGCGGCTGGAGCTCGGCGAACAGCGTCCGGCGCGTCGCCATCGGGAACGCTCCGATCACGCCGATATTGGCCAGGTCGCCACGGTCGTCGAAGAGGCCGAGCAGCAGCGATCCGATCGCGTCGGTGGACCCCTTGTGCAGCCGGTAGCCCGCCACCACGCAGTCGGCGGTGCGTTCGTGCTTCACCTTGAACATCGCTCGGCGCTCCGGCTGGTAAACGCCGTCGAGCGGCTTCGCCACCAGTCCGTCCAGGCCGGCGCCCTCGAACCGGCTGAACCAGTCACTGGCGACGGCCCGGTCGGTGGTGGCGGCCGTGACGTGGATCGGCGGCTTGGCCTCGGCGAGCGCGTCCTCGAGCGCGGCTCGTCGCTCGGAGAAGGCGCGGTCCCTGAAGTCGCCGTCGTCGAGCGCGAGCAGGTCGAAGGCGACGAACCGCGCGGGCGTCTGCCGTGCGAGGAGCCGCACGCGGCTGTCGGCAGGATGGATCCGCTGCTGCAGGGCCTCGAAGTCCAGGCGGTCTCCGGACGCGCCGATCACCACGATCTCGCCGTCCAGCACGCAGCGCTCGGGCAGGTTCGCGAGCACCGCCTGGACGACCTCAGGGAAGTACCTCGTCATCGGCCGTTCATTGCGGCTGCCGATCTCCACCTCATCCCCATCCCGGAAGATGATCGATCGGAAGCCGTCCCACTTCGGCTCGAAGCTCATGGCTCCGTCCGGGATGTCCTTGACCGACCTCGCCAGCATGGGGGAGACGGGCGGCATGACCGGCAGGCGCATGCGGCCCAGTATGGAGGAGGACGGGGAGCGGCTCAGGTTCGCGGTGGCCGCGTCCCCCGTGGATCCCCCTGCGTCTCGGTCCACCTGCGCCGGGACGGCGCGGCGCGCACCGGCTCATCGTCACCCTTCGGGAAGTGCGGGGGCCAGGGCGCATCGCCCAGCCCGCCCGCCTGGTCACGCGCCGCGAGCTCCAGCAGGCCCTCGAGCGAACCGGATCGCTCGTCGATGCGGGCGCCCGGATCGCCGGTCGCGCGCAGGCGCTCGGGCACCGTGCGGATCGTGAAGGCCTCCGGTTCCACGTCGGGGACCTCCTCCCACGCGAGCGGGGTGGACACGCGGGCGTCGGGCATCGGGCGGATCGAGTACGCGGATGCCACCGTGCGGTCCCGGGCGTTCTGGTTGTAGTCGACGAAGACCCCCCTGCGCTCCTCCTTCCACCAGGCGGTGGTGGCAACGCCAGGCATCCGCCGCTCGAGCTCGCGCGCTAGGGCCAGGGCCGCGCGGCGCACGGCGGTGAAGGTCCACCGTGGCTCGATCCGCACGTTGATGTGCATGCCGCGTTTGCCGGAGGTCTTCGGGAAACCCTCGAGCCCGTGCTCCCGCAGCGCTTCGGCGACCTCCAGGGCCACCAGGCGAACGTCTGCGAAGGCGATCCCCGGCGTCGGATCGAGATCGATCCGCAGCTCGTCGGGATGATCGACATCGTGGCGACGCACCGGCCAGGGGTTCACCTCGAGGCACCCGAGGGTCGCCGCCCACACCAGGTGCGCGGCGTCGGCCAGAACCACCTCCTCTGCGGAGCGCCCGCTCGGGAAGCGGATCGTCGTGGTCTGCACCCAGTCGGGAGCCCCCTTCGGCAGTCGCTTCTGGTAGAACGACTCGCCACCGACCCCGTCGGGGAAGCGGTGCAGGATCTCCGGCCGCTCCAGGCACCCGACCAGCGCCGCCTCCGCGATGTCGGCGTAGTACCGGACGATCTCGAGCTTGGTGACGCCCGGCTGGGGGAAGTACACCTTGTCGGGGTTCGTGACGCGGATCTGGAGCCCGTGGATATCGATCGTCTCGAAGGGCGTGGGCACGGCCGGAGACTACCCGTACGACCCGGCCGACCGCCGATCAGCCGACGCGGTCGCCGAACTGAAGGAGAGCACCTCCGCAGAGAACGAGGGCCGCGCCGAGCACGCTCAGCCAATAGCCGATGCCGATCGAGGCGGTGACGCCCGGGATCCCGTCGGCCACCTTCAGCCCGTTCTGGAGGTCGCTCCATCGCAGGGCCAGCACGACCATCATGAGGATGCCGGTCAGGATGGGGGACCCGAGCCGCATGCGAACGATGCCGGGACGGATCCCCGCCGATCCCTTCGCGATCGCGAAGCCCGCCAGCACCAACATCCCGATCGAGCCGCCCTGGATGCCGCTGAGGGACGTGGTGCCGTTGGGGCCGGTGATGGTGAACCTAGGGAGGAAGGTGCTGAGCAGCACGATCCCCCCGCCGATCAACATGAACAAGGCGCCGAGCCGGATCCGGCCGCTCGCCTGCTGTCCCAGCGGCGCCGTGGGTGCGACCGGGCTGGAGGAGAGGCCCCTGATGTCGCGCGGCGGCGCACCTGGGGGCGGGGGGACGGGCGGCGGTTCCGGAGGCGTCGGGTGCAGGTCGTCATCCATGGCGCGGATGGTACGCGGGGTCCGTCCACGTGTCGACGACCGGGGCCTACCCCCGCCCTGCGGGAGACCGATCGCCGGCATCCTTGAGCGCCCGCAACACCGTGTCGCCGATCTCGGCGGGGTTGCGCACGGTGTAGTGACCGAGCGCCTCGATCGCGTCGAGCTTGGCCGCCGCGGTATCGGAGTCCCCGGCGATCACGGCGCCCGCGTGGCCCATGCGGCGCCCGCGCGGCGCCGACATGCCGGAGACGAACGCCACCAGGGGTTTCGACAAGGACGTCGCGGCCCACCGGGCGGCCTCGACCTCCTGCGGTCCGCCGATCTCGCCGATCATCACGACGACGTCGGTGTCCTCGTCGGCCTCGAACGCCTCCAACACGGTGGTGAAGTCGGTGCCGTTCACCGGATCGCCGCCGATGCCCACGCACGTGGACTGGCCCAGACCAAGCTTCGTCATCTGCGAGACGGCCTCGTAATTGAGGGTCCCTGAGCGGCTGACGACGCCGATCCTGCCCGACGAGTAGATGTGGGAGGGCATGATGCCCACCCTGCACTCACCCGGCGTGATGATGCCCGGGGAGTTGGGCCCGATGATCATCGTCCGCCGACCGGCCAGATAGCCCTTGGTCCGCACCATGTCGTGCACGGGGACGCCGTCGGCGATGATGACGGCCACACCGATCCCGGCCTCCGCCGCCTCCAGCAACGAGTCCGTCGCCAACCGAGGTGGCACGAAGATGCCGGTCACGGTGGCTCCCGTCTGCCCCACCGCCTCGGCGACACTGTCGTACACCGGCAGGCCGAGGTGGCTGGACCCCCCCTTCCCGGGAGTGATCCCGCCCACGATCTTCGTCCCCAGCCGGATCGCTTCCTCGGTGTGGAAGGTCGCGTGCTGCCCGGTGAAGCCCTGGATGATCACCCTCGAGTCTCGGTTCACGAAGACACTCATGCCGGCACCCCTTCGGCGCCCGCATCGCCGACCACCGCGACCGCCTTCGCTGCCGCGTCGTCCAGATCCTCGGCCTGGATCAGATCCAGGGCACTCGCGTCCAGGATCCGTCGCCCCTCCGCCACGTTGGTGCCGGCCAGTCGCACGATCACCGGCACGTGGATGGCCTGGTCGCGGGTCGCCTGCACCACCCCCTGTGCGATCCAGTCGCATCGGTTGATCCCCGCGAAGATGTTCACCAGGATCGCCCGCACGTTGGGGTCCTGCATCACGATCCGGAAGGCGTTCGCCACCTTCTCGGGGCTCGCGCCGCCACCCACGTCCAGGAAGTTCGCGGGGCGGCCTCCGTGCAGGACGATCGCGTCCATCGTCGCCATGGCCAGACCGGCGCCGTTCACGATGCAGCCCACGGCGCCGTCCAGCGCGATGTAGTTGAGGCCGTGACCGGCGGCGTCGACCTCCTTGGGATCGTCCTCCTCGAAGTCACGGAGCTCCGCGATGTCACCGCGGCGGAACAACGCGTTGTCGTCGAAGGACATCTTCGCATCCAGCGCCAGCAGGTCGCCGTCCTCCGTCTCGATGAACGGGTTGATCTCCAGCAGCAGGCAATCCTTCTCCTGGAAGAGGCGGTACATGCTCTTCAGCAGTCGCGTCATGGGTGCCGCGCGGTTCCCGATCCCGATCACGGTGGCGATCTTCCGGCACTGGAAGTCGAGCAGTCCGACCCCGGGATCCACGTACTCCGTGTGGATCGCCTCGGGATCTCGGGCGGCGACCTCCTCGATCTCCACGCCCCCGTGCGCACTGGCGATCACGACGATCCGCTCCGACCCGCGATCCACGATCATCGACAGGTAGAACTCGCGCTCGATCCGGGACGCGCGCTCCACCAGCACGCGATGCACCCGCTGCCCCTGTGGGCCCGTCTGAGGCGTCACTAGGACCGAGCCGATCATCAGGTCGGCCAGCTCGCCCACCTTCTGCGGCGAGTTCGCGATCTGCACACCGCCGGCCTTCCCTCGGCCACCCGCGTGGATCTGCGCCTTCACGACCCAGCGGTTGCCGCCCACCTCTTCGGCCACCCTGGTCGCCGCACGATCGCTGTACACGACCTCGCCGGGCGGTACCGGCACGCCGTAGGTGCGCAACAGCTCCTTGGCTTGGTACTCGTGGATATCCACCTGGCGTCACCTCCGCGGTCCCGTCGGCGGGCCCGCATGTTCGGCGCGGCCGGATGCGGCCGCGCATCCACCTAGCCGGGCGAGCGGGCCTGCAGCTGTTCTCTCTTCGAGATCAGGTTCTCCGCCATACGGATCGACGCGGCGTCGATCAGGTGTCCGTCCAGCGATAAAGCGCCCCTGCCCTCGACGGCGCCCTCCTCCAGCGCGCGCAGGATCCGGCGCGCGTGGTCCACCTCCGCGTCGCTGGGTGTGAAGACCTCATTCGCCAGCGGTATCTGCGAAGGGTGGATCGCCCACTTCCCCTCGCATCCCAGGGCGGCCGCGCGCCTGGCCGAGGACCGGTAACCCTCGGCGTCGTGGAGGTCGCCGAAGGGCCCGTCGATCGGCCGCAGGCCCTCGGCACGGCACGCCGCCACCATCCTGCTGATCCCGAAGTGCCATTGGTCGCCCCAGTGCGCCTGGCGTGAGCCGTCGTCGGCGGGATCGGTCAGCACCGAGTAGTCGGGGTTCCCCCCACCGATGTGGGTGGTGCGGGCCTGCACGCTGGCGGCGTAATCGGCCACACCGAACACCATGGCCTCCAGTCGGTCCGGCCGGGAGCGTGCGATCGACTCCACGTTGGCCATGCCGCGCGCCGTCTCGATCAGGATGTGGATCCCGATGCGGCCGGGATCCCAGCCCTGGGCCTGCTCGAGCTGATCCAGCAGCGTGCCGACGAACTCCACATCGGAGGGCGCGCCCACCTTCGGGATCAGCACGGTGTCCAGCACGTGACCGGCCTCCTCGACGACCTCCACGACATCGCGATAGCACCACGGGGTGTCCAGTCCGTTGATCCGCACGCTCACGGCACATCGCGACCAGTCCGAGGTCAGCAGCGCGCCGACCACGTCGGCGCGGGCCTGCACCTTGTCGCCGGGCGCCACGGCGTCCTCCAGATCGAGGAACACCAGGTCGGCGCCCAGCGTGGGCGCCTTCTCCATGGCCCGGGCGTTGGTGCCCGGAACCGCCAGCTCGCTTCGATGGGAACGATCCCTGTCTGCCATATGTGGCCTCAGGGTGGAGCACGGGGTCGGGGGCGACGATGACCCGATCGGCCGTCTCGCGATGGGCGTGCACGCCCATCGGTCCAATGGGTCTGACAGGTCTCACCGGCTTGGCACGAAGTCGCCGATATCGGGAGCTCCTGACGGTAGGCTCGAGCGATGGCGAGCCCGCCGAGCGAGATCGAGGAGGCGCCCGAGCCCGGCCACGTTCGTGCGCTGTCGATCGCCACCGCGCTGGTGATCGGCAGCCTCTGGCTGGTACCTCTCTTCTCGAGCCTGTGGCTGGACGAGCTGGGCACGTGGTGGGTCGTGAAGGACGGCTTCCGTGAGACCGTGGACCGCGCCCTCGCCTTCCATGGTCAATCCCCTCTGTACTACCTGATCCTCTGGGCCACCCGGAACGTGGGAGGTCACTCGGAGGTGGTGCTGCGTCTGCCATCCCTGCTCGCCGCAGCGATGTCGGCGATCCTGCTGTACCGGCTGGCTCGAACCCTGATCGGGAACGAGGCGGCCCGCCTCGCCGTCCTGACCTTCGCGGCGACGCAACTGGTGGGGTTCGAGGCCTCGGAGGCCAGGCCTTACGCGATGGCGACGACGGCCGTCATCGCCTCCACCTACGCCCTCGTACGGTGGCTCGACGAAGGACATCGCTTGTCGCTCGCGCTCGTGTATGCCGTGCTGGCCATCACGGTGGTGTGGTTGCACTACCTCTTCGGGCTGGTTCTCGTGCCGCAGGCGGTCTACGCGTTCGTTCGCGTGCGCCGGCGTGAGACCGACGCGTCCGTTGGCCGTCTGATCGCTGTCGCCATGGTGGTGATGGTCGGCGTCGTTCCTCTGGCACTGCAGCTCGCGTCATTGTGGGATCGACGCTCGTCCCTCTCGATCCCGAGCGAGGCGACCTTGTCGGACTTCGCGGCTGTTCTCGTTCCTCCCGTGCTGACCGCGTCCCTCTTCCTCGGGTCACTCCTCGCGCGGATGCAGGGCCGGGTACGGATCATCCCGGCCATCGCGCGGTCCTCGACCCTCGTACTGCTGGGCGGCTGGCTGCTGTTCCCCGTCGTGGCGCTCTTCCTGGTGTCGGCGATGACGCCGGTCACGCTCCTGTCCCCGCGGTACTTCGCATCGGCAGCGCCCGCGGCAGCTCTGCTCGCAGGTTGGGGGATCGCTTCGATCGATCCACCGGCGGTCCGGCGCATCATCGCCGTCGCGCTGGCCCTGTTGAGCGTGCTCGCATACGGTGGCCGCCTCAAGAACGGGGGCGATTGGGGGGGAGCCGCTGACTTCGAGCGAGCACACGCAGGCCCCGACACGATCCTTCTCTTGCACCCGGCGCTCGTGGAGTCTGCGCAACTGGATTGGTTCGCCGATCCCGAGAAGCGGAGCTATCTCTTGTCGGTGCAGTCCTACTACCCGATGGAGGGCCGAGTGACGCCGATGCCGTTCCTCCTCGATGACGAGGCACGCGCCTATCTCGAGGACCTGGCGGCAGGGGAGCTGGCCGGTGCGGACCGCTTCCTGCTGGTGACGCGCTACCCGCAGGTGCCCTTCCGAGAGTGGCTGGACGGCCGCCTCACGTCGGAAGGGTTCCGTTCTCGCGTGATCGGGGCGTTCGGCGTGATCCAGGTGATCGAGTTCGCCCGCTCGTCCTAGCGTGGACGGGCGATGGTCAACGTCACGTCCCCGATCCACCCCACGGGGATCTTCGGATCGCCCAGACGGACCGCCGCCTGCGCCAGCTTGGATCCGGGCAGCACGCCGGCGGCCCGATGCAGCAGGTACGAGACGTGGAACGATCGCGGGACCACGCTCCATTCGACCGCCTCGAACCCCGCGTCTCGGAGCATCTTCGTAAGCGTGGCCGGCCGGAAGTAGTGCAGGTGGGAACGGATGAACCAGGGCCAGTCGCCACCGCGTATGCGTCCGTGGAGCCCCTCCACGTTCACGGTGGCCAGCGCCAATACGCCCTGCTCAGCGATCATGGGGCGGAGGTGGCGAAGGGCCCCGGCCGGGTCGCTCAGATGCTCCAGGACGTCGAGCATCACCACCGCGTCC
Source organism: Actinomycetota bacterium (assembly GCA_040002535.1). Taxonomy (GTDB): domain Bacteria; phylum Actinomycetota; class UBA4738; order UBA4738; family HRBIN12; genus JALYMB01. The sequence goes on along the minus strand of JBDUEF010000011.1, from coordinate 19,889 downwards.
ACCGACGCAGGTTCCACCTCGAGCGACTCGACCGCCCCTTGGCGGAGGTCGACGCCGAAGCGTTCTCGGCCTTGCTCGACCGACCAGGCCGAGGGTTCGATCCCCGACGCCTCCCAGCCGGCGTCACCGGCGACGGCCAGGAACAGCCCCATGTTCGCGCCGACCTCCAGCAGCCGCCGGCCCGGCACGTAGTAGCTGCCGATCCGTCCGGTGACCCACTCGAACAGCTCCCGGCGCTCACCCTCCTCGCTCAGGTATTCCTCGTCGACGACCTCTTCATATCGAGCAACGATCTCGTCGGGTTCCAGCGTGGGTCGCGAGGAGAGCAACCCACAGCGGGGGCACTCAAGGATGTCGTCGTGGACCCCGAGCGCCGAGGTGGTGCACCGGAACTCCTCCAACGAAACCTCCGTGGCGGTGCTCGTGGCTGGATACCGCAGATGCATCCGCTCGCTGCCGCACGACACGCACCGCGCCACGCTGAGGGCGCCCTTCGCTCCGGGCCGTCGCGGCCGTCGCCAACCCGGCAGGTACCGCCTGCCGCGCCGGCCTCGGATCGCAGTCTGTTGTGCAGCGTAGGTGATGCCACGCCATACATAGGCGAGCGATCGGCTGATGGAGATGCAGGAGGACTCCTCGGTGTACCGCGTGGGGATCGGCACCTCGACCACCCGCTGCCCCGAGGTCACGGCGTCCACCAGCAGCTCGGCGTCGAAGGAGAACCCCTCCGAGTACCGGAGGAACGGGAGTGCTTCGAGGCAGCCGCGCGTATAGGCGCGCATGCCGCTGTGCATGTCGGTGAACCGCGTGCCGAGCATCAGGTTCTGGGCTGCGGTGGTGATCCGATTCCCAAGGTACCGGTAGCGGGGCATGCCCCCGCCCAGCGGATCGCCCATTCCGGCGAACCTCGAGCCGAACGTCATGTCGGCCTCTCCCGCCAGGATCGGCGCGATCAGGAGCGGCACGGCCTTCGGCTCGTACTGGTAGTCCGGATGCAGCAGCACCACGATGTCGGCCGCCGACCCGAGCGCCAGGGAGTAGCACGACTTCTGGTTGCCTCCGTATCCCCGGTTGGCGGTGTGCACGTGCACGCGAAGCCCCAGGCTACGTGCGAGGTCGGCCGTGCCGTCCCGGCTCGCATCGTCCACCAGGATGAGCTCGTCGGCCACACCGACCGGGATCGCCAGCACCGTCCGCTTCAGCGTCTGCTCCGCCTGATAGGCGGGCATCGTGATCACAACTTTGGGCAGGTGGGAACCTCGATCGGACGCTCCGGGGAGCAGGGGCGGCTGAGCATCGGTCAACACCCTAGTCCCTCGGCCGCTGGCCCCCGAACCGTTAGTCTGCGACCTCGATCCGTTCGATCACGACGTCCTCACGGGGACGGTCCTGGCCGCCCGTGGGGGCCTTGCTGATGGCCTCCACCACCTCGTAGCCCTCGGTGACCTCTCCGAAGATCGTGTGCTTGCCGGTCAGCCACGGGGCCGGTGCCACCGTCACGAAGAACTGGGACCCGTTCGTCCCGGGGCCGGCGTTGGCCATGGCAAGCAGGCCCGGCTTGTCGAAGCCGGGGGCTCCGGGCGGGCACTCGTCCTCGAACCGGTAGCCCGGGCCGCCCGTGCCGGTGCCGGTGGGGTCGCCGCCCTGGATCATGAAGCCGTCGATCACCCGATGGAAGACGGTCCCCGGATACAGAGCCTCGGACTTGGTCTGCCGGTCCCGTGGGTCCGTCCACTCCCGCCCGCCGCTCGCGAGCTGCGTGAAGTTCTCCACCGTTTTCGGTGCGTGGTCGGGCATCAGCTGGACGGTGAACTGACCCTTGTTCGTCACGATGGTGGCGGTGCTCATGGTCCTCCTTCAGGATCGGCAGCGAGGTGCTCGAGTGTACGTGGCCTGCCGCTCGGGCCAGTGATCAGGGTGACCGGAGCGCGGCCAGCGCCAGGGGCACGGTCTCCTTCGGCGTCACGCCGTACCACGCGCCCTCGATCCGCCCGTCCGGGCCGAGGAGGAACGACGACCGGACGATGCCCATGTACTTCCTGCCGTACAGGGAGCGCTCGCCCCAGACCCCGTACGCCTCCGCGGTCTCGTGCTCCGGATCGGACAGGAGCGGGAACCCGAGCGAGAACTTCGAGTCGAACCGCGCCTGCGCGTCGATGGGTGAGGGACTGATCCCCAGCACGTCGGCCTCGAGCTCCTCGAAGTCGTCTCGCGCGTCGCGGACGGCGCACGACTGGGTCGTGCAGCCGGGCGTATCGGCCTTCGGATAGAAGTACAGGAGCACACGGCGCCCACGAAGATCCGAGAGCTTCACGGTCGAGCCCGTCTGATCCGCGAGCGCGAAGTCCGGTGCCGGGTCGCCGGCCACGAGCGTGGTCATCACCGCATGCTACTCGGCGGGGGATCCTGACCCACCGACACGCCGAGTTGAGCCAGCAACGCCTCCACGGTCGTGACGGGCAGCTGGCAGGCGAAACGCTCGCACACGTACGCCGCAGGGAGTCCCTGAATTAGACCGCGATCCCGGAGCAGGGGGACGATCTCCGACGCCTCGTCGCCGGGCGCCCCCGTGGCGACGACCACGTTGGGCAGCCATCGCTCCGCCGTCACCGCGCCGACGAGCGCCCGGGTGGCGGGCTCCTCCGGATCCCCCACGACCGCGATCTCTCGCGCCGGACCCAGGTGAAGATCCAACGCACACAGTGCCATGCCGAACCCGGTCGGAGCCCTCTGCATCGCATCGCGGACCAGTTGCAGGGCAGCGATCCCGGCGCGCTCATGCTCCGCCTGTCCGGTGAACAGCGCCAGCCGCAGCAGGAGGGCGGCGGCCGCAGAGTTTCCGCCGGGCACGGCGTTGTCGTACAGGTCCTTCGGCCGCAGCACGAGCGCCTCCGCGTCGGTCCCGGCCTGGAAGAAGCCTCCGCGCTCCTCGTCGTGGAACAGGCGGAGGAGCTCGTCGGCGAGCGCCCTCGCCTCGATGAACCACCGGACGTCACGGGTGGTCTCGTACAGCGTCAGGCACGCCGAGCCCATGAGCGCGTGATCGTCGGCGAAGCCCGGTGGTCCGGTGACGCCGTCGCGCCAGGACCGGCGCAGTCGGCCGCCATCGTCGCGGAGGTTCGTGAGGACGAACGAGGCCGCGCGTTCGGCAGCCTCCACGAGACGGGCGTCACCGAAGGCCCGCCCGGCCTCGGCCAGCGCGTCGATCGCGAGCCCGTTCCATGCCGCGAGGATCTTGTCGTCGGTGCCGGGATGCACGCGGCGCTCCCGGATCTCGAACAGGTGACGCCGCGCCTCCTCGACGTCGGACTCGAGCCGGTCGGGATCGAGGCCGTGGTCCGCCGCATACGCGCGCGTGGGGAACGGGCGCCAGAGCACGTTGGTGCCCTCCCAGTTCCCCTCCGGCGACGCGCCCACGCAGGCGGCGACGTGCTCGCCGGCGGTGCCCCTCAGCTCGTCCCAGGTCCACGTGAAGAACCGCCCCTCGACGCCCTCCGAGTCGGCGTCCTGCGAGGAGAAGAACCCCCCCTGGGGGTGCTGCATCTCGCGGAGCAGGTAGTGGGCGGTCTCGGTGGCGACCTGACGGTGCGCGTCGACGTGGGTGGTCTGCCACGCCCTCGTGTAGAGACGCAGCAGCTGCGCGTTGTCGTACAGCATCTTCTCGAAGTGCGGCACGAGCCACGCGCCGTCGGTGGCGTAGCGCGCGAAGCCCCCTCCGAGCTGGTCGTAGATCCCCCCCTCGGCCATCCGCTTCAGGGCGGTGGCGACCATGTCGGCCGCGTCGGCATCACCGCGGATCGATCGACGGAGCAGGAACTCCAGCACCATCGGCTGCGGGAACTTCGGCGCGCCCCCGAAGCCCCCCCACCGCCGGTCGAACGAGCGCCGCAGCATCTCCGTCGCGTTCGTGGCGATCTCGTCGGCCAGGAGCGCCTGGGTGGCGGTCAGGTTGGCGGCGCGCGCGAGGTGTTCGACGATCCGGGATCCCTGCAGCGTCACCTCTTCGCGCCGGTCGCGCCAGGCCTCCGCGATGCCCGCAAGGATCTGGCGGAACGCCGGCATGCCGTGACGCGGTTCCGGGGGGAAGTAGGTTCCCGCGTAGAAGGGCTCGCCGTGGGGCGTCAGGAACGCGGTGAGCGGCCACCCACCGTGGCCGTTCATCGCCTGGACCGCGTCCATGTAGATCGAGTCCAGATCCGGCCGCTCCTCGCGATCCACCTTGATCGAGACGAAGTGTGCGTTCATCAGCTCCGCCGTCGCCTCGTCCTCGAAGGACTCCCGCTCCATCACGTGGCACCAGTGACAGGCGGCGTAGCCGATCGACAGCAGGATGGGACGCTCCAGCTCGCGGGCACGCTCCAGCGCCTCGGGGCCCCATGGGTACCAGTCCACCGGATTGCGGGCGTGCTGTAGGAGGTACGGGCTGGTCTCCCCGGCGAGCCGGTTCGTCCGGCGGTCGCTCATCCTGTCAGTGTCTCGCGTGCGCGCGCCGGTTGGGAAGGCTCGGTCCATCGACGATCGCCACCAGATACGTAGTCAGAACGCTTCAGCCCGACCATGCGCCGTGCCGATGAGAGACGGGAGATGGGCAGGGAGATACGGGTTCTGGTGTTCGACGGCGACACCCGGCTCGTCGAGGGGCTCAGGAAGACGCTCCCCGTTGGCGTCCGCGTGATCGGGCCGGTCGACAATGTGGTGGGGGCTGCCGCGCGGTGCGAGGACGGCTCTGTCGACCTGGCGATCGTCAACCTGGACCGTGACGACGAACGTGGGCTCGAGGCTGTCGGATCCCTCCGGGATGCATGCGACCGCGCCCGCGTCCTGGTGATGACCGAACGTACGGGCGCCGATCTGGTGGCCGGCGCGCTGAGCGCCGGCGCCTGCGGCTTCCTGGCCACCTCAACGCCTCCCGACGATATGGTTCGCACGTTCCAGCGGGCGATCGCCGGCGAGTTGGTCCTTCCCGTCAGCGAGCTGGTGGGCGTGGTGAGTAGGCTCGACCGGCGAGGTCCCGAGGTGAGCAACCAGGTGCGGTTGGCCTCGCTGACCACCCGGGAGAACGAGGTGCTGCTGGCTCTGTGCGACGGCCGCTCCACCAGCGAGGTGGCCGGTGCCTTCGGGATCAGCCGGATGACCGTCCAGAGCCACGTGAAGAACATCCTGGCCAAGCTGGCCGTGCACTCGAAGATCGAGGCGGTGACGCTCGCGTGGCGCTACGGCGTCGCGACACAGGTCCGCACGGCCTGAGTCCGGGGAAGTAGCCTCTGCCCAGATGGGCGTCACGGCCTTCGATCCGATCGATCCCCTCGTCCGCGTCCTCGTCGTGGACGCGCACCCGGTGCTGCGGGGCGTGATCAGGATGGCGTGCAGCTCCACCGAGGACCTCATGGTGGTGGCCGAGGCAGCGGACGTGGCGGGTGCCGTGGAGGCGTGTGGCCGGCACACACCCGACGTGCTGGTGCTGGACCTGGATCTTCCGGACGGGGACGGAACCTCGGTGATCCGCGGTGTGCAGCGGCTGGGGTCCTCCGCCCGGATCCTCGTCCTCACCGATCGCACCCACGGCGGGGCGGTGCTGGAGTGCCTACGGCTGGGCGTACACGGCTACGTGGACAAGGCGACGGGCATCCGCACGATCGGGACGGCGATCCGCCGGATCGCGCGCGGTGAGCGCGTGATCGACCATGAGCTGGAGCAGGCTGCGGTGATGGAGCTCGGACGCTTCGCCAGGCGCGCCAGGCTCGGCGCCGAGGTTGCATCCTCGCTCACCCCGCGTGAGCTGCAGATCCTGGACATGGTCAGCGGCGGCCTGACGATGCGACAGATCGCCACCCGACTGGGGATCTCGCCCCGCACGGTGGAGACCCACGTGGCCAAGCTCTACCGCAAGCTGGGGGTTCGCTCGAGGGTCCAGGCGGTGGCTCGCGCCGCCAGCCTCGGGCTCATCGACCTGGGTTGAGCCGACCTGACCCTTCAGGAACGGCCGTCGGGCTGCCGAAGACCATTGGGGACGACTGAGCCCAGCGCGGTCGCCCGGAACCTCACGGACTGACGGAGGACATGGCCAAGCGAACCGTCATCGAGGCGCCGCCCGCGTCGGCCGGCGTCACACGTTCTCTCGGCGTCGTGGTGGTGGACCCACTGCCGGTGGTCCGGGCCGGCCTGTCCCTGCTCATCGAGGACCGGCCGGACATGGAGGTCCTGGCCGAGGCAGGCACCGCCGATGAGGGCATGGAGGCCATCCAGCGTCTGCGTCGCAGCCGCGTGGTGGTGCTGGTGGGGCTGGGGCTCCGGGGCGATCACGATGCCTACTGGCTGATCCGCACCGTGCGTGAGCGGTTCCCCTCGCACGCGATCCTGGGATGCGGAGCCAACGCCGATCCGACCGACATCTCCCGGGCCCTGTTCGTGGGAGCGGACGGGTTCGTGGACAAGAACATCGATCCGGTCACGTTCCTGCAGTCACTGCGCCGCGCCGCCGACCACGAGATGGTGCTGGCGGGGCCCGCCGTCGGGACCGTCGGCCGGATCGCCGAGGGGATCGACCGGCGACGCGATGTGGAGATCAGGCTCACCGACCGTGAGCGAGAGGTCCTGGTGGTCGCCGCCGAGGGGCTCACCGCTCGTCAGATCGCGACCCGCCTGGGGGTTCGCGAGCGCACGGTCACCACCCATCTGGCGAGGATCTACGGCAAGCTCGGCGTGGGAAGCAGGCTGGCAGCGATCCGTCTGGCCACGCGATCGGGACTCGTCTCCGCCGGCTTCCCCGAGTGAGGCCCCGGGCGTCAGGTCCGGATGTACACCGAGCCGTCGTCCCCGGTGAAGACCCGCCGCCAGCCTGGGTCGTAGGCGATGCGCCCGAGTAGCTCGCCGCTCTGCTGCCTGCTGAGCACCGCAACGTCGACCTGCCAGCGATCCAGGATGGCCTGCCACCCCTCCCGCCCGTTCGCGACGTCGAGGTAGTCGGTCCACACGCGGTCGGGGAACAACTCGATCCTCGAGTCGGCGAAGGTCAGGCGGTCAGGCAGGCGGTACTCGAACCACGAAGCCCAAACCTGGTCCACCCACACGCGGTCGCCGGCAACGGTGGCGCCGGCCGTCGCCGCCACTAGATCGTCGGGCGCCGAGGTCAACAGGGGAGGGGAGATGCCCGCCGGGTCGGAGCTCCGCCACCACGGCAGGGTGACCACGAGGCCGAGCAGGACGGCGGCCACCATGATGCGGTTCATCACCGGTGAGCCCCGACGATCGTCACCGACCGGCACCGGGCGCGGCGCCAGGCAGCCGGCCAGTGCGGGCGGCGCGGCCAGTCCCCACCAGAGCGCGCCCCTGATCGCGGGAAGCGCCAGGGCGAAGAAGAAGGCGAGACGCAGGAGGGTGGTCCAGGGGACGGGACGGCTCCGGCGGGAGAAGAACACCACCACGCCCGCGACCGAGGCGAACAGCGCCCCCCCGGTGAAGGTCCGGATCGTGGTGGGCTCCCACTCCGAGGCGAACCGCGTGACGGTGGGGTTCGTGGCGATGTCCACGGCATACACCCACACCCGCCAGCCGAAGGGGTTTACTACGGTGGCGGTCATCGAGAACACACCGATCAGGAGGGTGCGCCGTGCGCCCGGTGACCGGGTTCGCAGGTCCTCCAGCCAGTCCAGACCCACGAGCGCCGGGCCCAGCACGAAGCTCCCATGGACGTTGCACCAGATCGCCACCAGCACGGGGATCGCCCACTGCCGACCGGGATGCTCCCGGCGCCCCGCCGAGATCCACAGGACGGCCGCGAACAACGGGGCCGCGAACAGCTGAGGCCGCATGCCCAGGTTCTGGGCGCTCACCAGGTAGCCGGCGACGGTGAGGCCTGCCGCAGCGCGCGCCGTGGCCCCCGCCCCGCGACAGGTCGCGAAGACCAACAGGAAGGTCGCCGCGATCAGCGCCGACTTCACCAGCAGCAGGCTGTTCCACCCGTCCACGCGGTGGGCAAGGGTCATGAGGATCTGCGCCCCCCACTGCTGGTCGGTCCAGGGCAAACCCGGCGCGGAGAAGGTGAACGAGTCGACCCGCGGGAAGGACCCCCCCAGCACCTGAGCGCCGAGGCGGAGATGATACGCGAGGTCGACCGTGGACATCCTGACGGCGAGGCCCCCGGCGGCCGGGATCGCGATCGCGATGAGGGCCCAGACGCGATCGAGGGTCAGTCGCGGGGTCTTCGTGCCTACCGGCGACTCGTTTTCGCTCCCGACGCCCCTCCGCATCTGCGCATCCTACGGGGCCGATAGCCCGGCCGCGGGAGCGGGACGTCCCACGCACGCAGTACGTAGGAGTACGTAGGTATCCTCAGGGAAACGCGGAATTCCTTCGTGGCGTGCGTGGCCGTACCTTCTTTCACGGGTGGAGATGCATCCACGGCCCAGCGAGGCCCTGAGTACCGAAGGAAGGGGGTGAAACGACATGTTCCTCAAGATGTTCACCGGCGCACAGACCTGGTGGAGTGACCTCCGCGCGCGAGCGCAGGAGGAGGGTGGTGCAACGGCGGTTGAGTACGCTCTGATGATTGCCCTGATCGCCGCCGTCATCATCGTCGCGGTCACGTTCATCGGCAAGTCCGCGGACTCCAAGTTCCAGTCCGTCGGCACCGCGATCAACGGTGCTTCGTAGCACCTGCAGCAGAGCGGCCACACCGGCCGCTCACTCCTCCCCGGCGATCCCGGAGGGGAGTGAGGGGCCGGTGACGGCTCCCTCCGGACCGTTCCAAGGAAGGCAGGTCCCCCTGACATGAAGGCACCCAGGAAGCTCCGCGGCGAGGAGGGCGCCGCCGCGGTGGAGTTCGCGCTGATCGTGGGACTGCTCTTCGTCATCCTGTTCGGGATCATGGAGTTCGGCCTCGCCTTCTTCGAGCTGCAGAACCTCCGGTCGTCCGCCCGTGAGGGCGCACGCGCCGCCGCGATCGGCGGCACCCGGACGGAGGTGAGCCAGGCCCTGGTGCAGGGAGCGTCCGGTTCCCTCGACAACGGCTACACGAGCTTCACGCCCGGGGGCTCAGGCCCGTTCTGCAACACCAAGGGGGCCGAGATCAAGATCACCCTGCCGATCTCATCGCTGCCGGCCAGGGTGCAGGCCGCGTTCCAGGTCGACATCCCATTCCTGCCGCAGATCCAGCTCACGCCCACGATCTCGGGATCGTTCCGATGCGAGTGATCGCGGAGCGTCTCCGGCGGCGCGACGACGAGCGCGGCGCGGTCGCCGTCATCGTCGCACTGTGCATGGTCGCCATCTTCGCCATGGTCGTGTTGACCGTCGACGTGGGAGGGCTCCTCTTGGAGCGCCGCTCCATGGTCAATGCGTCGGACGCCGCCGCGCTGGCCGCCGCGCAGTCGTGCGCCATCACCACCGACAGCGACGTGCCCGAGCAGGTGGCAGATACCTACGCCACCGACAACGTGCCGAAGGTCCCCGCCGCCGGCATCGCCAACATCGTGGAGATGCCGGGCTGCGATCTGGGCCGATCCGGCCACGTGACGGTTCGGTACTCGGAGCAACGCGATCTGTTCTTCGCTGCCGTCCTGCCCAGCGGACCTACCGTCGGGACCATCACGACGGGTGCAACGGCGGCGTGGGGCCCCCTCGGCGGTGGGCACGCGATCCCGATCGTGCTTGACCAAGGAGCGCTGCAGGGTGACTGCAACATCCCCATCCCTGTGGGCGGGGAGGTCCCCGCCACGTGCGCGTTCTGGTACGACGACCAGGACACCATGGGCAACGCGAACTGGGGGTTCATCGACCTCGGAGCATGGAACGTCGCTGCGGACGCACCCTGCCCGAACAGCGGGACCAGCGACCTGAAAAACTGGGTCGTGAACGGCTATCCGGATCTGCGGATCCTGAACGGCACGCCCCCCGGCAGTGAGGCGACGTATGCCTGCATCGGCAACGGTCACTCGGACACGACCTGGCGCACCACGCTCGCCGGCTCCGAAGGCAAGGTGAAGCTCTTCCCCGTGAACGACTGCACGCAGCAGGTGGATCAGAAGGGCTTGGTCATCGGGTGTAACCAGAAACCCAACAAATACGACATCGTTGGGTTCTCCTCACTCCTGATCAACAAGGTCTACAAGGGCAACGACCCGGCGGCCATCGGAACACCCGGCGCCTCGGGCACCTGCGCCAAAGACTTCCAGCCCTTCGACGCCGACGGCGACGTCACCACCGGTCAGATGATCAACCTGGACTCCTTCGGTCTGTCCAGCGGGCAGTGCTTCGCCTTCGCGCCCGACACCATCGATCCGGTCAGCCTGGTGATCAGGCCGCTGAAGGGCAGCCTCCCGGCCTACGTGCAGTGTCTGCCGGGTCAGACGAGCGGCTGCAACTACACGTACAACCCCGCCACCCGCACGGTGCAGTGGACCGGGTCGCCGACGCAGCGGGCGGGCAGCAAGGAGAGCGACGACGACCTGCAGATCTCATTCGGTTGGCAGAACACGGGGACAAAGGGTGCGTGCGGGACGCATACGAGTGACCCGAACGCGATCTGCCTGGTGACGCAGTGGCTGGGGTTCGCCACGGCCCCCGGCACGGTCGGCAGCGGCCCCGACTTCGGGGTGAGCGGGATCAAGCTGTGTGACCCGACGCTGGCGGTGGGGTGCCCCGACAAGGGCTGAGCCCGAGTCGATGTCCGAGAATAGTTAAGTAGTTCCGATCGGTGCCGATGAAGTGGGTGCGGATCTAGTGCGGGAAGGGAGAAGTTCATGAGATCACGGGGTCTTGTCGTTGCGCTTGCACTGCTCTTGGCGATCGGAGCCACGGCGGCGGTGTTCCTGTACGTGAACGGCGTCCGAGAGGACGCGAAGACGGGCGGCAACCTGGTGAGCGTGATGGTCGCGACCCAGGACATCCAGGCCAACGCGGAGCTGAACCCGCTGCTGGACGCCGGCGCATTCACCACCGCGCAGGTCACCCCCGAGACCCTCGTGAACGGAGCGGTCACCAGCGAGGACCAGCTTCGCGACCAGACCACGACCTTCCCGATCCTGGCGAACGAGCAGATCCCGCTCTCACGCCTGTCCAGCGGCGAGTCCCCCCAGGGCGGCCCGTTGGGCATCAGCCCGGGCCACGTCGGCGCCACCGTCCGCGTGGACGGCCCTCCCGGCGTGGGCGGCCATCTGACCCGCGGCGACAACATCGTCGTCTACGTCACCTTCAGCGGCGTGCAGGTGTTCAAGTCCTTCAAGGAGCTGGTGGATCGGGCCACGAGCTCGAACCCGAGCTCGTCACCCGCATCCAGCCAGCAGGCGCTGCCGGCGATGACCGTCACATTGATCCCCACCGTCACGGTGCTCGACGTTGAGAACCCGGTGGAGAGCGCGGACGGGAAGAGCTCCGAGGGACAGGTCACCCTGACGCTGGACCTGTTGCCGGAGGACTCGGCCAATCTGATCTACGCTGCCGAGCAGGGGAACCTGTGGTTCGGCCTGCTGCCCCCGGGCGAGGACGGGGTGCAACTGCCGGCAGCCGCGCTCCCGATCGACAAGGTGCTGGGGAAGAAGTCTTGACCGAAGGAAGCATCGTCGCGGTCGGAACACCGCAGTCGTTCCGGCAACAGCTGGCCCGCGCCCTCGAGGTCGACGTTGACGAGCTCGGGTGGGTGCAGAGCGCCACGGCCGCGGAGGAGCTGCTGATCAACGCCGACCGCTCGGTCGACTGCCTGGTGTTGTCCTCGGAGGTGAAGGAGGCCGACGCCCTCGGACTCGCGGAGTTCGTGGGGCGTTCGGCTCCCGGCACCGCCATCGTCCTGGTGCGCGATCACACGTGGAACGGCCTGCTGCCCGCCGCGATGCGAGCGGGGATCCGCGACGTCGTCGACCTCACCCAGGGAGCCGAGGAGCTGCGGGATGCGGTCGAGCGGGCGATCGTGTGGGCCAAGAACCTCCGCCAGGTCGCCCAGGGTGGCCAGGAGAACACCCACACACGGGGCCGCATCATCTCGGTGTTCAGCTCCAAGGGGGGCACCGGCAAGACGTTCCTCACCACCAACCTGGGGACGGCGCTCGCCGAGCTCACCGGCAAGGACACCGCGGTGGTGGACCTCGACATCGACATGGGCGACGTCTTCACGTACTTCGGACGCGAGCCCACCGCGACGATCCAGGATCTGATGGAGCTGGGCGAGGGCGGCGACCAGACGTCGATCCGCGCGGCTGGCGTGAAGCTTGCCGACCACCTCTGGGCCTACGGGGCTCCTCCCGATCCGGCGGCCGAGGCGCCGGCCGGCGAGGCGATCGGGAAGTTCCTCCGGGCCCTTCGCAGCAACTTCGCGTACCTGGTCGTGGACGCGTCGGTGGATTACTCGGACTCGGCCCTCGTCTGCTTCGATCTGTCCGACGCGATCTGTCTGGTCACGGGCCTCGATGTCGTCGGTGTGAAGCACCTCTCGAAGTCCCTCGACACGCTGCTCTCGATCGGCCTGCCTCGCGACCGGTTCCACGTCGTGTTGAACCGGGCTGACTCCAAGGTGGGTCTGGATGCATCCGACGTCGAGCGTGTCATGAAGATCCAGGTCGATGCCATGATCCCCTCAAGCAGGCTGGTCCCGACGTCGTTGAACAAGGGTCGGCCCGTCGTCTTGGACGAGCCGACGTCTGAGGTGTCGGTCAGCATCCGCAACCTGGCGGCAAAGTTCGTCCACACCGTGGGTGCGGTCGACATCGTGTCGATCCCATCCGAGAAGAAGAAGTTTCGACTGTTCTCCAAGAGCTAGGAGGAGATCCCGATGTCGTTGGCAGACAGGCTTCAGAAGGCCCAGCAGCGGGACCGGATCTCAGAGGTCCGCGCCCGGGTGCAGGAGCGCCTGGTCGAGGTTCTGGGGCCCCGTCTGTACGACTCCACGTTGTCCGACTCGGAGCTCGAGGGCCTGGTGCACCAGCGCCTGCGCGAGCTGCTGGAGGAGGAGGAGGCGCCGCTGTCGGCACAGGAGAAGCTCCTGGTCGTCCGGCAGATCGGCGACAGCGTCCTGGGCCTCGGCCCACTGGAGCCTTTCGTCCGCGACCCGGAGGTCACCGAGATCATGGTGAACGGCTGGGACACGATCTACGTGGAGCGGGGTGGCAAGCTCTACTGGACCGGCACCAAGTTCCACGACGAGCAGCAGCTGCGGCGCACGATCGACAAGATCGTGGCGAAGGTGGGCCGCCGCGTCGACGAGGCCTCCCCGTACGTGGACGCCCGCCTGCCCGACGGTTCGCGTGTGAACGCCATCATCCCGCCGCTGGCGGTGGATGGCCCTTCGCTCACGATCCGAAAGTTCGCGAGCGACCCGTATCAGGCAGAGGACCTCGTGGAGTTCGGTACCTTCACCTCCCCGGTGGCGCGCTTCCTGGAAGCGTGTGTGCGCGGCCGGATCAACATCATGGTGTCGGGCGGTACCGGCGCCGGCAAGACCACCACGCTGAACGTGCTGTCATCGTTCATCCCCGACGATGAGCGCATCATCACCATCGAGGACGCCGCGGAGCTGAAGCTGCAGCAGCCGCACGTGGTGCGTCTGGAGTCACGCCCGCCGAACATCGAGGGCCGTGGCGCCGTGACGATCCGCGACCTGGTCCGCAACGCCCTGCGCATGCGGCCCGACCGGATCGTCATCGGTGAGTGTCGTGGCGCCGAGGCCCTGGACATGCTGCAGGCCATGAACACCGGCCACGACGGGTCGATCAGCACCATCCACTCCAACTCCCCGCGCGACTCGCTCTCCCGGCTGGAGACCATCACCATGATGGCCGGCATGGAGCTGTCACCGAAGTCGATCCGGGAGCAGGTCTCCTCGGCGATCCAGCTGATCGTGCACCAGCAGCGGCTGAAGGACGGGACACGTCGCCTCACGCACGTGACGGAGGTCGAGGGCATGGAGGGCGAAGTCATCACCCTGCAGGACCTGTTCACCTTCGACTTTTCCGCCGGCATGGACGACGAGGGCAAGTTCCGAGGTCGTCTGAAGTCGACGGGGCTTCGACCGAAGTTCCTCGACCGCATGGCCGAGCGCGGCGTCACCGTGGACACCGAGCTGTTCGCGCTCGAGGAGCGGGGGAGCCTCCATTGATCGCGGCGGGCTTCTGGGGCAGCGCCGCTGCGCTGGCGCTGGTCATCGTCCTCGTGTTCGGCGCCTTCATCGGGCTGGGCTGGCTGCTCCTGGGCTCCGCCGCCCGGCGGAAGGCCGATCGCGCGATGGTTGCGCGGTTCCGCACCACGGGTCAGAGCGTGTCGGCCGCAACCCAGGCCTCTGCCAACTCGGGAGGTTGGATCCCCTCTGGGGTGACGGAGTTCGGCCGCAGGTTCGCGACGGCCGGCGGCTTCGGCGAGTCACTGGATATGCGGCTGGAGGCGGCGGGCGTGAAGGTGCGTTCCGGCGAGTTCGTGGTGGCCTCCGCCGCCGCGGCGGTGATCGCCGGCTTCGTGGGCGTGGCCACCTTCAGCACGTGGGTCTTCGGATTGATCTTCGCCGGCGTGGGCGCGGTGACGCCGTGGTTCCTGCTCCAGCGCCAGCTGGGGAAGCGCGCCGAGAAGCTGCGTGAGCAGCTCCCCGATGTGCTGACCATCCTGGCGAGCTCGCTGCGAGCCGGGCACAGCTTCCTGCAGGCGCTCGACACCGTCTCCAAGGAGATCCCCGAGCCGGCAGCGGCCGAATTCGTCCGGGTGGTCGCCGAGGTTCGCCTCGGGCGCCCCGTGGAGGACGCCATGGGCGCCATGGCAGAACGCGTGGGCAGCGAGGACTTCAAGTGGGCGGTCCTGGCCGTCAACATCCAGCGGGAGGTCGGGGGCAACCTGGCCGAGATCCTCGACAACGTGTCCGACACCCTGCGGGAGCGAGCGGTCCTCCGCCGTCAGGTCTTGGTGCTCACGACCGAGGGACGCCTCTCCGCGTGGGTCCTGGGGATCATGCCGTTCGTGATCGGCCTGTACATGTACGCGGTGAACAAGGAGTACATCAGTCTGCTCGTGACGACGACGGTTGGCTTGATCATGCTGGGCGGTGCCGGCGGGCTCTTGACCCTGGGAGTGCTCTGGATGAGGAAGATCGTGAAGATCGATGTCTGATCTGTGGCTCGTCCTCGCCCTGATCGGCACGTTCGGTGCGATCCTGCTGATGGGCTTCGCGCTCGACGGCATGATGCACGAGCGCAACCGCGCGGTTCGCCTCCTGGAGTCCCAGGTCGGCGCCGGTTCGGACATCAACCTCCGGGACCAGGAGATGTCGGAGTCCTTCTCCCGACGGGCGCTGGTGCCGGTGCTGTCGGCTGCGGGGCGCGTGGCACGGCGCATCACGCCGCTGGACGCCCGGGATCGACTCACCCGCAAGCTCTTGTTGGCGGGCAGCCCCGCGGGGTGGGATGCCGAGCGCGTCATGGCGTTCAAGATCATCGGCCTGGTCGCGGGGTGCGTCTTCGGCTTCTTCGTCGCGTCCATCACCGGCCTGTCCGGCGTGATCACGATCCTGGTGGTGGGGCTGTTCACCTTCGCCGGGTTCGTCGGGCCCGACTCCATCGTCAACGGGCGTGTCGAGGACCGCCAGCAGGAGATCCTGCGCACCCTGTCGGACACCCTTGACCTGCTCACGATCAGCGTGGAAGCCGGTCTGTCGCTCAACGCCGCCATCTCGCAGGTCGTCCAGAACGTGCCGGGGGTGTTGTCGCAGGAGTTCGCGCGGATGCTGCAGGAGATCCAACTCGGCGTGCCCCGTTCCGATGCGTTCCGCCACCTTGCCGAGCGGACCGACGTGGATGAGCTGAACGCGTTCGCACTGGCGATGGTCCAGGCCGACGTGTTCGGGGTGAGCATCGCGGGCGTGCTCCGCACGCAGGCCGAGCAGCTGCGGATCAAGCGCCGGCAGCGGGCAGAGGCCAAGGCGCAGCAGATCCCCGTGAAGATCGTCTTCCCCCTCATCCTGTGCGTGCTGCCCTCCCTCTTCGTCGTGATCGTCGGACCGGGCGCCATCCGGATCGTGACGAGTCTCCTCAGGACCTGATCCAGGCCGTTCGACCCGCTGTTCGTTGGGCGTAGGTCCGATGCCGTTTCTCCACCCCGGCCTTCGACGGGTGTCCTGAATGCCCTACAGCTGCTAGCGTCCCCCGGACAGGGGGAGGCGGAGGCCGAAGGGCGTGGTCCTCGGCCCCAGGGCGGAAGGTCGGGAGCATGCTGGGTCACGCGGAGCGCTTCACCTCATCGAGCCGCCGCGTGTCCGACGCGACCGTTCGGATCCCGGAGGCCGGGCGGGCGCCCTCGGCGCGGCTCCAATACCGGTCGCTGTATCGTCGCATCGCCGTCACCGACGCGTTCGCGGTGGCGTCCGCGACCATCGTCGCGCACTGGATCCGATACGGGTTCGCGGCGCCCCATGGGAACATCCTGTGGCTGTTCCTGTGGTCGCCGGTCGTGACCGGCATCACCTACGGTGCCTTCGGTCTGTACCAAGCCCACCGCTTCACACCCGCGGAGGAGTTCCGCCGCATCATCCTCGCCGTCACCATGAGCCTGATCGGGCTGGTCACGTTCTCGTTGTGGTCACTGGCGTCCCTATCGCGGCTGTGGCTGGCACTCTCCTGGGTCCTGGGCGTGGTGTTCGCACTCGCGAGCCGACGCGTCTGGCACTGGTCGATCTTCCGGTCGCGGATGCGGGGTCGCTACCTGTTCCCGACCCTCATCGTCGGCACCAACGTGGAGGCCATGCACCTGGAGACCGCCATGAAGCACCCGCGCTTCGGCTACAGCTCCATCGGGCTGGTCGCCACCGACCAGTCGCCGCCTGCGCGTGGGGCCTCGGTCCTGGGCGGGATCGGGGACCTCCGGGAGCTGATCCGGGAGACCGGCGCGGAGTGCGTGTTCGTGGCGGCGAGCGCGTTGTCCTCGGCGGAGATCGCCCACGTCGCAAAGGCCGTGCGCCGCGAGGGGGTCGAGGTGCGCGTCACGGCGACGCTGCCGGAGATGCTGGCGTCGCGGCTCACCGTGCAGCCGATCGGCGGCATGATGGCGCTGTCGCTCAAGCCGGTTCGCTTGACGGGGACCCAAGCAGCGGTGAAGCGTGCGTTCGACCTGGCGGCCTCGTCGATGGGTCTGGTGCTGCTGTCTCCTGGTCTCGTCCTCATCGCGGCGGCCGTGAAGCTCACGTCCTCCGGCCCCGTGTTCTACCGGCAGGGCAGGGTCGGTCAGCGGGGGGTTCCCTTCACGATGCTGAAGTTCCGCACCATGCGTGACGGCGCAGACGCGAACGTGGCCGAGCTCCGGCGTGCGCACGGGATCGACGGCCTCATGTTCAAGCTCCAGGACGATCCCCGCGTGACCCCGCTGGGACGGACGCTCCGCCGGTTCAGCCTCGACGAGCTGCCCCAGCTGTTCAACGTGCTCCGGGGGGAGATGAGCCTCGTGGGACCTCGGCCCCCGTTGCCCGAGGAGGTGGCCGAGTACGAGGATTGGCAGTTCGATCGGCTCGAGGTCCCTCCAGGAGTGACCGGTCTGTGGCAGGTGAGTGGGCGCAGCGAGCTCTCCTTCGACGAGTGCGTGCGCCTCGACCTGTTCTACATCGAGAACTGGTCGCTGGCCTACGACCTCTACATCGTCGCCAAGACATTGCCGGCGCTCGCCACCCGCCGCGGCGCGTATTGAGCGCGCAGCGCCCTCCGGCCTCAAGTTCACCCCCTGCTCCGGCCGATACCTCAAGGGTGAGCACACAACGCACGGCCGAGCGCACGATGGACAAGATCGTGGCGGCGTTCGCGGAGGCGGTCGCGGCCGGCGAGTTCCAGACGGCCGAGGGGTGGCTGGCGGTGGCGACCTTCGCACGGGACCGGGTCCCCGATCGTGGACCGATCGGCACGCCCGGTCGATCGCCCGGAGACGACGGCCCGGCGCGCTGAGGCCCCGCTGCTAGGCTTCGCCGCCATGGACGTGGCGTATCAAGGCGAGCCCGGCGCGTACAGCGAGCGTGCCGTGGCGAGCGTGTTCCCCGACGCCACCCCCATGCCCTGCGAGACCGTGCGTCTGGTGTTCTCTCGGGTGACGAGCGGTGCGGCACCCTTCGGTGTGGTGCCCTTGGAGAACTCGCAGGCGGGCTCGGTGAACGAGACCTACGATCTTCTGCTGCATACGAGTCTCCTTCGGATCGTCGGGGAGGTCATCGTGCGCGTGGATCACGCGCTGCTGGGTGTGCCGGGAGCGCGGCTGGAGGACATCCGCCGGGCCTCCTCCCACTGGCAGGCGCTCGCACAGTGCGATGAGTTCCTGGCGTCGATGCGCATCGAGCCGATGCCCGTGCACGACACCGCGGGCGCCGCCCGCATCATCGCGGCATCCGGCTCGAAGACCGACGGCGCCATCGCCAGCGTAGAGGCGGGCTCGCGGTTCGGGCTGTCCGTGCTGGCCGAGCGGATCCAGACGGAGAAGGAGAACTTCACGAAGTTCGCCGTCATCGCCACGCAAGGCACGCCGCTGGCCGAGGCCGACAAGACCTCGCTGGTGATGGCGGTGGCAGACCGGCCCGGCTCACTCCTTGCCTCTCTGCAGCCGTTCGCGGAGCGGGGCATCAATCTGCACAAGCTGGAGAGCCGCCCGCGCCGTGGGCGCGCCTTCGAGTACGTGATGTACGTGGATCTGATGCGGGCCGCGGAGCATCCCGACGTGGTCGCCGCGCTCCAGGAGGTGGCCGAGCACACCTCGATGTTGCGTGTGCTGGGCTCCTACCGCGCCGCTGCCGAACCAGCGTAGCGGGTCAGAGCTGCTGGAGGGCAGCGCCGATCCCGGTGATGTCCTGGAGCGCAGCGGTACGCCACGCGACCAGCCCCGCCGCGGCAACCAGGATCGCGGAGAAGCCGACCACCAACACCAGGCGGCGTCTGTCGAGGTTCCCCCAGCCCTCCGCCACGTAGCCGGCGGCGAGCCCCGCGACCAGACCGCCCAGGTGCGCCCGCCAGTCGATGAAGTGCAATGAGAATGCGATGAGCGCGTTCAGCGCGATCAGCCGCACCATCTGGTTCAGGCGGGCGGCTGCCAACGCCGAGCTGCGCCGCCGGTAGTTGTACGCCAGGAAGGCGCCGAAGAGCCCGAAGATCGCGCCCGAGGCCCCCGCCCCCACGACGCCGGGGGCTCCGAAGGCGTACGACGCAGCGCTTGCGAAGATCCCGGTGGTGAAATAGATGAGGAGGAGACGGAGGCGGCCGAGTTCGTTCTCGATCGCGTTGCCGAACAGCCACAGTGCGTAGGCGTTGAACGCGAGATGGATCAGACCGATGTGCAGGAACATGCTGGTGGCAAGGCGCCAGTACTGGCCGGTGGCGATGCCGGGGAGCAGGCGGGCGAAGGTTTCGGACTGCACGAAGAAGGCGACGCCGCCGCCCATGTCGTAGAGCTGCCGGCTGGAGGGGCCAAGGAGCAGCGACCCGGGGCCGCCGATCACCACCTCCACCACGAAGACCGCGCCGATCAGCGCCAGCAGGACGTTGGTGGCCGACACGGTCTTGGCGTTGGCAACGGCGATCCTCCGACCCGGGCCCCGGCGGAACTCTCTGCGCGCCTCCCCGACACACTCCGGACACTGATAGCCGACGGGGGCCTCGATCATGCAGGCCGGGCAGATGGGGCGGCCGCAGCGCGTGCAGTGCACGCCGGTCTCCTCCGAAGGGTGGCGGTAGCAATGCTCGAGGGCCGGCGGATCGGGCAGCGACGGCTCGGTCGACATCCAGGCATGGTACGGGCTCACGAGGGTTCGAGGCCGCCGGATCGAGATCGAGGCGGCGGCCCGGCGCGCCTCAGCCGAGTGGGGGGAGGGCGCGGAGCTCGGTGGCCACCTCGTGGGGATCCCACAGGACCCCCCAGCGGTCCAGGATGGTCCCGTCGCCCCCGATCAGGTACAGCCACGG
>JBDUEF010000010.1:0-33639 GCA_040002535.1 Actinomycetota bacterium | reverse complement strand
GCCTCCCGCCGGGCATCGTCGCGCATGAGCATGCCCACCAGTCGCCCGTTGGACGTCGTGATGGGGGCGCTCTCCAGATCGTGCTCGTCCATGTAGTGGGCCATCTCGCGGATGTCCACGTTGGGCCGGAACGTGCTGGGGCCCGGCCGCATCACGTCCTCCACGGTCGCGTCGTCCGGAGGTTCCTGGATCTGCGCGCGTCGTAAGAGGCCGAGCACGACACGTTCCTCGTTCACCACCACGCAGACATCCCACCCGGATCCGCGCGTGCGGGTTCGCACCTCGGCCAGCGTGTCCTGGAGCCCGCAGGTGGGAACGTCCGGGCGGGCGACGTCGTCCGCCCTCGTGAGATCGGCAACCGTTCCCTCCATCGCCAGGCCCGCCGCCGCCCAGTCCTGCTTGCCGCCCTCGTAGTCGTAGACCTCCTGGAAACCGATGCTCTCGAGCCGCCACGCGGCCCGCGGGCTCATGTCTCAGGGCGCGTCGAAGCAGTACGCGATGACCGCGCGAGCGCGGTCGAGGAGCTCAGGGGCCTGACGGTCGATCCGGCGGAGGGGGATGTTGATGGCACCCGCTATGTGCTCCTCCTCGTACTCCTGTGCCGGCAGGACCTCGACGAGCTGCGCGCCGAGCCGCAGCAGTCGCTGGACCTCATCTCTGCCGATCGTGGTGGGCACCGCGTCCTCCTCAGCTAGACCCGACGTTCGAGCCACCGGCCACTGTAGCGAGCGAGCCACCTACCCTGATCCACCCCCCGTGAACCCTCTTGGGTCGCAACGGCAATCAACAGGTGAGGGCAACGTGGGAGGAAGGCTCATGCGGAGGGTGTCGAGCTCGACCGCGTGCGACGTCTGTGCCCAGCCTGCCGTCGAGGTGCTCGGCATCCGGGAAGCGCACAGGAGCGAGCTGCTGGTGGCGGTGTGTCGAACGCACCTGGAGCTCATGCTCCGCGGTGCCAGGATCGTGACCTCCGAGCCCGCGGCTCGAGCGTCGCACGCCCGCGCGGCCCCCGCCGGGCGCGGGCCCGAGGGTTAGCTCGCGGCGCGCGTGCGGGTCGTCTTGCGGCGCGACTTCGCCTTCGCCTTCGTCTTCGCAGATGATCTCCCCGACGTCTTGCGGCGGGTTGCGGGGGTCGTGACGGGAGCCCCTTTCGTCCGTGGACGGCCCCTGCGGGGTGCCCGGGCTCCCTGGACCATCTCGTCCAGATGCACCTGACAGACGTCCTTCTGGTACGAGCGAGCGGCCACCTTGATGTTGACCGTCTCCACAGCGGGAGACCCGCACATATCGCATACAACGACGAGCGCTTGCGCCATTTTCGATGTCCTTTCCGATGGACGAGCGGACGAGCGAAGTGTAATGCGTTTCGATCCCATCGCCGGTTGCTCCCGGCGACACCGGGGGCCGATGCACGCATGGGAAAAGGCGCAGCTTCCCGGGGCGCGGTTCGACGGCCGCTCCCAGATGCAACGGGGGATGCGGTCGTCGGCAAGGAATGGCGCGGATTCCGGCCCGTCCCCGTCGTGACCTGCTCCGAGGTCAGCTGACCTATTATCTCAGGGTGACCTCCCATCCGGCCCGCCGCCGCCGCCCGATGACGTTCATGTCGCCGCGGCTTGAGGTGCCTCCCTTTCCTGCCGAACCCAGGGGTATGGATGCCCGTCGGCCCGGCCAGTTCCTGGAGGAGCAGATCCAGCGCAAGGCGATGATCGCCGGCGCGGGCGTGGCTCTGGTCTGGGGGCTGGCGGCGCTTGGGTGGTTCCGCTGGTGGCCCGCGGCGCTCATCGTGATCCCCGCGGTGTTCCTGGTGGACCGGCTGGTGCGTGACGGCCGCCGCCTCGATCCGTCCCGCCAGCTCGGAGGGCTGGAGGGAGAGCAGCTGGCGGGGGCGGCGCTGGTGGAGCTGGCGCCGCAGGGCGTGCTGGCCGTGCACGATCTGAGCCTGGAGCGCGGCAACGTCGATCACGTCGCCATCACCCCCAGCGGCGTGTTCGCCATCGAGGTGAAGCATCTCGCCGGCGGGCGGTTTTACATCCGCCGGGGCATGGGCCTCATGCAGGGCGACCGACCGGCCGACCGTCATGCAGCACAGGCGCGTCGGAACGCCTCGACCGTCCACGACCTCCTGGCCGAATCGGGGATCGACGTCTGGGTCGACCCACTGTTGGTCTCCACGAAGGCCGACGTCTGGCGAGGCGCCTTCCGCATCGGGCGCGTGCACGTCCTCACGCTCGAACGTCTCCGCGACGCGCTGTTCGAGGGGCCGGAGTGCCTCGATGCGTCACGGCGCCAGCTGATCTTCGAGACGTTACTGGCGGCCGACGCCGGTCACCGGTGAAGCGCCACGCGCGTAGCCCTCAGGTGAGCCTGCGGTACAGACGGATCGCGAGCGGCACGAACACGATCAGCAGACCGACGATCCAGAGCACGGACTTCAGCACCAGCGCCTCGTAGGTGTCGATGGGCAGGCGCGTCGTCGGGTCGATGAGGCCCTCGCTGCCGAGCGCCAGGTAGCGCGCCAGGTTGCACCAGTGCGTGACCGGATTGTTGCGGGCCACCACCTGGAGGAACGACGCCATGCCGCTCACCGGCACGAACGAGGAGCTGGCGAACACCACCGGGAACACCCAGGTGAACGAGGCGGCCTGCACCGCCTCGACCTCCTTCAGGGCCAAGCCGATGCACGCGGAGATCCACGAGAACGTGAACCCGACGACGAGCACCAGCACCACCACCGCGACCGCGTTGACCGGCCCGTTCTGGAACCGGAAGCCCACCAGGTAGCCGATCACGATCACGATCCCGACGAGCAGCGTGTTCTTCGCCAGATCCGAGGTGGTGCGACCTACCAGTACGGCCGAGCGCGCCATCGGCAGCGAACGGAAACGGTCGATGATCCCCTTCTTCAGGTCGTCGGCGAGGCCCACCGCCGTGGTGGTGGCGCCGAAGATCGCGTTCTGCACGAAGATGCCGGGCAGCAGGAACTGGACGTAGTCGAGCCCCGGCGGGAGGTTCGCGATGTTGTTGGCGTAGATGTAGCGGAAGAGCAGGACGAACATCACCGGCTGCACGAGCTCGAAGATGAACACCGTGGGCACGCGCGTGAGCGTCACCAGGTTCCGCTTGGTGACCAGGAAGCCGTTGGAGAGCGCACGAGCCGTTCGGGCCCCGAGACCGCTCGGCGCACGACGGTCCGATAGCTCCTGGGTGGTGGTGCTCACGAGCTCCTCGCCGCCGTTCGCCGCCGCCGTTTCACCGCGGGCTCGGCCTCCTGGTCGTTCTCGGCCGCGTGTCCGGTGAGGGACATGAACACATCGTCCAGGGTCGGGCGGTGCAGCGCGAAGCCCGCGAGCGGGATCTTGCGCTCGTCCAGCCGGCGCATGGTGTCGAGCAGCGCGGTCGATCCGGTGTCGCCGACCGGCAGGCGGATCTGGCCGACCTCGGCATCGACGTTCGCGTCCTCGGCGCCCAATCCCGTCAGCGCCTCGGCAGCGAGGGCGGTCTGGCCTGGATCTTCGAGCTGGATCTCCAGCACCTCGCCGCCGACACGGTCCTTCAGCTCGTCGGACGTGCCCTCGGCGATCACCAGGCCCAGGTCGATGACGGCGATCCGGTCCGCCAACCGGTCGGCCTCATCCAGGTACTGCGTGGTGAGCAGCAGCGTGGTGCCCTCGTCCTGGAGCTCCCGGATGAACGCCCACACGTCCACGCGGCTGCGCGGATCCAATCCGGTGGTGGGCTCGTCGAGGAACATGACCCGTGGCCGCCCCACCAGGCTCGACGCGAGGTCCAGGCGGCGGCGCATGCCTCCCGAGTAGGTCTTCGCGGGCCGTCCGGATGCCTCCGACAGCCCGAACCGCTCCAGGATCTCGCCACCTCGCCGCCGCGCCTCCGCGCGGGGCAGGCCGTACAGGCGACCCACCAGCTCGAGGTTCTCCAGGCCGGTGAGGTGCTCGTCGACGGCGGCGCTCTGCCCGGCCAGACCGATGCGGTATCGGAGCTCCTCGGCGTCGCGCACGACATCGAGCCCGTCCACCTCCGCGCGACCGCCGTCGGGTGGCAGCAAGGTGGTGAGGATGCGCACGCAGGTCGTCTTGCCGGCGCCGTTGGGGCCCAGCACACCCAGGACGGTGCCGGCCTCCACCTGCAGGTCGATACCCCGGAGCGCCTCGACCTCGCCGAAGCGCTTCGTGAGTCGTTCGGCGCGGATGACGGGAGGGCCCATGGGACGAAGAGCCTATCGAGGCTCACCCGGCGCCGACACGCCCGGACCCCTGCCGGGGCCCGGGCTGCAGAGGCTCTAGATCAGCTCCCAGGTCACCTGGACCGACACCTGGGTCTGCAGCGTGGGCGGTTGCACGGGGGTGGCCATGCCGGCCTCGGTTCCCGCCATCGCGGTGTCGTAGGGCATCGGCGGGTAGATCGAGGGCGTGCTGATCTCGGAGATCGTGACGACCTGGCCGAGCTGCGCGTCGGCCGCAGCGGCGACGACGGCGGCCTTGGAGCGCGCATCGGCGACCGCTGCCGCCAGTGCCTGCTCGCCACCGCGGTTCGCGGGTGACATCTGGAACATGATGCCGTTCGTGAGGTTCGCGCCCGCCTTCACCGCGGCGTCGATCGCCCGGCCGATCATCCCCAGATCGTGGAAGGTCACGGCGACCTGGTTCGAGGCCTGGTACCCGCTGATGTTGGTTCCGTCCGAGCCGTAGGTGGGATAGAGGTTGACGCCGGTGGTGGCGATGTCTGCGTCCTTCACACCAAGATCGCTCAACGCGCGCAGGACCGAGAGCATCCGCGCGGTGTTCTCGCGCATCGCGTCCTCCGCCGATGACGACTCCGTCTGCACGCCGAAGGACACGACCGCCTCGTCGGGTGTGGAGCGCAGGGTCGCCGTGCCGGTCACGCTGACGGTTCGCCGATCGGCGATCGGGACTGCCGTCGTCTCCCAGACCGGCGGCGGCGGCGCAGACACGCCCATCGACGTCCCGTTCGACGCGAACGAGGGGGCGCTCAACGCCAGCACCACGCCCACCGCGATCCCGCCCACCATCCCTGCGAGTCGATCCTTGCTGGCCATGACGTCCTCCTCGCGTACGGATATCGAACGAACGAGGGTGGGACGGCAGGGGTGTGCGAACGGGTTCCCGAGGGCGCGATCTATCCTTCCCGAACGGGGCCGACATCGACGATCGTCACCTTGATCAGCACGCGATCGTCGGTCTCCATGGCGCGACGGTACTCGTCCCAGTCGGGATGCTCACCGCGGATGCGGCGGTAGTACTCGACGAGCTCCTCCATGGCCTCGGGCAGGGGCACGAGCTCCGCTCGGCCGTCGATCTGGATCCAGGGCCCAAAGAACGCATCGGTGAACACGCAGAGCGCCACGTTCGGGTCGCGCCGGATGTTGCGTGTCTTGTATGCGGTCTCCCTGCTGCTCATCACGACGCCGTGGTCATCGGCGCCGACCGTGACCGGGGAGGTCTGGAGGCGCCCGTCCCTCCGTCGGGTGATGAGCACCGCACGGTGGTGGTCGGCGACGAACCCGCGAGCCTCTTCCGGTGTCATGGACCCTCCTCCTCCTCAGGCGCCACCATCCAGCCGTCCGCCTCGGTGACACGGCCGAACGGACGTGCGAAGTGCGACACGCCGACCCGCCACCCGAGGTCCTGTGCCCGGCGGAGGGTGGCCGATCGCGACGCCGCACCCATCGCTGGGTCGTCGTCGTGGCTCGACAGCCATCCCGGATGCGTGATGTGGACGGGGAGGTGTAGCAGATCGCCGGTGAGCAGCAGCGCTCCCTCGTCGTCGCCCTCCACGAGCACGGACCGGTGGCCCGGCGTGTGGCCCGGCGTGTGGAGCACGCGCACGCCCGCGCTCACCTCATGGTCGTCGCTCTCCAGGGACAGCGTGCCGTCCGCGGCGAGCCCGGCCATGGCGGCTCGCGCGTCGTAGCGGTCCCCGTCGGCCGGCCGGGTCAGAGCCCGTTCCTCGAAGTGCGTCCAGTCGGCGGGGTGAACGTGGTACCGCGCGTTCGGGAACCGCGGGGTCCCGTCGGCCAGGACGCTGCCGCCGGCATGATCGGCGTGCAGATGCGTCAGCACGACATGCCGAACAGCTCCCGCGTCGACGTCGGCCCATGCGTGCGCCCCGGCCTCCTGCGCCCACGGCGCCCACGGCCCGAACCGACCCACTCCCGTATCGACCAGCACCTGCCCAGCGGGTGTCTGCAGCAGGAATGCATGCACGTGCCACGCCCAATGCTGCTCATCCACGAACGCCCATGGGTACGTCCGCTGCTCGGCGTCCCAGTCCACGTCCTGGCCCGGACATTCGTCGGCCAAGGGGAGGGGCGCGAACCCTTCGCACACCGTGCGCACCGCCAAGCGTCCGAGGGTCAGGGAGGTGCGCACGGGCCGACTCTACCCCTCGGTCCCGATGCCGGGCTTGACGTGTCCCTGGGAGCGGGACTAGCGTCCTGATCGGATCCTGACCGGCCGTTCAACACCACCCGAAGGAGCGGATCATGCGCCACCGCAGCCTCGTCGCCCTCATGGCCACCCTCGTCGTCGGCCTGATCGCCTGCAGCCCCGCTCCGCCCCGGGTCGATCCCGCAGTGTCACGGACCGGGGCCGCGGAGGGTGCGGAGCAGGAGGGCCGCGCCGGGAACCAGGAGGTGCAGGAGGAGGCCGGCCTCACGCAGGGCCGCCTGGACGCCCTCGCCGCCGCCCGGGCCAACGGCAACTTCGGAACGGCCACCCCGATCGCGAACCGCCCGGCCGCCGGATGGACAGGCGAGAGGCTGCTGAACGTGGGAACCGACGACTGGGAGCCGGCCGTCGCCACGGACCCACACGCCCCCTACGTGTACCTGCTCACCACGCGCTACGGGACGGGGAAGATCTGTCCTTCGCACTGTCCGACGCCGTTCATCCCTCTGACGATCTCCACGGACGGGGGAGCGACGTGGGGCCCGCAGGTCCCGCTCTGCGTCTGCCGAGGCTCGGGCGCGCAGTACGACCCGACGATCGAGGTGGTCCCGAACACAGGCGCTGTCTACTCGGTGTTCCTGAATGCCGATCGCGCGGGCGGCTTCTCCACCGTCTTCCAGAAGTCGACCGACCACGGACAGACCTGGACCGAGCCCGTGCACGTCTACGGTCACGTCGCCTGGACCGACAAGCCCGAGATCACCATGACGCCGAGGGGCAAGGACGTGTACGTCTCGTGGAACGGCCCGCAGGGTGGCGACCTGTATATGGGGGTCTCGCACGACTTCGGCGCCACGTGGGTCCAGCACAAGCTCTCGGACTCGAAGCGCTACTACTACGCCTACGACGGCACGGTGCTTCCCGACGGGACGGTGATCTTCTCCGAGTCCAGTCTCACCTACTCCGGCATCGGCCAGGCCGTGGAGGGGCCCATCTGGCACCACGCGATCATCTCTCGCGACAAGGGTGCGACATGGGAGAACGTGATCGTCGACAAGGTGCCCAACGGCGAGGCGTGCGTGGCCGCGGGATGCGGCAACGACTACTACACCGGCCAGACGAGCGTGAGCACCGATCCCAGCGGTCATCTGGTCTTCGCGTACGAGGGCCCTTTGGTGGACCGGGGTCCGCAGCGGATCTACGTCCGCACCTCGGACGATGAGGGCCGTACGTGGGGGCCCAGGACGGCGCTCTCCGTCGCTGGCGAGAACGCCACGACGCCGAGACTGGTCGCAGGCGGCAGCCTGGGCGACGTCCGGCTCTGGTACATGCAGACCGCCAACGGCGACGACCCCGACGCGTGGAACGTCTGGTACCGGAGCTCCACGGACGGCGGAGCGAACTGGACCGCGGCGGTCAAGCTCAGCGACGCGAGCTCGGGAGCCGGGTACAAGACCGCGGACGGGTTCCTCGAGGTCTACGGGGACTACGGGGAGATCGAGGTCACCAACACCGGCAAGACGATCGCCGTGTGGGGCGAGGGCTTCAGCTACACCGGGCCGGGCGGCACCTGGTTCGCGGTGCAGCGCTAGTCCCCGGCCTCACACGCACGAGCTGGTGCCGGCGTCCGTGTAGCTGCCGGTGGCGGGGTCGAACGACCAGTCGTACCCCGTCGGGTGCAGGGTGAGGTGCAGCACGCCGAAGCTGTCGGCGCTGCTGGCCTGGCTGTTGGGCGTGGGTGCGTTCAGCGGGTTGAGGCCCCTGCCGCCCGTGCCCACCACGAACTCGCGGATGCCGTTCGCGGCCGCCCGACCCTGGGGGTCCTGCCGGCCGAAGCGCTCGTAGTCGTGGTCGTGGCCGTTCAGGACGATGTCGGCGCCGTACTGGTAGAGCAACGACCAGAAGGGCTGGGATCGCGCGTCGCCTCCGTGTTCGGATCCGGAGGAGAACAGGGGGCGATGCCAATAGGCCAGCGTGCATGCATTCGTGTGGGAAGACAGCTCTTCCTTCAGCCACTGGTACTGCGCCGAACCCGATGCGCAGGCCACCTCCTGGCATTCCGAGTTGAGCGCGATGAGCCGCCACGTGCCGACGGTGTACGCGTAGTAGCCGGCCTCGGGATCGCCGGCGGCCGCGCCGAAGTAGGAGTAGTAGTCCGCGGCACCGGGTGTGCCGTACTCGTGGTTGCCGACGGCGGGATGCGTCACCGCCAGCGAGGCACCCCAGGTGGGATCGTACGAGCCCAGGAAGTCCTCGAGAGCGCCGGAGTCGTACTGCTCGTCGCCCAGCGGCAGCACGGCAGCGGCTCCATCGAGGAGCCCGGCGGTGGCCGCCATCCGGCACTTGTCCCCCGAGCCCGCGCCACCGTTGAAGTCGGGGGCGCTGGGGGGACACGCGATGTCACCGGCCGCCGCGATCACGGGATCGACGGAGACCTGTGCGGTGGTCGTGACCGACAGGGCGGCGGAGGGATCGCTGCGGTTGCCGGCCTGATCGAAACCGTCCACCGCATAGACGTAGCTGGTTGCGGGCACGACGCCGGTGTCGCGGTAGGAACCGCTGGCGGCCACGGTCGCGATCGCCCCCCCGTCCCGGTACACCGTGTAGCCCGCCACGCCGAGATCGTCGGAGGACGGGCTCCAGTCGAGGTCGATCTCACTGCCCGCGACGGAGGTGGTGTGGAGGTTCGTCGGGGTGCTGGGCGGCTGTGTATCGCCGCCCCCGGTGATCCCATCTTCCACGTACGCGTCGTCGGCGACGACGTCGTCGAACGCCAGGTCGTACGAGCGATCCGCATGTGGGTTGCCCAGAACCAGGGTGTCGACGACGGCGTTCCCCGAGGCGAAGGCGATGGACAACTCGGTCAGCGCCTGACCGTCGAGCCACACTGCCGCCGCCGCCGCATCGACCGAGGCGTAGATCTGGAGCTCGTGCCAGTCGCCCTCACTGACCGGACCGTTGCTCGCCTGCGTCAAGTCGATCCCCGGCGTCCGTGTGAGGAGGTGGTCGTCGGGGGTCAGACAGATCGCGACGAGGGTCGCCGAGGGAGACCGGAGCTTCAGCAGGGTGGCGCGCGTCGAGATCTGGGAGATCTGGAATCGGACGCTGACGTAGACCTCGTTGAGGCCGGCGGGGAGCACTTTCGAGGCCGACGACGGCTCGCCGCTGCTGGCAGCACGGGCGGCCCATGTCCCGGTGGCGACCTCCGTCTGCTGCACGGTCAGGCCGTTGGTCTCCGTCCACCTGGACAGATCCCCCGACTCGAAGCCATCGGAGAAGAGAGTGGCGGCGTCGAGCGAGGTGACGGTGTCGGAGGTGGTGTCGCTCTGCGATGTGCTGAATCCGAGCGGAGCGAGGGCCGCGATGAGGATGAACAGCGCGGGGGCAGCCACTGCGACCACGCGTCGTCGCATGCGTGTCAACCTCGGGGATCGGCCGGTCACGAGGACCCCATCCACCGGTGCCGGCAGCAGGACGTGGCCTGAGGGGTCGTACTGATAGAGGTTGCGCAGGACGCAACCGTGGGAGAGGCCGAACGTGCCCAACACGTGCGCGCGTGGCTCTGCACCTTTGATATCCCCTCTCGGTGGTGGTGTCGTCGGGTAGTGACGGTCATCGCTGAACGGGCGAGACCAGCAGATGCCGTAGGTCCTCTGGCTACCCTAGCTCGCATCCAACCTAAACGAAATGGCGCGAATGCCCCACCCCAGGAGCGGTGGGGGTTCCTGTCCGCGGTCCGTGCGGGCCGAGCGCCGCGCATACTTGAGACCGATGGCAGGCCCTCTTCGCGTCAGTCGTTCGATCGTCATCCCGCCGCGGGAGTTGCGGTGGCGGTTCAGCCGAGCGTCGGGGCCAGGCGGCCAGTCCGTGAACACCGCCGACTCCCGGGTGGAACTCAGTCTCGACCTCACGACGACGACGGCGCTCGGGCCCGTCCAACGCACCCGCGCCCTGGAACGGCTGACAGACCGGCTGGTGGACGGGGTGCTCACGATCAGCGCCTCGGAGCATCGCTCGCAGCTCCGCAACCGGGAGGCCGCGCGGGAACGGCTCGCCGACATCCTGGCCGGCGCTGTCGCGCCGCCCCCACCGGTGCGGAGGCCGACCCGAGCGAGGCGGGGGGTTGTCGAACGCCGACTGGCCGACAAGAGGAGACGTGCACAGGTCAAGCGTCTCCGTCGCGCCGATCCGGAGGACTGAACCAGAGGACCGGAGAGGAAGCCGCGACCGGCGTCTGCCTCGTACCATGCCGACTGTGACCGGCGCCGACGATCGTGTCCCCGAGCTTCTCCGTTCCGCGCCATTGATCGACGGCCACAACGATCTCCCGTGGGCGTTGCGGGAGGCTCGCGAGGACGGCCGCGCACCCGACATCGCCCAGGCCTGCCCCGACCTCCAGACGGACCTGCCTCGGATCGCGGCCGGGGGTCTGGGCGGACAGTTCTGGTCGGTCTACGTGCCCTCCGACCTGCCTCCGGATCTGGCGGTCACGCAGACGCTCGAGCAGGTCGACTCGGTATATCAGCTGGTGGCGCGGCATTCCGACCGACTGCAGCTCGCCCGCTCCGCCGACGACGTGGAACGCCTCGCGTCGACGCCACGCCTCGCGTCGATGATCGGGGTGGAGGGCGGTCACTCCATGGGCGGCTCCCTCGGTACCCTCCGGATCCTCGCGAGGCTGGGCGCCGGCTACCTGACCCTCACGCACAACGACGACACGCCGTGGGCCGACTCCGCCACCGGCGACCATCCGCACGGTGGGCTGACGACCTTCGGCGAGGAGGTCGTTCACGAGCTGAACCGCTGCGGCGTGCTGGTGGATCTCAGCCACACGTCCGACGACACGATGCGCCAGGCGATCCACCTGAGCGAGGCGCCGGTGATCTTCTCCCACTCATCGGCAAGGGCGCTGTGCGACGTGACGCGTAACGTGCCCGACGACGTCCTGGAGCTGGTCGGGCGCAGGGGCGGTGTCGTCATGGTCTCGTTCGTGCCCTCGTTCACCACGCGCCAGGGTGCCGTGGCCAACCAGTCCGCCTGGGCGGACGTGCAGCGCCTGCGGGTCGAGCACAGGGACGAACCGGAGGTCCTGCGCGCCGCCGTGGATGCCAGGTTCGCCGACGAAGAGGGGGAGGTGACGGCCACCATCGGGGACGTCGCCGACCACGTCGATCATGTCCGCGCCGTGGCGGGGATCGACGCCGTGGGTATCGGCAGCGACTTCGATGGGGCCGGGCGGATGCCGCTGGGGCTGGAGGATGTCTCCTGCTATCCCGCGCTGTTCGCCGAGCTCGCCGCCCGGTCCTACACCGACGAGGAGCTGCAGAAGGTGGCGGGACGCAACGTCCTGCGCGTCATGCGCGAGGCGGAGCGCGTGGCCGCGGGGCTGCGGCCGGCCGGTCGCGTACCATCGGCGTCACCCACGGAGGCGGAGGCACAGTGAACGTCGTTGCCCTTGCGAAGTTCGTCCCGGACCCGCTCAGCACACCGCAGCTCGGCGTCGACGGGTTGCTGGTGCGGGAGGGTGCCGGCGGGGCCCTCGATCCGGGGGACGAGTACGGGCTGGAGCTCGCGCTGCAGCTCACAGAGGCGGGCGGTGGCGAGGTCACCGTGGTCTCGATGGGGCCGCCCGAGGCCGTGACCGCCGTCCGGCGAGGACTGGCGATGGGCGCCCACCGCGGGGTGCTGGTCGCCGATCCCGTCCTGCGAGGTTCCGACGCCCTGGCCACCGCACGGGTCCTGGCCGCCGCGATCGCACGGCAGCCCTACGACCTGGTGATCGCCGGCATGGAATCCACCGACGGCTACACCGGGACCGTGCCCGTCACGATCGCGGAGCTGCTGGGCATCGACAGCGTCACGGCGGTGCGGGCACTGGAGGTCAGCCCGGACGGCCTGAAGGTTGAACGCCAGACCGAGTCCGGCTACGACGTGGTGACCTGCCCGTTGCCGGCCCTCGTCACCGTGACGGCCGGAGCCACCGAGCCCCGGTACCCGAGCCTCAAGGGCATCATGAGCGCCAAGCAGAAGCCGTTCGAGGAGCTGTCGCTGGGCGACCTCGGGATCGACCCCGCGCGGGTCGCCGCCGCCCAGTCGGTGGCGGCGGTGACCGACGCGCCGGCGAAGACGGGCGGCGAGACGATCGACGCCGACCCCGACGGTGTGGCACGGATCGCCGACCTGTTGTCACAGGCGAAGGTGATCTAGTTGGCCCGGGTCTGGGTGTACGCCCAGGTCTCGTCCGAGGGTGTGCACCCCTCCGCATTGGAGCTGCTCACCGCGGCGCGTTCCCTGGGCGATCGCGTCGAGGCGGTGGCGCTCGGGCCCGGCGCGACGGCCGCTGCCGAGCTCCTCGGCGCGCACGGGGCCGGCACGCTGTTCGCGAGCGACGACGAGGTCTTCTTCGAGCACCCCGGCCGGCCGACGGCGCACGTGCTGGCGGCGCTGGTGGAGGAGTATCGGCCCTCGATGGTGCTGTTCGCCAGCACGTATGAGGCGCGCGACGTGGCGGGGCGGCTGCAGGCGCGGACCGGCTCCACGCTCATGAGCAACGCAACGGAAGTCCTGGCCACCGACCGCGCCAGGACGGAGATCTTCGGTGGCACGAAGATCGTGGATGTGGCGTTGGAGGGGCCCGAGCCCACGATCGTGCTGGTGCGCCCACACGCGGTCGAGGCCGAGCCGTCGGGTGGGAGCGCGACGGTGGTGCCGGTGGCGGTCGAGATCCCCGACGAACTTCGCGGTGTCCGCGTGCTGGAGCGCCATGCCGAGGCGGCGACCGGCGCCAAGCTGGAGGATGCCCGGGTGGTGATCGCCGGGGGTCGAGGGCTGGGGGGCCCGGAACCATTCGCCATGCTCGACGAGCTGGCCGATGTGATCGGGGGTGCCGCGGTGGGCGCATCACGAGCTGCGGTCGACGCCGGCTGGGTGCCGTACAGCTACCAGATCGGGCAGACCGGCAGGACGGTGAAGCCGGAGGTCTACCTGGCGGTGGGGGTGAGCGGTGCGCTCCAGCACGTGGTGGGCATGAAGGGGGCCACGCGCATCGTCGCGATCGACAAGGACGCCGAGTCGCCCATGATGAAGATGGCCGATCTCGGCGTCGTCGGCGACCTGTTCCAGGTGGTACCGGCGCTCACGGAGGAGATCCGCCGGCGCACGGGCTCCTGAGCACGACGTCCGGCCTGCGGGTGCCGTGCCCTGCTACCCGATGTGGAGCTTGACGCCGAACAGCACCAGCGGCCACAGCAGAACGGCGAGGATCGCCGACACGACGGGCCCGAGCCCTCGCAGGTGCGACAGGTAGTGGTGCGAGATCGCCACGATCAGACCCACCACGACGTAGGCGGCGACGAGGATCTTCCCGATAGCGCTTCGCATCACGAGTCTGCCCAGCATCTGTCGAGATCGTTTCACGGTGCGAGGCCGGATCGCTGCCGACCCCGAACCCGCGCGCCCTGCGTGCGGGCGACGCTCAGGAATGCGCCCAGCAGGTGGTCGATGAGTTGTAGATCGACACCCTGGTCGTGCATCCCGTGTGCCTGCACATCTTCTTGTGGTCAGCGAACGAGCTGGTGCCCGCCTGCGCTCGCGGAGCCACGGCGGCCGCCACCCTCTGGGGTTCGGGGTCTGCGGCCGAAGGCCCTCCGACCGAGACCTTCGCCTGATCCATGAGCTCTCGATGGGCTTCTGCCCCGAGCGGTGTGCGGGCACCGCAGGCGTAGCAGGACAGGAAGTACTGCCACCCGCCCTCCCGGTCGTGGACCGCCTCCCCCAGGAGGCGACCGTTCCGGCACCGTGCGCACGTCTCCTGCGCGCTCACGGCTGGGGAACCCGCGGCCGTGCAGCGCGGACGACGGCCCCGATACGAGAAGGATCCATACCGGAGGTGTCGGCCGTGGAGCCCGCGGCTTGAGGGAGTTCGCGATGCACGCACGCCTGCAGATGCCGGCTGCCCACGACAGGGGAGATAAGGTCAGCCGATGAGGTCGCACCTGCGCCGGACCGGATCGTCTCGCAGGCACCTCCGGGAGCTGGCCGCCGCGATCGTCGTGGTGGCGGCGCTGGGGCTCCCGGCCTCGCAGCGCACGCCTGCCGTCGCCGCGTCGCCGGGTCACTCGTTCCCCCACCACACCCTCCCCGCCGTCGTCCCCAGGTCGTTCGACAGCGACGTCCGCGATCTGTCCCCGGTCCCATCGGCCCCGTTCGACGAGCTGGCGCTGGAGCAACCGACATCGTCGAAGGGTGGCTCGGGTTCGCCATCGGTCGCCGCTACGCCGAACATGCCGGCGCCCTCGCACTCGTTCGCAGGGCTGAGCCACGACGGAGCATGCACCGGGGGAACCTGCGGTGCGGGGTACCCGCCCGACACGGTCGGCGACGTGGGACCCGCCCACTACATCGAGGCCGTGAACACCGCCGTGGGCGTCTACTCGAAGACCGGCTCGCAGCTCGCCGCCTTCACCTTCAACTCCCTGTGGAACGGCGCCGGCAGCGGGACCGCCTGCGACACCGCCAACAACGGCGACCCGACCGTCGTGTACGACCCGATGGCGAACCGCTGGTTCGTATCCGACTTCGCCTGGACGAACCTCGGGTCGGGGCCGTACTACGAGTGCGCGGCGGTCTCGAAGACCGCGAACCCGGTGACGGGAGGCTGGTGGCTGTACGCGATCCGGGCCGACGATAGCGGCCACCCCTGGCTGCCGGACTACCCGAAGATGGGCATCTGGCCGGACGGGCTCTACATGACGGCGAACATGTTCGACTGCCTGGATTCCGCCTGCGGCAGCTCGAGCTACAAAGGTGTGCGTGTCTGGGCGTTCAACCGGACGGTGATGGAGGCGGGTCAGCCTCTGCAAGGTCAGCTGTTCGATCTCGTCGGTTCGACGTACTTCTCCCTACTGCCGAGCAACCTGCGTGGCGGTGCCCCGCCGGTCGGCACCGCCAACTACTTGATCTCGGAGAGCGTCTCGGACTTCTCATTCAAGGTGTTCACGTTCCATGTGGATTGGGCGAGCCCCGGGTCCAGCACCTTCACGGGGCCGACCACCGTCACGCAGACGAGCTACACGTTCGCTACGGGCGATCTGGTGCCTCAGGCGGGGACCACGACGAAGCTGGACTCGCTCGAGGACCGGCTGATGATGCAGGCGCAGTACCGGAACATCGCCGGCACGGAATCCCTGTGGGTCTCGCACACGGTCGGCAACGCACCCACCGGCGTGCAGTGGGCGCAGCTCAACGTCACGGGCGGCACGATCGCCACGGCGCCGGTCCAAC
Source organism: Actinomycetota bacterium (assembly GCA_040002535.1). Taxonomy (GTDB): domain Bacteria; phylum Actinomycetota; class UBA4738; order UBA4738; family HRBIN12; genus JALYMB01. The sequence continues at coordinate 17,929 of JBDUEF010000010.1, read as the reverse complement.
AGCAGATCTGGACCAACGTGAACGGCGACGGCGTCTCCCGCTGGATGCCGAGCCTGGCCGTGGACCACGTCGGGAACATGGCGGTCGGCTACAGCGCGTCCTCCGGCACCGTCTTCCCGTCGATCCGGTACGCAGGACGCCTGGCCACCGACACGGCCAACACCCTCGCGCAGGGCGAGGCCACCCTGTTCGCGGGCACCGGTTCACAGGTCTTCAACTGCGGCGGCGCGGCCTGTCATCGCTGGGGTGACTACACCTCCATGAGCGTCGACCCGGTGGACGACTGCACGTTCTGGTACGTGGGCGAGTACTACGTCGCGAGCGGCAGCACCGACTGGCGGACCAGGATCGGCTCGTTCTCCTTCCCGTCCTGCACGGCAGCGGCCGGCGCCGATCTGTCCATCACGACGACCGATGCGCCGGACCCCGTGCGTGCGGACTCTGCCCTCACGTACACCCTGTCCGTGACGAACGGTGGGACCGACCACGCCACGAACGTCGTGGTGACCGACACCCTGCCGGCCAACGTCATCTTCGGGTCCGCGGTGGCGAGCCAGGGCTCGTGCGCAGGAACCACGACGGTGACGTGCAACCTGGGCAGCATCGCGAACGGCAGCAGCGCCGGCATCACCATCACCATCACGCCGGTGGCACCGGCGACGATCACGAACACCGCTTCGGTGACGGCGAGCGAGTCCGATCCGTACCCGGCCAACAACTCGGCGTCGCAGTCGACGACCGTGGGCGCGCAACCGAAGACGAAGTACGTCAGCGTGAGCGACTCGGGGTTCACCCCGACGAGCCTCGCGGTGAAGCAGGGGACCACGGTCCAGTGGAACTTCTTCGGCCCGAGCTCCAACAGCGTGAGCGACGGCACCGGGATGGGACTGTTCGGCACCGGGACGCGGGTCCCGGTGTCCTACTACCGCTTCCCATACACAACCGCGGGGCAGTACGCGGTCGCCGACGCACTGCAGCACACCTCCACGGTGAAGGTAGCCACGACTGTGACGCCCACCTCCGGCACGGCCTCCACATCGTTCACCGTCACCTGGTCGTCCACGGTCGCTGCGAGTGGGTTCGTTGTCGACGTGCAGATCCGGCGACCCGGGAGCAGCACCTGGGCGATCTGGAAGGCGGACCAGACGGTGGCCGGCGCCGTGTTCACGCCCGACGCAGGCACAGGCACGTACTCGTTCCGTGCGCGATTGCGCAGGGTCGCCGGTGGTGCGGCGGTCTACTCGGCCCCCAGGTTCATCTCGGTGAGCTGACCCCTCGGCCGGTTCCCACCCGCGGGTACCATCGCCACACACGAGGAGCGGAGCGCGAGTGGAACCGCAGGATGGATCGGAGGAACGTCGAAGCCCCGTCTCTCGCCGGCAGTTCCTGACGCGCGCCGTGCTGGCGGGAGCCGCCGGACTGTCGATCCCGGCCGTGCTCTGGGCGTCGCGTCCGCGTGCGGGCTCGGAGTCCCTTCCGCGCGTGAGCGGCTCCCCGTCATCCAGCAGCCCCCCTTCATCCAGCAGCTCACCGTCCCCCTCGAGCGCGGGACCCTCACCCTCGGGCGCGGATGTGTCGGTCTTCAGCTGGGACGAGCAGGAGCTGGCGGGCAGATTCACCTTCGCGAACTGGCCGTACTACATCGACCGGATGCAGAACAACGTGCATCTCTCCCTCGACAGATTTACCGAGGCGACCTCGATCGAGGTGTCCTACCGGCGGCCGATCCGGGGGAACGCGCGATTCTTGGAGACCATCCGGCCCGCGTTGGAGGCCGGCGAGCCCACAGGGTTCGATCTCATCGTCATGACCAACGGTCCGGAGCTGTCGACCCTGATCCGCGAGGGATGGGTCATCCCGCTGCCGCACGAGCTGCTGCCGACGTTCGCCCAGCAGGCGGCGGGATTCGTGCAGGATCCCCCTTGGGATCCCGGGAACCGGTTCACCGCCGCCTGGCAGTCGGGACTGACCGGACTGGCGTTCCGCCCGGAGGCCGTCGCCGCTCTGGGCCGAGAACCTCGCAGCATCCAGGACCTCTGGGACCCCGCTCTCGCAGGGCACGTGGGCATGATGAACGACCTGCAGGACCTGGGGAACATGGCCCTGCTCTCGATCGGCGTGGATCCACCGTCCTCGACGCCGGCCGAGTGGTCCGATGCCTCGATCCGTCTGCGGGAGCAGCAGGATGCAGGCATCGTGCGCAACTACTACGACCAGGGGTACGTGCGTGCACTGACGCGAGGCGACGTCTGGCTCTGCCAGGCCTGGTCGGGCGACATCTTCCAACTGAACGCCACCGGCTCTCCCGAGCTGCGGTTCGTCGTCCCCGATGAGGGCGCCCTGCTGTGGACCGACAACATGATGATCCCCGCCAACGCCGAACACCCGCTGGATGCCCTCACGTACATGGATTTCGTGTATCGCCCCGAGATCGCCGCCATGATCGCCGACTGGGTGGGCTACATCTCCCCGGTGCCGGCGGCCGAGGAGGTTGTGCGCCACGACCTGCACGATCCAGTCGTCGCCGGAAGCCCGCTCGTGTTCCCGCAGGACCGGGCGTTAGGGGTCACCGAGGGATTCACCTCGTACTACGCGTTCACGAGCGAGCTGGAGGAGCAGGAGTGGGACCGGCTGTTCAGGCCGATCTCCAGCTCGGACCCGTCTCCCTCGCCATCGGCGTCTCCCTAGCCCCCTGCCAGGCGCCGTTCGACGGCAGCCGCACCCGGAACGAGGCGCCGCCACCCACCCTGTCCTGGACCCACGCACTCCCGCCGTGCAGCTCGGCGAAGCGCGCCACCAGCGACAGCCCGATGCCCGCTCCCGGAGACGGATGGTCGCCCGGACCCTGCCGGAACGGTTCGAAGATCGCCGTGCGCACCTCCGGGGGGACTCCCGGTCCGTCGTCCTCGACGGCGATCTGGATCCCGCCCTCCTCCGTCGTGACGTCGACCCAGATGATGCTGTCCTCGGGCGTGTGCTTGGCTGCGTTCACGAGGAGGTTCTCGACGATCCGTTCCACCTTCGCCGGATCGATCATCGCGAAGAGCGGATCGGCCCGCAGCCGCACGTCGCGCTCCGTGAGGAAATCCGCCTCGGCGACCGTGCGCTGCACCAGCTGCCCGACATCGGTCAGCTCGGGGGTGGCTTCGACCACCCCTCGCTTGAGACGTTCGAGGTCGAGCAGGTTGGACAGCATCCGTTCGAGCTTTCGGGCGTTGGCGGCTAGGCGCCGCCGGAGATCGAGCGCCTCCTCGGGAGACAAGGTGATGTCCTGTCGATCGAGCGTGAGGGCGATCCCCAGCACGACCGCGAGCGGGGTGCGAAGATCGTGCGAGACCGCCTGCAAGAAGGTGTTCTTCATGTCGTCGAGCACCCGGAGTCTGTCGGCCGCCTTGCGCTCGCTCTCCAGCGCCCCCTGCACATCCGCCTCCGCTCGCTTGCGCTCGGTGATGTCGCGGATGTAGCCCGTGAACAGATCTGCCCCGGGCAGGTCCACCTTGGAGATCGCGAGCTCCACCGGGAACCGGGTGCCGTCGGATCGCATCGCGGTCATCTCGATCCGCGTCCCGAGCATGAGGGTGTCTGCGGACCCGAAGTACGGGGCGAGGCCCGAGCCGTGCGGGCGATGTTGCAGCGGGGGAGCGATGAGGTCGGAGAGCGACAGGCCCACCGCCTCCTCCCTCGCGTACCCGAACGTGCGCTCCGCCGCAGGACTGAACTCCTCGATCCTGCCGGTTCCGTCCATCACCACCACGCCGTCCAAGGCGGACTGCAGGATGGCGCTCGTGCGCGCCTCACTCTCTCGAGCCCTCGCCGCCGCATCGCGCTCGCGTCCGAGGAGGCGTGCGTTCTCCACGGCCACCGCGGCGTGCGAGCCCAGCACCTCCAGCAGGCGGAGGTCCCGGCCGTCGAACTGATCGAGCCCGAGCTTCGACAGGACCAGGACGCCGATGAGTCGCGGCCCGCTCGTCAGCGGCACCGCGAGGATCGACTCATCGAGTTCCTCGGTGTCGGCAATGAGCGTCGCGTAGGCATCGTTCGTGGCATCGGGCGAGTAGTAGGAACGCCCCGTCTCGGCCACGTGGCCGGTCAGGCCGCTGCCCACGCGCGTGATCAAGGACTGCGCGGTCTCCTCCCGGTATTCGGAGAGCTCCCCCCGGAACGCGATCGGCGACAACGTCTGCCCATCGGGCTCCAGCATGAAGACCCGGCAGCTGTGGTAGTCGACGATCGTCCGGAGCTCCGTCGTGATGGCCCGTCCGATCTCGCGGACGTCGTTCAATCCGTTCAGCCTGGCGGCGAGGCTGTGCAGCATGTCGAGCTGGTCCAAGGAGCGAAGCTCGTCACGCTCCCCCGATCGGTCGGCGCCGTCGGCGGGAGCAGCGGTGTCCTCCACCTGGGATCTCGACATCGGTCACCCTTCGCAGTAGCCCGAAGACGCAAGGTTCAGCGCACGATGATTCCACGACTCCATCGACGTATCGGTCGAAAGAACGCCCACCTTCAGTGCAGGTATCCACGGCGATCCTGTGGCAAGAGCACTGCTTCGTGGCGGATCGGCCTCAGGGGGTCGGTTCGTCCTCCACACCGGTCGTGGTGGCCGACACCACGTCCGACGGGGCGGAGTCGCCGCCCCCGTTGGTGGCGAAGACCCGGTAGTACACGGTGGTGTCCGAGGACAATCCGGCGTCGTGGTAGGTCGTGACGTCCTGACCGGTGGTGGCGACCGTCGTCCACGCACCCGTGCCGTCGAGGGAACGCTCGACCCGATACCCGGTCTCGCCTGCCACGTCGGCCCAGTCCAGGTCGATCTCGGAGAGTGACGCCGACACCGCCGTGACGGTGGTCGGGGAGACGGGGTCGACGCTGGTGGTGGCCGAGACCACATCCGACGGTTCGGAGTCGCTACTCGCATCGGTGGCGACGACCCGGTAATAGGCGGTTGCGCCCGAAGACAATCCTGCGTCGTGGTAGATCGTGACGTCCTGACCGAGGGTGGCGATCGTCGTCCACCCGGTGGTGCCGTCGAAGGAACGCTCGACCCGGTAGCCCGTCTCGCCGTCCACCTCGGTCCACGTCACGTCGATACTGGTGGATGAGTCCGACAGGGCCGTGACCGCAGTGGGCGTCGCAGGTCCGGTATCGCCGGCCGCCGGAACTGCCGTGGGCGCTCCGCTCCTCACGCCCGCGGACGATCGAACGGCGTCGCTGCCCGGCGCCGGCGAGGCCTCTGCCGTCGACGGGCCGGCGCCCGTGCTCGATGATCCCTCCGTTCCCGGAGCGGCCGTCGTCGCCGACCGCTCGCTCGGGCCTGGCCCGAACCCGCGGGCAACCATGCCCAGAGCTCCCACGACGATGTGACGGGCGCGGGGGCTCGCGAAGGCCGTCCCGGCGAACAGGAGAGCCGCGCACAGCGCGATGCCCATCACGCGTCGTGAAGAGATCCGGTGCCCGATCGGCGACACGAGGATCGCCGCCCTGGGGAGTCGGGGAACGCCGATGGGGCCGCCGGCGCGCAGGCCCCACTGGTCACCCGCACCCGCAGACCGCCGCCGTCCCCGGGATCGCAGGGACAGCGAGAGCACGGTGAACCAGATCGCGGCCAGGGCGTTCAACGCCAGGATGGCCGCCGCTATCCACAGGAAGATCGAGACCACCGCCCCACCCTATAGGCCCGGGGCAGCCCGTGTTTCCCTGACGAACGAGGTGCTCAGTCCTCGGGCGAACCCTTCTCTTGCGACTCGTCTGCCTCGTCGCGCACGTCGTACGGAGCGTCCTTCTCCGTCTCGTGCTGCCGTTCCGCCTCGACGCTGGTCGGGTCGGATTCGGGTTCGCGCAACTCCTCGGACAGATCTGCGGACTCCTTGTCCATCGGTGGAGGGGTCGGCATGCCCATCTGTGGTCCTCCTTCACTCCGGTTCCTGTGGGGGAGCGGTCCTCTGGTCCCGATCTTCCCCCGGGCGTGGGTCTTCAATCCCCCGCGCCGGTATCGGGCGGAGCCGCGGACGTCGCGGCTCCGCCCGATCCCTCGAGCGTCGAGGCGCGCGTGAGGCTCAGCCGATCACCTTCACGAGCCTGGCCACCTCGGCCTCGCCCGTGAGCGCGGTCTCCTGCACGATGCCGATGCCGGGCGCGTAGATCTTTTGGTCGATCACGTCGGGCTCGATCCGCGCGAACTCGAGCGATGTCAGGACAGGTCCCACGGTGCCGTACGGGACCGTGATACGGCCGCCACGGTCCACGATCCACGCCGTGTCCTCGGCCTCGCCTGCGAAGTACTCCTGGCGATATGCGTCGGGGACCCGCGGCTGGGCCTCCATGATGATCCCGGGTTCCGCGTCATCGACGCCCGCCTGCCACGAACCCGATGTGTCCACGGTGCCGTCCGCCGCGTATGCCTTCGTGTTCTCGCCGAGGTACCAGACGGTGCCCTGGTCGTCCTGCGCGTACCAGTCCGTGGTCTTCTCCAGCAGCCGTCCACGGTGCTTCGCGACATCGGTGATGACGGTGGCGGTGATCCCCTCGATCACCTTGGTGCGCGATGTGACGTGGACGCGGTCGGTCTGGGTGGTGCCATCCTTGACCCCGCGGTAGATCAGCGTCCGACCGACCGGCAACGGATAGTAGGGGTTGTCGATCACATCGACGAAGTGCGCCGGATCGAGCACCGGCTCGTAGGCAGCGGGTGTGGGCGTCGAGCTCACGCTGCCGGCGTCGGCGATCGAGATGCCGACCGCTCCTGCCAGGATCGCTGCCGCCAGCGCGGCGTAGACCTTCTTCACCATCACGTCCCCCTTCTGTGGGCCTTCCGGAGTCCACAGGATGCGGCTCCTCGCATGAAGGAGTGATGAAGGGCGACGTCGCTCAGGCCGACTCCAGGTCGGGAAGGTCGATCGTGACGCTCGCGCCGCCCTCCGCCCGGTTCCGCGCCTGCACCGACCCGCCGTGCGCCTCCGCGATCGCTCGCACGATCGCGAGTCCGAGCCCCGCCCCGTCTCGGCCGCCGGCCGCATGCCGGGAGAACGGCTCGAAGGCATGGGGCAGGAACTCGGGCCGGAAGCCACAGCCCGTGTCCTCGACGCCCAGCCGGACGAGCCCGGCGCGCCGCTCACCCCACAGCACGATGCTGCCCCCCGGCGCTGTGTGCCCCAGCGCGTTGTCCAGGAGGCCGTCCAGCGCTTGGCGGAGTCGGATGCCATCCAGACGGAGCTGTCCCTGCGGTGCCCGGACCTCCACGTGGACGCCTGCCTCGGCAGCTCGCGGCGCGAAGTGCCGTGCCTGGTCCTCAAGCAGCTCCGGCAGCGAGATCACCGAGGGATGCAGCGGAAGCCTGCCGCCGTGGGCCCGGGACAACACCAGCATGTCCTCCGCGAGCCGGGCCAGATGATCTGCCTCCTCGGAGGCGCTCATGAGCGCCGCTCGCAGCTCGTCTTGCGACCGGGCACGGTGCAGTGAGAGATCCAGCTCGGCCTTCAGGATCGCGACCGGCGTCCTGAGCTCGTGGCTGGCGTTCTCCACGAACCGTCGCTCACGTTCGAACGACTCCTGGATCCGGTCGAGCATGGCGTTCAGGGTCGCCCCGAGGCGCGAGATCTCGTCGTCGGCAACCGGAAGCGAGAGGCGGCGCGCCTGCTCGGTGGTGGAGATCGACGCGGACTCCCGCTGCATGCGTTGAACCGGCCGAAGCGCGGCGCCCACGAGAACCCACCCGGCCCAGCAGATCACCGCAAGGGCGATGGGTCCACCGATGGCCAGCGTAGCGGCGAGCTGCAGGAGTTCGTCCCGGCGATCCTGCAGGGACGACCCCACCAGGACGACGGAGCGACCGCCCTCCGTCTCCAGCGGCACGGCCAGCACGCGGGTGACGTTGTCGATGCCTGCGATCTGCCGATCGAACAGTTCCGGGTGGGTCAGCGAGCGGATGGTGGCCGCCGGGAGCAGGGGGGTCGATCGCACGATGTCGCTGGACTGCTCGATCGTGCCCGAGGGCCCGGCGAACTGTGCGAAGGCTTCGTCGGGCTCGATCAGCGTCGTGCCCACGTCGGCCACGGAGATGCCGCCGGCGCGGATGCCCGTGGCCAGCACCTCGGCCCTGGAGCGCAGGCCGGCGTCGTTGGCCTCCAGGAGGTCCGCGCCCGTCCGCGCGTAGACGAAGACGCCGACCGCACCGAGCAGGGCCGCCATGCCGATGGCGAACATGAGGGTCAGGCGGACCCTAATGGGCAGTGTCGTCCAGCGTCTCATCGCGAAGTCGGTACCCAGCCCCTCTGACCGTCTCGAGCGACGTCCGCTCGAACGGGCGGTCGATCTTGGCTCGCAGGTTCCCCACGTGCACGTCGACGACGTTGGAATCACCTTCGAAGGCGAAATCCCAGACGTGAGCGATCAGGCGTGAGCGGTCGAGGACCTGACCCACGTGCCGCATGAAGTACTCGAGGAGGGCGAACTCCTTGGCGGTCAAGGAGATGGCCCGGTCACCGCGGCGGGCCTCGTGCCGCGCCGGATCGAGCACGAGGTCACCGACCGCCACGATCGGGGGACGCGCCGCACCCCCCCGCCGCACCAGGGCGCGCACCCGCGCCAGCAGCTCCTGGAACGAGAACGGTTTCGTGAGGTAGTCGTCTGCCCCCGCGTCGAGGCCACGGATGCGGTCCTCGACGGCGTCCCGTGCCGTCAGCATGAGCACGGGCGCCCAGCGATCCTCCTCGCGGAGCGCCCGGCAGACGCCGAAGCCATCTACGCCGGCCTCCTCGGCGCCCAGCATCACGTCGAGCACGATCGCGTCGTAGGCGTTCTCCCGCGCGAGCCAGATCGCCTGCTCGCCGTCGTGCGCGACGTCCACGGCGTACCCCTCCTCCTCCAGACCGCGCTCCACGAGGGCCGCCATCTTCCTCGAATCCTCGACCACCAGCAGACGCACCGAGGCACCACTCCTTCCCCCACAAGGCTACGCCGGCGTGCATGAAGGTGGGATGAAACGCAGCCGGCGAGGAACGAGGTCGACTGACCGTCGGTGCCTGCTAGGAGGCTCCCGAGGTGGCCCGGGTCTGCGGGACGATCTCCGGACCCTGCGTGTCACGTTCGTGCGGACCTGCGATCGGGACGGAGAGCGTGAAGGTGCTTCCTCGTCCCGGGGCGGTCTGCACCTCGATCGATCCCCCCAGGTCCCGGGCGAGCTCCTTCACCAGATACAGCCCGAGTCCGACCCCACCGAAACGCCGCGTCGCCGTCTGGTCCGACTGGTAGAAGCGCTCGAAGATGTGCGCGAGGTCGTCGTCGTCGATGCCGATCCCGTCGTCACGGACCCAGAGCTTCAGCGTCTGGCCCTCCGATCGCGCTCCGAGCTCCACGCGACCGCCGTCGGGAGAGTATTTCAGCGCGTTGTCGAGGAGGTTGGTCACCACCTCCATGAGGCGATCGGGATCGGTGAGGAGGGGGGGCAGGCCCGGAGCGATCCGCAGCTCGATCCTGTCCTTCTGCTGCGGGAAGCTGTCGCGGGCGTCAACCGTGAGCGCGGCGACGTCGACCGGCACCACCCCCGACGCAGCCACGCCACGCTCCAGCCGAGCGGACGAGAGGAGGTTCCGGATCAGACGCAACAGCCGGGTTCCCTGCTCCTCCGCCGCCTGCAGGAACTCGTTGCGGGCGGCGGGATCGTCGCCGAACTCCGGCCGCCGGAGGGTCCGCAGGTACCCCAGGACGGAGGTGAGGGGCGAGCGGAGCTCGTGCGACGCAGCGGCAACGAAGTCGTCCTTCAGCCGGTTGACCTCCCGCAGCTCCTCCACCGTGTCCTGCTCGCGGTTGAGCAGGACCGTGAGCTGGGCGGTCTGGTCGCGAAGCTTGCTGTTGCGCAGCCGGAGCTCGCGGGAGGCGCGACGGGCGATGGGGAGCAGCGCCGCATACAGGACCGCCAGACCCGCTGCGAACGTGAGCGACAGGTCACGGAGCAGCTCAGAGATGTCGCTCTGGATCACCGAGTACCGCTGGTAGAGCTCCGCGACGGCGACGGGTGGCCCGCCGGGCGAGAGCCTGAGGGGAACGTAGCTGAAGAAGAGCTTGCTTGCGATCCCTCGTTCGGAGACGTTCTCGTTCGCCGACAGGTCCGACACGCCGAAGTTCGGCTCGCCGGCGATGGCCTCTGCGAGATCGTCGGCTTCGTCGGGGAACCGATGTCCGACGATCTCGGGGACATCTGAGTACAGGATCGTGCCGTCGACCTGCCAGATCTTCACCCGCACGTCGTAGCCATTGGACAGGATCCTCTGGCGCACCAGTGCGTCGAGGCGCGCGTAGTCCGCGGCACCGAGCGGCCGCTGGAGATCGATCCCGGCCAGCGCGGGCCCCAGCACCGCGTCGGCCACGAAGGTCCCGTGGGACGCCGCCGCGAGCTCCGCGCGATGCCGCACGGTCGCGATGGTCGTCGCCATCACGCCGGCACCGATCAGCAGGAAGGCGCCGAGGCTGCCCGCGGCGAAGCGGAACAGCAGGCCCTTGCCCGGATCGGCGCGCTTGCCCATCGATCGAGTCATCGGCCTGCGGGCGGAGCGCTTGAGCACACCGGCCGGCGCCGGCTCCCGGCCGACGTCGGCTCCCCGACTGCACCCGGCTCATCTCCGCACCCTGCGCAGGCGTGGGAGGCCCACCGGCCGCCGCCATCGTCTCCCCGAGGTCCACGAGGCGTTCCACGTGCTTCGAGATCACCAGCATCCTCATGAAGAATGCGATGGTGGCCAGCGAACGCGCTCACGATACGGCGCTGACCGTCGGGATGTCAGCGACGGGCGACCTTAGGCCTCGGGCGGAGGCTCGACCCGCTCGCGGGAGCGACCGGCGATCGCGCGATCGAGGCGGTGCCCCAGGGCTCGCCAACGCCGCACGCCCCAGATGAGGGCCACCGCGATCAGGACGACGACGAGGAACGCCAGCACCGGCGCGGCGAAGGCCAGCACGGTGAGCGCTCCCGACGTGCCGTCCTCCGCCAGACTGAGGACGGGGTTCGCGAGCCCACCGGTGGCGACGGTCGACACGGGCCGGGCCGCTGTTCGTCCCGCGTGGGTGGCCAGTGCCGCGACGACGCCCACGAGCGCGGCGACCCCCGGATCGACGTGGACAGCCCCCGCGGTCGCGAGAGCTGCCACCCCTCCGGCTACGGGCGCGACGCCCAGCCCGACCACGTGCAGGGCGTGATCGACCGGAGGAACCTTGTCGCCCACGAAGTCCAGCACTCCGACCACACCGATGGCTGCCAGCACCCAGGGGTTCTCCAGTCGGTCCCACGGAGAGGACAGATGCACCAACTCGGTGAAACGGGACAGCAGGCCGACCAGCAGGAGCGGCAGGTACGCGTTCAGACCCGCAGCCGTCGAGACGCCGAGCGCCGTGAGATACCCGAGGAACATGTCCACGTTCCCACGGTACGCCAACGAACGCCAGCCCAGGTGCCGGGTGCGCGGTGGTGCGGGCCCGGGTCTACGGCAGATCGTGCAGGAGGGCCCGGGGCAGCCGCCCCCGTTCATCGGCCAGATCCATCCACCGCCGCGGCCCAGATCCGTCCAGCAGGCCGGGCACAGATCGCACCGTGAAGTCCTCCGGCGCGATCGAGCCGAGCTGCTCGGGGACCAGGGGGAACGACACGGGCGCATCGATGCGAGCTCGCGGGGAGTACGGCGCCACGATCGTCGCGCCTGTGCCGTTCCGGGAGGGGTCCAGCATCACGCGCCCCGCACGACCGGCCTTGCGGAACTCGGCGGTGACCAACTCCGGTCGACGCGAGGCGACGATGGCGGTGAGGTTCGCGCTCGCTCGCCGCAACTCGACCTGGCCATACCGGCGCTCGAGGGGGGCTACAACGTGAAGGCCCTTACCCCCGGTCGTCTTGACGCCCGTGGCCACCCCCAGTTCGTCCAGCACCTCCAGGACCAGGACGGCCACCTCCACTGCGGCATCGAAGGCGTCCTCGGGCGGGTCGATGTCCACCACCAAGAGGTCGGGCCGATCGGGACGATCCATCCGCACCGGTGCCGGGTGGAACTCGAGCACCGCCTGATTCCCCAGCCAGGTAAGCGTCGGCAGATCGTCGCAGACGACGTACTGGATATCGCGTCCGGCGCTGGGAGCCCGGATCTCCACGGTCCGGATCCACGGCGGGGCATACGTGGGGGCGGCCTTCTGGAAATAGCGTTCGCCCTCCACGCCATCGGGGGCTCGAACCATGGTGAGGGGACGACGGCGCAGCCACGGCAGCACGTGTGCAGACACCGTGCTCAGATAGTCCACGTAGGCCTGCTTCGTGATCCCCTCCGCCGGCCATAGCAGCTTGTCGGGCCGGGAGATCGCCACCTCCCTCACGCGGCCGACACCTCCCGAGCCCACGCCAGGACCTCCTCGACCCTGAGGTCGTTGAGAACGCGATCGCGGGGCACGCCGATGTCGGCGTTCGAGAGGCGGGTGTCGACGGCCATGCAGAGGCCGTACCCAGGATGGCCCATCCGGCACACTGTGGTCGTGGACGACGGGGAGAGGGGCGCGACGGCGAGCTACCGGTTGGAGGGCGTTCCGACCAGTGTCAACGACGAGGGTTCGGGCCCTCTGCCGAGCCACTACGTGGTGGAGTTCACCACCGCGTCCGGCGAGCGCGTCCGGCGATACCTGACGGACAAGGGGCGCGCGGTGGTGCTGCGGCGCATGGACGGTGGGCAGCGCGTGTTCTCGCCAGATGAGGTCCGAGACCTCACCGTCGAGCCCGACATCGACGCGTTGGTCGCCCGGATGCAGGAGGAGTCCGGCGAGGGAGCCTGAGGGTAGGACAGGGAGGGCAGATCAGGGCAGGTCGCGCGCCGCCAGGTACGCCTCGTTCGTCTACGGGGTCGGGTCGGCGTAGGACCCGCCATAGATGTCCGAGTTCCCGAAGGTTCTGGGACAGACCTGCTGGACGGGCGGCGCCACCGGCAGCTCGTCGGTGGCGGTCGGCCCCCCACCGATGGACTCGAAGTCCTCGGTGCCGCGCGGCTCCTCCGGATCGGCGGCGTGGCCGCCTCCCATCACGAAGTCGTGCAGGTCCTGGCGGTACCGGTTGATCGCCCCACAGACCCCGGCGTTGCGGGTGTCGTTCCACACCGCCGTCCCGTAGCTGCGGGTAGCGGCCGCGTACACGTAGTCGCCCAGGAACTCCGCGGCCAGGTTGTTCTGACTGCTGCCCCGGGGATCACCCACCGCGCCGCGATGCAGCAGCGTGAACCCGCCTACACGGCCCGACGCCGAGACGTCGGCGTGCAGCATCACGCCCACCAGTCCACGCGTCTGCGTCGTGTTGTTCCTGAACGGGGTCGTGAACGCGTTGTAGACGAGGTACACGTCCTCGCCATCCGGGGAGATCGCCGGTGCCGAGTAGTAGCCGCGATCGCCGCTCTGCTCGATCCTGCGCTCCGTGGACCAGCTCGAGGCGCCCTCGGGCGAGGTCGTGAACATCACGTGCTCGTGGTTCTGACCTTCGCGACCGTCGACCCACGTGAGCACCAGCTCATCGGTCGCGCCGCGACCCGTGGGGGCGCCGTTGGCGATGTCGACGCTCGGTGCCGAGGATAGGTCGTCCCGGGCGCCGGCGATGCCATCCATCACGCAGCGGCCGATGGACACCTCGATGGTGTTGCAGGTGTCGTAGGCCGTGGTGACCCGTGACGGCCGGCTCCAGCTCTGACCACCGTCGTTGGACGTGACCATGACGATCGAACCCTTGCCGGGTGTGCCGTAGGCGAACTGGTTCATGAACACGTACACCGTGCCGTCGCTGTCGGTGCGGACCGTGCAACCGGAGCGGCCGAAGCCGGTCGGCGTGAACGGGTTGTTCGCCGCCGACGTCACCTGCTTCTGGGTCCAGCTGCTCCCGCCGTCACTGGAGCTGAGGACGAACAGCGGCTGCGCGGTGAACCCGGAACCCGTGGCTGCCCGGAATCCCGCGTAACAGACGTAGGCGTTGCCGAAGAACCTGCTGGACTCGGCGTTGTCGGCCCAGATCTGCTCCTTGTCGGCGAACAGCGCGGAGTTCTGCTGGCTGGCGATCACCGGCGCCTTCCAGTTCGACTGGTCGGCCACGATGGCCGGCGTGAGCCCCGTTGCGGCGGGGCCATCGATCCGGGAGACCCCGATGGCCTCGAAGCCCTTGAAGGTCTGCTGGCCCGGAGCGTTGGCGGTCAGGTTCGCGTAGTAGAGGCGTGAGCCGTAGTCCCAGGAGAAGGAGCCGTTGCGATAGACGGGACCGAAGGCGACCGCGGGGTCCCCGTCGGACACCAGGCCGTTTTCGATGTAGTTCGGCACGGTGCCGATGTCGCCGATGATGGGCACGCAGTCGGGGTCATCGTCGCCGGGGACCCCATCGCAGTTGCGTGCCGTGAGCCCCTGGTAGGTCGGTTGGGTCCACGAATCGCCCGAATCGAACGAGAAGTAGACGCCGGAGGCACCCACGCCGTCGGTGAACGGACAGGTGTTGTCGGCTCCCGCGTTGCAGGCCTCCATGTCGATGTTGTCGTTGGCGCCCGCGACCGCCACGTTCGGATGGGCGGCATCGATGGCGACGGCCGGCTCGTTCTGCTTGTTGCGGGAGAACGGCCCGGTGGGGCTGCCGCTCGATACCAGTGTGTCGCCTCCGTGCGTGGCATATGCGGGCATCACCGGCGCGAACACGGCGGTAGCCAGGCACATTGCCACGAGGAGCTGCGAGGCCTTGCGCATGCGTTCCTCCCTTCGGGCGGCCACCCTTCGAGGCGGCTGCCTGGGGGAGGATGCACCGCTGTACGGTCTACGCTTCGCACCGTACGGAGAGGCTCACGCCGCCGTCAAGCTCCGGCGACGAGGGGTGCCACCCGCCGCGCGGGGTGTTCGATCTGTCGGCGCACCACCCCCAGATCGAGAAGACTTGCGGGGTTGGCCATCCGGCGAGGGATGCGCGCAGGCGGGATCTTTTGCCGATCTGTTCGGGGCCACGCATCACCGAGAAACTTAGGACTTTCGACCTAGAGGGGGACCCGCTGGTGCGGATCCCCCCAAGGTGTCCAGCTGAGACGCGTGGATCAGGTGACCGTGAAGCTGGCGTGCATGCCCTGCTGGTAGTGACCGGGCAGATTGCAGATCACGACATAGCTCCCCGCGTCCAGCTTCACGGTGAGGCTGGAGGAGGTGCCCGCTGGTATGGAACCGATCTCGTCGATGTGCGTGACTCCTTCACCCTCCTCATCGACCGCACCCTTGTCATCTGTGGGCAGGGCGTCAGGAGCCAGATCGGTCTTGAAGACGACGAATTCGTGTTCCTGTCCGGCATCGTTCTGGACGTCGAAGGTCACGTCTCCAGCAGGTGCGGAATCCGCGTCGAGCGTGACCGTGTAGTCGGCCAAAGTCGTGCCGACCCCCCCTGAGTCGCTCGAACATCCCGTCGCCGCCAAGAGCGCGCCCGCGGCGAACAGCACCGCGTACCGCCGAGTCGCATGCTTCATCCCTGTGCCCCTTTCTCACGAACCTCCCAGACGGCGCGAGTCTAGTTCACTCTCCGAGCCAGGGTCACAGATGACGGCTCCCTCATCGGACCGTCATCGCTCCGTCATGTGGCGTGCCTCTCCGGATGACGGGTGCGTCATCGGCATGGTGCTCGCGGGCCCGCTCGCCTAGGATTCGGGTCTATGCCTCAGGTGTTGGTCGTCGACGACGAGCCGCGGATCGTGGATTTCGTGTCCCGTGCTCTCGCGGCGGAGGGACTCGGCGTCGACAGCGCCTCAGACGGCGAGCGGGGACTTCAGATGGCCAGGAGCGGTAGGTACGAGCTGGTGGTGCTGGATCTGCTCCTGCCGGGGAAGGATGGGGTGACGGTTCTGGAGGAGCTGATGGAGGCGAGGCCGGACCAACGGGTCCTCGTCCTGTCCGCCCTCGCCGACGTGGAGCACAAGGTTCGGTGTCTGGAGCTCGGCGCCTCCGACTACCTGCACAAGCCGTTCGCGCTGGTCGAGCTGGTGGCGCGAGTGCGGGCCAGGCTGCGCCAGCCGGCGTCGGGCCCGGGGGAGCGGTTCATCGAGTGCGGAGGCGTGACGCTGGACCTGCTCCGACGGACCGCAGATCCCGGGGCGGGCCCCGTCTCGCTCAGCGAGCGTGAGTTCGTGCTCCTGCGTTACCTGATCCACACCCGCGGCGCCGTCTCCACTCGAGAGCAGCTTCTCTTCGAGGTCTGGGGGTACTCGTTCGATCCCGGCAGCAACGTCGTGGACGTCTGCGTCGGGCGGTTGCGCGCCAAGCTGGGCGCCGGGACGATCGAGACGGTGCGCAATGTCGGATATCGGTTCAACGCTTCGTAGTCACTGGATCGAGGTGCTCTGGGGGGCGTTCGCCGCCCTCAACATGATGGTGATCGTCCTCCTCCTTCGATGGGAGACGATCCCCTTCCACTTCGTCTGGGTGAGCCTGACGATCGTCTACGGCTTCCGGGTCTGGCGACTCCGCAGCACCCTGGTCGTCCTGGCGGCCGTGATGCTGCTGACCGGCTGCGCCCTGGCGTTCACGGTGGTACGAGGTCATGAACGACCCGACGAGATCGCCGAGGTGCCGTTGATGGCCGCGATGTTCCTGGCCATGGTCTGGCACTCCCTTCGTCGCCAGGCGGCGACCGAAGAGGCGCGCCGACTCGCCGAGAGCGAGCACAGGCTCCTGGAGGCGCAGCGTGGATTCGTGAGCGACGCCTCGCACGAGCTCCGAACCCCCATCACGATCGCGCGTGGTCACGCCGAGTTGATCCGGGGCGCCGGGCTCGGCCCGCAGGCAGGAGAGGACCTCGAGGTGGTACTGGACGAGCTCGGTCGCCTCGCCAGTCTCTCCGAACGCCTGCTCATCCTCGCGGCGGCTGAGCACCCGGGACTCCTGGCCCTGGAGAACGCCGATGTCGGTTCCCTCGTATCGGGGGCCGAACGGCGTTGGCGGAGAGCGGCTGTCCGCTCGTGGGACACCGTGGTCGCCGACCGCGGAGTCGTTCCGCTCGATCGCGAGCGATTCGAGATCGCACTGGACGCGGTGATCGAGAACGCGGTGAAGGCGACCGGTGACGGCGACCCGATCCGCATCGAGACCCGCGAAGACGGCGGTCACCTGATCCTCGAGGTCACCGACGAAGGCGTGGGCATCTCCGAGGAACAGCTCGGTCGGATCTTCGATCGCTTCGCCCGGGCCGACCCCGACCGCGCGCGCGGCGGAGGTGGCACGGGACTGGGTCTGCCGATCGCCAAGGCCATCGCACGCTCACACGGCGGCGATCTGACGGCCGAGAGCACCACCGGACGAGGTTCCGTCCTGCGGTTCCGGCTGCCGGGATTCCAGCCATCGCCGGCCATCGACCCCGCGCTCTCCCATCTGGTCTGACGGCGCATGAGCGGCGAGCCGGCGCGCGCCCTGCTCCGCTGGGCGTTGGCCGCCCTGATGCTCCTAGCCGGTGTCGCACACATGGTTGCAACAGAGGCGTTCCTCGGACAGCTGCCCTCATGGCTCCCCGTTCGTAGGTCGATCGTGGTGATCAGCGGAGCGGTCGAGATCGCGTTCGGCCTCGCCCTGCTCCTGGCGGCGGCACACCGGCGCGCGGTGGGGTGGGCACTCGCGCTCTTCTTCGTGGCGGTCTTCCCGGCCAACGTCTATCAAGCCGTGGCCGGCACGGACGCGTTCGGGCTGGACACGCCTGCGGAGCGATGGTGGCGGCTCGCGTTCCAGCCATTGCTCATCGCATGGGCCCTCTGGTCGACGAGCCCAGGCGACTTGACGGTGGGGAGACGACCGCGGGGCCGGTAACATCACGCGAACCGATCAAGGAGACGACGATGTCGAAGAGGAACGTGGTGATGGACGCCGGGCGCAAGGTGCTGTCGACCGACGTCGCGCAGGAGGTCGTCGGCACCGTCGTCGACACCGT
>JBDUEF010000009.1:0-35232 GCA_040002535.1 Actinomycetota bacterium | reverse complement strand
GGATCAGACGCCCCTCCCCGCCCGGGAACAGCTCCTGCACCAGGCGCTCGAACTCCACGGCGACGTCGCGGTAGGCCGTCGCGAAGGTCTCCGTGATCTCTCCGTCAACCTTGGCGATCACCTCCAGGAGGTCGCGGCGGGCCTTGCGAACGTCGTCCAGCTCGCGCGCCATGAAGTCATGCCGCTCCTGCAGCGCCTCGAACTCGCCGGTCGCCAGCAGGTTCACTCGACCGAGGAGACCGAGCCGACGTTGCACAAGCTCGCTCTTCTTCTCGAGGGACTCGAGGCTGTCGTCCTCGACGAGCGTCGCCAGCGCCTCGTCGGGCTCGCGCTGGTAGCCCTCCCGGAGCAGACGCTCGGCTTCTCGGATCCGTCGTTCGACGTCGCCGCGGAGTCGATCCTCCTCCTCATAGGTCTCGCGGAGGTGATCGAGCTCCATGGAGGCCTCGCGCCACGCCCGATTGACCTCCGACTCCCGCTCCGCCGCGGCGCGCTCGCCCTCGGCTGCCTCGTCGCGGCGCGCGGCTGCCTCGGTTGCCGACGACTCCGCAGCGGTCACGGCGCGCTCCGCCTCCGCGCGCGCGAGCTCGGCGTCGCCGAGCTCCTCGCGCAGCCGCGCCGGATCGTGCGCCGCCAGGGCGTCGCGCTCGACGCGGAGCTCCGACAGCCGGGCATCCAGAACGCCCCGGTCGCGCCGGAGAGACTCCACGGCCACCCGGGCCCGGATCGGCGGCTCGGGCGTCGGGGGAAGCTCGGGGACCTCCCCGGTTGCGGGTCCCACCTCGGCCAGGCGCCCTCGCCAGACGCCGGCCGAATCCTCCAGTCCCGCCACCCGAAGCTCCAGCATCTCCTGCTCGCGTCGATGGCTGCCGAGCTCGGCCTCCAGCCGAGCCAACCGTTCGGCGGCGCCGGTGATGTCGGCGTCGGCGGCGTCGATCTGCTCCTGCAGGAAGGTCACCTCCTGGCCGAGTTCGGCCAGGCGCTCCTTGCGGGGCTTGATGGCGGCCCGCGTGGCGGCGAGATCGTGCTCGAGCACCTGCAGCTCGGCGCGGATCTCCCTCGCGCGCCCGTCGGCCGTCGCGGCGGTGTGGATCACCGCCGGTCCGACCAGCACGCCGTCGGGGGTGACGAACGCGGCGGTGGGGTGCGCGTCCTGCTTGCGTGCGGCCTCGTCGATGGTCTCGACCAGATACACGTCCCGCAGGACGGTGCTGGCGATCCCCCGCGCCTCCGGATCGGCCTCCACCACCGACAACAGACTGCGTTCGCCGGCCAGACCGATCGCCACGGGTCCACCACCCGCGATCGCGAGGATCGCGCCGTCGCCCTCGCCGGCGTCGAGCAGCGCTCGCTCGCCGTCGGCGTACACCACGGCGTCGGCTAGCGGACCGAGCGCCGCCACCAGGGCGCGCGACAGACCCGGCTCCACGCGGACCAGATCGCGCAGAAGGCCGATCGCCTGCCGGCGGTGCCCCTTCAGGAAGCGCGAGCCCGGCGTCTCCTCGATGTCCTGGCGCCTGGCTTCCAGCAGGTCGCGCCGCGACTCCTGTCGTCTGCGGATCTCCTCGAGCTCCTCGAGCTTGTCGACCAGCTTCCGCCGCTCCCCGTCGAGCGTCTCCCTGCGTTCCGACAGCGGCGAGGACTGTCCGTCCATCTGCTCGATGTCGGAGCTCAGATCCTCCTGCTCGTTCTCTGCCGCAACGATGCGAGCCCGGACGTCGCGAAGGGCCTCGTCCAGTCGGTCGCGATCCCGCTCGGAGCCGGCCAGGGAGCGCTGCAGGGTCTCCATCTCCGCCCTGCGCCCCGCGGCCTCCTCGGCTAGCCGGCGGCGCTCGTCCTCCACCTCGCGCCGGTGCGCGTCGGCCTGACGGAAACCGGCCTCTGCCTCGTCCAGCTCCCGCTCGCGAAGCGCGAGCTCGCCGACCACGCGGTCCACCTCCGCCTCCAGCCGAGCGAGGTCGTCGTCCACGGCCGCCAGACGCGCGGTGCGCGTCGCCTGGGCAGCCAGATCCTCACGGGCGGTCGCCTCGCGTTCGACGGCCGCGCGGTACGCGTGCTCCGCGCCGGTACGGGCCGAGGCGGCGGTGCGGGCCGCCTCCTCGGCCATGGCCAGGCTCCGGGTCGCCACGGTTCGCGCGTCGGCGGCCCCCAGGACATCCGCATCGAGCGCGTCCAGCCGCTCGCGCGCGCGTGTGCGGGCCTCCAGGCCTTCGTCCCACCCACCCTGCCGCCGCTCCTTCTCCCGCAGGAGCGCGCGCAGGCGAGCAGCCGCGAGCTTGCCGGACAGCTCCTCGGCCTGCGAGGACAATTGCTCGTGTCTGAGCGCCGTCTGCGCCTGTTGCTGGAGCGGCTTCAGCTGCCGGCGCAGCTCACCGAGGACGTCCTGCAGTCGCAGGAGGTCCTGGTCCATGCCCGACAGCTTGCGCTCGGCCCGCTCCTTGCGGCGGCGGTGCTTGGCGATGCCGGCCGCCTCCTCGATGTAGCGGCGGCGGTCCTCCGGCCTGGCCTGGAGCACCTCCTCCAGCTGACCCTGTCCGACCACGGTGTGCAGCGCGCGACCGATGCCGGTCTCGCTCAGCAGCTCCTGGACATCCAGCAGCCGGACCACCTGGCCGCCGATGCGGTACTCACTGTCGCCGGAGCGGAAGATCGCACGGCTCACCTCGATCTCGGTCATCGGCACGGGGATCGCGCCGGCCGAGTTGTCGATGATGAGCTTCACCTCGGCCATCCCCAGCGCGGGACGCGACGGCGATCCGGCGAAGATGACGTCGGCCATCTGACCGCCGCGCATGGCGCGCGGGCCCTGCTCGCCGAGCACCCAGCTGATGGCGTCGACCAGATTGGACTTCCCCGAGCCGTTCGGGCCGACGATGACCGAGGCCCCCGGGGCGAACTCAAGGACCGTGCGGTCCGCGAAGGACTTGAAGCCGCGGATCGAGAGCGAGCGAAGGAACATCGGCGGCGATGCTAGCAGCGTCCGTGCCTAGAACCGGGAGGAGCACCCACGGATGTTTCGCCGTTGCCCGACCGGCACGAGCGCAGGTTCGTGGATAGGGTGGCTCGGTGAGCGCCTACGACGAGCGAACGGCCCTGATCGTGGTGGACCTGCAGAACGATTTCGCCGATCCGGCCGGGAACCTGCCCGTCACCGGCGGCGACGAGGTCGTGCCGATCGTGAACGAGGAGACGGACCGTGCGCTGGCCGGCGGTGCCTTCGTGGCGTACACGCAGGATTGGCATCCGCCGAGCACGCCCCACTTCGCGAAGGACGGCGGCACGTGGCCGGTGCACTGCGTCGCCGGCACGTGGGGGGCGGAACTGCACCCGCAGCTGCGAGTGCGGGGAGCCGTGGTCACGAAGGGCTCGGGGACGGAGGACGGCTACTCCGGCTTCAGCGTGCGGGACCCTGCGACCGGCGAGGTGCGGGCGACACGGCTCGCGTCCACGCTGCCGATCGGGATCGAACGCCTGGTGGTCGCCGGCCTCGCCACCGACTACTGCGTCCTGGAGACGGTGCTGGACGCGCGTCGACTGGGCTACGCGGTCGAGGTGATCGGGAGCGGGGTCCGGGCCGTCGAGCTCAAGCCCGGGGACGGGGAGCGCGCGATCCAGCGGATGGTCCAGGCCCGAGCCACGCTCCGCTGACGTCGGGCCCGCCGGCTCGGCTCCCACGGTTCGGTCCGATCCCGTCGCGCGCGCACCCAGTGCGAGGGAAATCGACCGGGTCCCCGCCACCGAGGGGTGCGATGTGGGAAGGTGCGATGCGCGAGATCCATCGACCGTTCCTTCTCCGCGGATCCCCGATCTCAACGGTTCGGTCGGAGCCTGGAAGGAGACCCCAGTCCTCGGTTGCAGGCTGTGCTCGTCGACGTGGCAGATGTGCGGCACACACCGTGAGCTGTCGTTTTTGCGTGGGATCGAGGTGCCTGCGTGAGGCCGGCACATCCGATCCTGGTCACCGGCTCCCACCGTTCCGGCTCGACCTGGGTGGGGAGGATGCTCGCCGCGAGCGGGCTGGTCGGCTACATCCGCGAGCCGTTCAGCGTCCTCCACCGCCCCGGCGTCCTCGATGCGCCGATCCGCTGGTGGTTCCCCTACATCTGCACGGAGAACGAGGAGCACTATCTGCCCGCGGTGGCGGACATGCTTTCCTTCCGCTATCGAACGCTCGCGGGTGTGCGAGCGGTCCGATCCGGCACGGACGTCGCCAAGCTGGTGCACGAACGTGTGCGCTGGGGGCGGTATCGCACACACGGTGCCGTGCCGCTCGTCAAGGATCCGCTCGCCCTGTTCTCATCCGAGTGGCTGGCGCAGAGGTTCCACGCGAGGGTTCTCGTCCTCATCCGGCATCCGGCGGGGTTCACCAGCAGCCTGGTTCGGTACGGGTGGCACCACCCCTTCGATCACTTCCTTCGTCAGCCGCTGCTGATGCGCGATCGCCTCGAGCCGTTCCGTCAACAGATCGAGGCGTTCGCCGGCACCGAGCACGACCCGCTGGATCAAGCCATCCTGTTGTGGAACCTGATCCACCACACGATCAGCGGGTATCAGGGGTGTCATCCCGACTGGCTCTTCTCTCGGTACGAGGACATCGCGATGCACCCGATGCCGGCGTTCGAGCGGCTCTACGGCGAGCTGGGCCTGCCCTTCTCAGAAGACGCGCGGCGGGCGGTCTCCGAACACTCCGACGCATCCAATCCCAAGGAGGCGCGGGATGCGCAGGCGCTCAAGCGCGACAGCCAGGCCGCCATCAGCACCTGGAGGACACGACTGAGCCGTGAGGAGATCGGCCGTGTCCGGCGAGGCACCGAGGAGGTCGCCCGGGCCTTCTACACCGATGCCGACTGGGAGTGAGGGGCCTAGACGAAGGCCTTCCCGACGGCTCCCTCCGGCACCTCGATGCCGTACATCCCCAGGATCGTCGGCCCGACGTCGACCAGGCTCATGCCCTCGACACGACCCATCGGCTGCCCGGGCAGGCCATCCATCACGAAGATGCCCGTCGGGTCGTGGTTCGCCCCGTCGGGCCCCGTGTCGTTCTCGTGGGTGAAGATGTCAGGGTTGCCGACCGTGCCGACCGATCGCCAGTCCAGATCGCCGAAGTACACGATGAGGTCGGGCGCCACCCCCCGCACGTCGGGGTAGACGTCCTGCGGCTTGAGGGCTCGGGTTCCCATGGGGGTTCCATCCGGTCCGGGGGTGGCCTCGAACCTGCTGATCAGCTCGTCGCGCGTCTCCTCGTACCGGCTCGGGTCCACCAACCCCTCGGGCTCACGCCCCTTCACGTTCATGAAGAGTCGCCCGTAGTACCCGCCGTCACCCCACGCCGTGGTCCGGCTCCAGTCGATCGGCGCCTTGGCGATCGGCACGATGCTGCGGAGCTCCTCCTTCAAGACCAGGTATCCCTCGCGGATGAGCCAGTCGTTGATGCAGACGCCGCCCTCCATCCGGCGGGCGCCGTGGTCGGACATGACGATCGTCACCGCGTCGTCGGGGATCAGCTCGATGATGGATCCGACCTCGGCATCGAGGTATCGGAAATAGTCTTGGAACGCCCCCTCGAAGCGATTGCCCGGCACGTATTTCGGGTGACCCGGATCCCAGCACTGCCAGAAGACGTGCTGGAGACGGTCCAGCCCCATCTCCACCATCATGAAGTAATCCCACGGCTTGTTCTGCATGAGCCGTCGTGCTACCTGGAAGCGCCGCTTCGTCATGGCGAAGACCTGCTCCAGCACATGGTCCAAGCCCTTCTCGCGGAAGTTCGGGATGTCGAAGATGTAGGGATCGCCGCCCAGCTCCTCCTCGACCTCGGCCTGGAGGCCGGCGGGGAAGGTGGAGCTCGCCGCTGAGGGAGGGGTGAGGAAGCAAGAGATCCTCCAGCCCTCGAGGGGCTTCGGGGGATAACCCGGCGGTACCCCGATCAGGAGGGACTTCCCTCCGCGCTCGCCGATCAGGTCCCAGACGGTCGGCTCCTTGACCGACGCGGACGTGGCGATCGACAATCCGTCGTAGGTGGTGTCTTTGCGGTTGCGGAATCCGTAGATCCCGAGCTGCCCGGGCGTCTTGCCCGTCATCGCGCAGGCCCACGCAGGCACGGTGATGGGCGGCGTGATGCTGGCGAGTGGCCCGTGCATGCCCTGGCTCATGAGCTTATGGACATTGGGCATCTCAGCGGCCATGTCGTCGAAGACGAGGCGCGCAGGGGCGCAATCGATACCGATCACGGCGACCCGGGGTCCGTGCATGCTGTTCCTCCTGCGGTGAGATCGGTGGGGGTGACACAGGTCCGTGGCGACACCGCGAAGCCGGCCTCATCGTACCAACCGAAGTTCCCCGCACGGACACGAGGGTCCGAACGCCGGAGGCCAAACCAGCCGCTCTAGGTCCATCGGCCCTTGATTGCTGTAGGCTTTCCGCATACGCTCCCCCGTAGTTCAACAGGTCCAAACGACGTAAGGAGGACCACCGGTGAGAAAGACCGCACTCACGCTCGGCACCTCATTGTTCGTGTGCCTCATCACCGCGGTGCCGGCGCTGGCCGACTCCTCGGTGCCCGGCCCCGGTGGCCCCGGCGTCCTCGGGGAGAGCGGGCAGGCTGGTGGCGGCGGCACGGCCTTCACGGGCGCGAACCTCACCCCCATGATCATCGCGTTCGCGGTCGTCGTGGCGGTCGGGCTCTCGTTGCTCGCGTACCGCCAGCGTCGCAGCGCCACCAACTAGGCCTCGAACGATCTGATCTGACGACCCTTCGGTCACCGGTCCCAGGATAGGGACCGATTGGCCGGGGGTCGTCATCATGTTCGCCGCGTTCGGCCCCTGACCCCTCCCTCCCTCATTGGCTCAGGGAGCGAAGGTGACCTCGAGCTCGAGCCGGCGGGTGGGGGTTCCCTGCCAGATCGCCGACCCGCCGTCCACCTGGAGCTTCGGGCTGGTCGACGTGACGTGCGTGCCGGCGGGCGCCACGACCTCGACGCGGAGATCGCTCGGTCGCACGCTCACCTGAGTGAGCACCGTCAAGCGATACACGCCCTCGGCCCCCACCCGCTGCCACGCATCGGGCAGAAACAGCGAGACAGAGAGATCGCTGGTCTCGCCGCTCGGGGTGCTGAAGTAGTCCTGATAGAAGGTGTGCCCCAGCTCGCTGCCGGTCCACAGTGCGATCCTCGAGCCGTCGCGGGCCGCCTCCTCGAGCGAGCACCCGGGGCCGCAATACACGTTCAGCAGCTGGCCGCTCTCCCCCACCTTCGAGACGCCGGGACGCGGACCGATCACGTAGCTCGGCTGCCCCGACGTTGGCGCGTGGTTGACCAGCTGCACATGGCTGAGGGCGTGCGCTGAGCCGTCGGGCTCCAGCGTGACTTCGTACGTCACCGAACGGTCCTGGTAGAAATCCACCTTGTTCGCCGCTGAGCTGTTCTCCACCACGGAGAGGAAGTCGCCCGCTCGCGCCTCGAGAGCACCGCCGGCGCCGGTCCCCCGAAGCCCCCCTTCCATGGTGGGATCCGTGCTGTACGCGAGGACATGCCCCTCACCCAACGCAGCTCCCAGGATGCGCAGATCATCCAGGCTCGGCTGCGGGCCGCGGATGAAGCCGTCGAAGACATCGCTGGCCACCGCCCCCAGGACCCGCTTCCGCACCTCGGGCCCCGGGAACAGGGAGAAGGCCTCGTTGGTGACCAGTGGCACGACGTTCCCAGCCGTCACCTTGATGCCGAGCTCCGGGATCGCCGTGGGCCCTGCGACCTGCAGCAGGGCACGGAGCGCGAAGGGGTCGGCGAAGATCACGCCGTCCAGGGAGTCGCCCTGCGCCACCTCGTAGGCGTTCAGGATGGCGACCGCCGCGGTCGGGAAGTCGGGGGTCAGGTTGATGGCGAGCCAGAATCGCTCCTGTCCGCGGAACTGGCCGTAGTTCCTCGCGTACTCCTCACTGGGGGGTGGCACCTCATCGAGAGGTGGGATGGGGAGGGACTGGATGGGGCGGAACGGCGAGAACGTGAACCTGCCGTCGGCGATCGACAGGATCGAGTACGCCCCGATCACCCCGCCCGTCCCACGGAGCTCCGCCGGGTCTTGGGCGGCGAAGAAGTACCGGCGTTCGCCCTCCGTGCCCAGGAATCCAGGGAGCCCCTGCAGGAGAGAAGATCCCGTGTCCAAGAGCAGGCGGAGCGACGCCAGTTCCTCCTCCGCGAGGGTCCTGGCATCGCGAACCGGAGCGATGAGGAGCGAATCCGGGGAATCCCGGACCGTGGCCAGCGCGTCGCCGACCCTCTGGTCCGCCCGCAGGACCGCCGCCGTGAGTGGGACGAGCCGATCGACCGAGATGCCACCGTCCGCCGGCGAGAGCGACGCCAGACCCCCGGGGATGCCGGCGACGGCGTCGGCCAGCACCGTGCCGGCCTCGGCAGCCCCGGAGCCCGCCTCCGCGATGGCCAGCGTGGTGCGCGGGGTGTGTCCCACCTGCGGGATCCAGCCGAGCGCCCTGAAGACGAGCCCGGCCGCGCCTGATCCCACGTCATCGAACCGCTCCCGGGCGTCGCGGAACGAGGTCGCGGCCCGTTCGGCATCGCCGTGGATCAGGGCCTCTCGGCCCCGCCGCATCGCGTCTCGGGCCGCACGCAGGTCGTCGTGGGCCGACAGCGCCGACAGGCCCGTCGCCAGGGCGATCGCCAGGGCGATCCCGGCTCCCGCACCGACC
The DNA here is from genome assembly GCA_040002535.1 of Actinomycetota bacterium. GTDB lineage: Bacteria > Actinomycetota > UBA4738 > UBA4738 > HRBIN12 > JALYMB01. Next base: position 26,531 of record JBDUEF010000009.1, on the reverse strand, counting down.
CAGCGCGACCTGCGTCTGCGCCCCGCCTTCCGCGAAGGCGCCGCCGGCTCACTCGACATGTGCGCTCCCCCTCTTCCGAGGCCCGCTTCACGTGGACCAAGGAGGATGGTACCCAGGGGCAGCCGGCGCTGGTCCGCGGCCTCGACAGAACGATCGCGGATGAGACCGGGACCCTCCCTTGTACGATGCGGCCATATGAAGATCTCCATCCTTTGCACGTTGGGTCCGGCCTCGATGGATCCCGAGATCATCCGCAGCCTCGACGAGCGCGAGGTGGACCTGTTCCGGATCAACCTGTCGCACACTTCCCTGGAGGAGGTCGACAGCACGATCGATCTGGTGCAGGGGGTATCGAGCACCCCCATCTGCCTCGACAGCGAGGGTCCTCAGGTGCGGTGCGGCGCTGTGGACGACAGCGTGCGATTGCGGCTCGACGATCAGATCCGGCTCACCGCTGATGTCGTGCGCGGCACGAAGGAGGAGCTCGGCCTGTGGCCGGCGTCGGTCTTCGAGGAGCTCCGCGTGGGCAGTCTGGTGGGCATCGACTTCCACGGGGCGAAGCTGCGGATCACCGAGGTGGGAGCGCGGCACGCGAACGCCATCGTGGTCGTGGAGGGGCAGATCTCTTCGAACAAGGCCGTGACGCTTGATCCGAAACCGGTGCTTCCTGCTCTGTCCGACAAGGACCTGGCCGCGATCGAGATCGGAGTTCGGCGTGGGATCACGCACTACGCCCTGTCGTTCGCCGAGGGGGCCGAGGATGTGAACCGCCTCCGATCGCTCACGCCCCCGGGAGCCCACATCATCGCGAAGATCGAGAGTCGCGCCGGCGTTCGGAACATGGACGCGATCATCGAAGCCGCCGACGCCGTCCTCATCGACCGCGGCGATCTCTCGCACGAGATCGCCCTCGAGTACGTGCCCTTCTATCAGAAGGCGGTCGTCCGTCGCGCTAACCGCGGCAACCGGCCCGTGTACGTCGCCACCAACCTTCTGGAGTCCATGGTGACGAGCAACACCCCGACCATCGCCGAGGCCAACGACATCGCCAACACGCTCCTAGACGGCGTCCACGGGCTCGTCCTTGCGGCGGAGACCGCCGTGGGCATCGATCCGGTGGGATCGGTGGACATCGTCCTTCGGATCATCCGCGCGTTCGAGGAGTCCAACGACCGGCAGCTATTGTCCGAGGACCGGGGGCGCGTTCCCTCGAGGGCGGATCGGGCAGACGAGCAGATGGTCGGCGGCGAACCGCTGAGACCCTAGCTGCTGTTGAGATCCCGGGTCCTGTCACGGACCGTCGATACGCCCCCGACCATCTCCACCTTCGGCGCCGGATCATGTGATGTGGCCGCTCCGTTCGGGGAGTACCCGTAGCCATACCCGTAGCGACCTCGGGCAGGAGCGGGCATCTTGTTGAGCACCCCTCCCAGCAGCTGCGTCCCCACCTGCTCCAGCCGGTACCGCGCCTCCGCGACCTGGCTGCGCTTCGTACCGGTGGAATCGATGACGAACAGCCCAGCGTCAGCCATCGAGGCCAGCCCCAGCGGGTCGGCGACCGTCAGCACGGGTGGGCAGTCCAGGATCACGAAGTCCGCCGTCTGTCGCAACGTGGCGAGCAGCTCGCGCATGCGGTCGGACTGGAGCATCTCGGCAGGGTCCGGAGGGACCGGCCCTGCGGGACAGACCAGGAGGTTCGGAAGCTCGGTGGCGAACACGCAATCGGGCAGGGTCAGATCGCCGCTGAGAACGCTGGACAGACCCCGGCCGTTCGAGAGCCCGAACAGTTGGTGGAGGCGGGGCCGCCGCATGTCGGCCGAGATCACCACCACGCGCCTGTCCGCCTGTGCCAGCATCACCGCCAGGTTCGCGGCCACGGTCGTCTTGCCCTCTCCCGGCAGGGAGCTGAGGACCACGAGGGTTCCGCCGGTCCGATGGAACGCCGCCATCAACGTGGTGCGGAGCGCCCGATAGGCCTCCGCGGCAGGTGACGCTGGATCGTCGATCGAGACGAGTCCCTCGCGACCCTTCGATCCGTCGGCGAACCTGGGGATCGAGGCCAGCATGGGCACGCCGAGGGCGTCCTCGAGGTCGGTGGCCTCGTGGAGCCGCTGGTCGGTTCGGCCACGCGCGAAGGCGATCCCGAGACCGAGCGCGAGCCCCAGGAGCAGACCCATGACGAGATCCCGCAGATGGTTGGGGCTGCTCGGATGGCCGGGCACCGACGCAACGACGATGATCTGGCCGGGGTCGGTGTTCAGGAGGTCCACGGCATTGACCTGAACCTGAAGACTGCTGATGAACTGCTGGAGCGTGGCCTTATCCGAAGTGGTGCTTCCGTCCAGCTCGTCGATCTGGCGCTGGGCATCCGCGATCTTGCCGGTCAGCTCATCGCGTTGGGAAGCCACCAGGTCGTCCGCCTGTGTCCGTCGGTCGCCGAGGTACGCACGGGCGAAGGCCATCGCCCCCTCCTGCGCTCGGGTGGGATCGGTATCGGAGTAGGAGATCTCCAGGGCCTGTGAGTCGGGGATGGCATCCACGGAGACGTGCTTCAGCGCCTCGGCCGGCGTCACGCTGTTCCCCAGTTCCGCCATCGCCTCGGTTGCGACCGGTGTCGACCGGACGAGCTGCTTCTCGGTCTCCAGGTTCAGCAGCTTGTCCGACCCCAGCGCGCCCAGGTCGGTCAGGTTGACGCCGGTCGGCTTGATCAGCACCGTAGCCGTCGACTTGTACACCGGCGTTCGTGTGAAGGTGTACGCCGCCGCGGCCGCCAGGACGACGAGCGTGACGAGGGTGATGAGGCGCTTCTGCCGCAGGAGCGGTGCGAGGTATTCGCGCAGGTCGACGTTGTCGTTGTACGTCGGGTCGTGACCCACCTGTTCCCTCACGGGGCTTCCTCACTCCACGCCAAGTCCGGGGATCGACAACGCGGCGACCCAATCTACCAGCGATCTGTTGCGGCTCTGTGGAGGAACGGTAGAGCGCTCGTCAGCCCCTGGCAATGGAGCGGATGGCCGAGACGACCGACCTAGTGCTCATGCCCGACGCCGGCAGCCCCGGGCGATCGAGACGCTCACGACTGGCACTGCGGGCAGAAGTACGCCTGGCGTCCCGAGAGCTTCACGCTCTGGATCGGCGTGCGACACCGGCGGCACGGCAGGCCCGTGCGGCCGTACACCTTCAGCTCGCCGCCGTATTCCCCGGGCTTCCCGAACAGATCCACGTACGCCTCATCGTCGAGCGTCGTCCCTCGCGCCTTGATCGATTCCTGCATGATCTCCTGGATCGCCCGGTACAACCTGCGTACCTCCTGCGAGGACAACGTGTTGGACATGCGGTCGTACCGCAGTCCGGCATGGAACAGCACCTCGTCGCTGTAGATGTTGCCCAACCCAGAGATGAACTTCTGGTCCATCAAGAGCGGCTTCATCTTCGCGGCCTTCTCCGCCAAGAGGTACTGGAACGTCTGCCAGGTGAAGACCTGGTCCAGTGGATCGATCGCGATGTGCGCGATCTCCTTCACCTTTCCGAGATCCTCGCCCGCGGTGACGAACATCTCGCCGAACGTACGGGGGTCGATGAAGCGCAGGTCGCCGCCCTGCTGGAACGTCACGATCACGTGGGTGTGGGGCGGCATCGCCACACGCCCCGTGCCGCGCTGGAACCGGCCGCTCATGCCGAAGTGCGTCACGACGGCATCGCCGGAGTCCAGGAACAGCAGCAGATACTTCCCTCGGCGCTCGATGCGTTGGATCTTCGTGCCCACCAGCCGCGAGGTGAACTCCTTGCGCTTGGCGTGCCGCCGGATGACGCGAAGTGCGTTCTTGGAGCCCTTCACCTCAACGGTCTTGATCCGGCGGCCGACGACGTCCTTCTCCAGGTCACGGCGCATGACCTCGACCTCAGGAAGCTCCACGGATCCCCCCCTCCACATCCGAGGCCTCCTGGGACAGGCGCGAGAAGGCCTCGCCCGCCGCCTGTTGCTCGGCCTCCTTCTTGGAGCGCCCGGTGCCGCTCCCGTAGGCCCGGCCGTCCAGGTACACCATGGCCGTGAACTCTTTCTGATGATCGGGCCCCTCGTCCCGCAGCCGATACTCCGGCAGCGAGCGCAGGGACTGGGAGGCGAGCTCCTGCAGCATGGTCTTGTAGTCCCGGTCGCCCTCGCCGCGGACGTACGCCTCCATGCGAGGACGGAACAGGCGCTCGATCAGCGTCCGCGCAGCCTCCGTCCCCAGGTCGAGGTAGGCCGCGCCCAACACGGCCTCGAGGCCGTCGGCCAGGATGCTGGCCTTGTCGCGGCCACCCGACTGCTCCTCTCCCTTGCCGAGCAGGAGGTGCTGCCCCAGGCCGAGCGTTCGCGAGACCTCGGCGAGCGCCGTCATGTTCACGATGGCGGCCCGAAGCTTCGCGAGGGACCCCTCGGGCAGGTCCGGATACGTGCGGTAGGCCATGTCGGTCACCACCACACCGAGCACGGAGTCACCCAGGAACTCCAGGCGCTCGTTGGTGATCGTCTGGCCGCGCTCGAAGGCGTACGAGCGGTGCGTGAGCGCCATCCGCCGCAGGTCGGGGTCGCTGAACCGCACGCCGAGGGCGCGATCCAACTCGGGGAGAGCCGACGCGGCGACCTGAGCCTCGGTCATAGCGAGCTACTCGACCTCGACGGCCTGACGGCCGGCGTAGTAGCCGCAGTTGCCGCAGACCCGGTGTGGGAGCTTCGGTTGGTGGCACTGGGGGCAGTCGGCGTAGGTCGAGGCCTTCGCCTTCCAGTTGGCGGCGCGCTTGTCTCCGCGGCTCTTGCTCTGACGCTTCTTCGGAACGGCCATGCATCCTCCGATCGGGATCGTGTACGTCGGGAGTCGTTCGTCTAGTTCTTCAGTCGATCCAGCACATGGTCGAGCGCGTCCCAGCGGGCGTCTACCTGGGGATGATCGCCGGGGCATTCCCCCAGGTTGCGATCGCCTCCGCAGACCGGACACAGGCCCATGCACTCCGGGCTGTGCAACGGCGAGAAGGGCAGCTCCACGCCCACGATGTCTCGCACCATCTGCTCGGGCTCCAGGAAGCCCTCCGGCGTCAACGGGTACTCCTCACCGTCGCGGTCGAACGCCTTCACGAACATCTCGCTCACCTCGACCTGCAGCGGCGCCTCGAAGTCCTGGAGGCACCGAGCGCAGCGGAGCTGCATCGTAGCGCGCAGCGTCCCCGTGACGAGGACCCCCTCCACGACGCTCTCCAGCAGCAGGTCGGCATACAACGGGGCGTCCGCGGGGACGCCGGCGAGCTCGGTGCCGAGGTCATCGAGCGTGCCTCGCACATGCACCTCACGGGCAGATCCCGGCTCCCCCAGCAGGTCCCGGACGTCGATGGTCTCGATCACCCGTCGACCTCCTGATCGTGCAGCTCGACCCCCGGGTCGACCCAGGTGGGAGCACCACCATCGCCGAACTCGTCTTGTGCCGCGGTGGTCGGCGCACCCCGGAGCTTCTCGCGTCCCAACTCCACCTGATCGAGGGTGCGCGTGAGCTGCCGTGCCGATCCCTGCGCCTCCTCCTGGAGCTTGCGCAGCACGATCTCGAACTGGGCGAGCTTGGCGTCCACGTAATCCTCGGCGTCGAGCCGGATCTTCCGGGCATCGGCCTCAGCCTCCTGGGTGATCCGCTCGGCCTCCTGGTTGGCTCGAGCTACGATCTCCTCGCGGCGAGCCATCCGCATCTGCTCCTGGGAGGCGGCGTCCACGATGGCCTCGGCCTCGGACCGTGCCTTGCCGAGTAGCTCGTCGCGGTCCTTCACCACCCAACGGGCCTGCTTGATCTCCTCCGGCAGCGCCTCCCGCATCTCGGCCAGAAGCTCCAGCACCTCCTCGCGGTTCAGCAGGGCGGACGAGGACAGCGGCATCGACTTCGCCTCTCGCACCAGATCCTCGAGCTGTTGCAGCCGCGCCGCCAGATCCATCAGCGCGCCTCCAAGCGCTCGGTGAGGCGCTCCCGAGCGATATCGGGCACCAGCCCCTCGACGTCGCCGCCGAAGCGCGCGACCTCCTTCACCAGCGAGGAGGAGAGGAACGACCACCTCGGGTTGGTTGGCATGAACACGGTCTCGACGTCGCCCAGCCGCAGGTTCATCTGCGCCATCTGGATCTCGAACTCGTAATCGGAGATCGCCCGCAGTCCCTTCACGATCACATCGGCCCCCTGCATCTCGGCGAAGCGCACCAGCAACCCTGAGAAGGACCCCACCCGGACGTTGGCGAAGCCGGCGCAGGCCTCCTCCAGCATGGCGACCCGTTCCGCGGCCTCGAAGAGCGGCTGCTTGGAGGGGTTCTCGAGCACGCCGACGACGACCGCGTCGAAGTGGGAGCTCGCGCGGCCGATGATGTCGAGATGACCGTTGGTCACCGGGTCGAACGTGCCCGGGCACAGGGCTGTGAAGCCCATCACACCTCCCGATACAGGAACACGAGGCTGTCGCCGTAGCGCAGGCGCCTCGCGAGGTGCCAGTGTATCGGAATGACAGGCGTGGAACTCCGGTTGGCACGCGTCAGGGCCACCGTCCAGCCGTCCGCCAAGACGCCCTGCTCGCCCAGTCGCACCAGGACGCGGTCGAGGGGCTGTCCTTCCAGGTCGTAGGGCGGATCGCAGAACGCCAGATCGAACCCGACCGCGGCGTCCGGGGCGCGCCCGAGGAAGCGGCCGGCGTCGGAGGTCACGACGGAACTGGGGCCGAGCCCGGTCCGGTCCAGATTGTCCCGGATCGCCGCCGATGCGGCCCGATCTCGCTCCACGAACGTCACGTGCACGGCGCCTCGGGAGAGGGCCTCCAGCCCAAGGGCGCCGGAGCCGGCGAACAGGTCCAGGACCTGCGCACCCTGCACGGAGGTGCCGAGGCTGGAGAACAGACCTTCGCGCGCTCGGTCGGAGACGGGCCGGGTGCCCGCAGGCACGGGTCCCAGCCGGGCGCCCCGAGCGGTCCCCGCGATGATCCTCACGCCGGCGATGCTACGGACCCGCGGGCCGCTATGAGTGGAAGAGCCAATCGATCGAACGTTCGAAGCGGGAGCGAAGCTCGGCCAACAGCCCGGGATAGCCGTCCAAGCGCGGATCGCGCGCGATCAGGTCGAAGGCCCGAGCGCGGGCCCGGCGCACCAGCGCCAGATCCTCCGCCAGGCGGGCGAGCTTCAGATCCGGCATGCCGGACTGCCTCGTGTCGAAGAGGGTTCCCTCGCCCCGGAGACGGAGGTCCTCGTCGGCGAGCTCGAACCCGTCGGTCGTTCGCACCATCGCGTCCAGACGCTGGCGAGCTTCCAGGTTGTCACCCGTCGACCCGTCGACCAGGAAGCAGTAGGAGTCATGCTCCCCCCGTCCGATCCGTCCTCGAAGCTGGTGCAACTGAGCCAGGCCGAACCGGTCCGCGTTCTCCACCACCATCACGGCGGCATTCGGAACGTCCACCCCCACCTCGATCACCGTCGTGGAGATCAGCACGTGCGAACGGCCGCTGCGGAACCGCTCCATCGTCGCCTCCTTGTCCGCAGGGCGCATCCGACCGTGGAGCAGGTCCACGGTGAGGTCGGGGAAGACCTCGGTGGCCAGGTGCTCGGCCTCGGCCTCGGCCGCCCGCACCTCCGAGCGGTTGCCCTCATCGATCGCCGCGCACACGACGAACGCCTGATGGCCCGCCTGCACCTCCCGGCGAACCAGGTCGTAGGCCTCGCGGCGCTGCGCGGCATCGCGCACCACCGAGGTGGTGACCGGCCGGCGGCCGGCGGGGAGCTCGTCGAGGACCACCACATCCAGGTCGCCGTAGTAGGTGAGCGCCAGCGTTCGTGGGATCGGGGTGGCCGTCATGATCAGGACGTCGGGGTCACCACCCTTGCCCTTCAGCGCCATCCGCTGGTGGAGTCCGAAGCGATGTTGTTCGTCGATGACTGCGAGGGACAGATCGTGGAAGCTGACCGTCTCCTGCACCAGGGCGTGCGTGCCGATGACCAGGTCCACCGCGCCGTCCGCGATCCCTTCCAGCACGCGTGCCCGCGCCCGTCCCGTGACGGCGCCGGTCAGCAGGGCGTAGGTGAGGACGGGCTCGCCGGGGACCCCCTCGCCGGAACGCGGTTCCAGGAGCGACGTCTGCGCGGTCGCCGGCGCCGACGTCGCCACGTCCAGATACGCGACAGCTCCCAGCGGTGCCAGCAGCGCGGCGATGGAGCGCAGGTGCTGGCCGGCCAGGACCTCCGTCGGCGCCATGATGGCGCACTGGTGGCCCGAGTCGATGGCCACCAGGGCGGCGTGCACGGCAACCAGGGTCTTGCCGGCTCCCACATCCCCTTGGAGAAGAACGTTCATGGGGCGCGGGCGGGACATGGCCTCGTCCATCGCCGTCATGGCCCGCGCCTGCGCGCCCGTGGGCGCGAAGGGAAGGGTCTCCCCCAGCCGCCGGGCGAGCGGGCCGTCGACGGCATGGGGGACGCCCGCCTGCTCCCCCTCCACGCGTTGCTTGCGGAACGCCACTCCGAGCTCCAACGTGAATAGCTCGTCGAACTTCAGCCGCTCCAGGGCCCCCGCGAGCTGACCGTCATCCTCGGGGAAGTGGATGCGCCGGATCGCGGCGTCGTAGTCGCTCAGGTTCTCGGCGTCCACCAGCTCCGCGGGCATCGGGTCCTCCACCGACGGCAGACGCTCGAGCGCCCTGTGCACCAGCTCGCGGATCGTGCGCGTCGTGATGCCCTCCGACGCCGGATGCACGGGCGTGATCCGGCCGGTATGCACGGTTACGTCGCCGCCGCGCAGGATCTCAACCTCCTGGTTGGCGAGCTGGAGCCGCCCGCGATACAGGGTCGCGATGCCGCTGACGGCGACCTCTGTGCCCTCCTTGTAGAGGCCGGCCGTCCAGGGCTGGTTGAAGAAGGTGAGATCCAGGGAGCCCGTGCCGTCGCTGAGGGTGACGGTCACCATCGTCTGATGGCGCCGGGTCTGCCGCCTCGCGACCTTGCGCACGGTGGCGATCACCGTGGAGGGCCGGCCGACCTTCAGCGCCCCGATGGTCTCCACCCGCGAGCGGTCGATGTAGCGACGCGGATAGTGGTGCAACAGATCCCGGACCGTCCCGATGTCGAAGGCACTCTGGAGCACCTCGGACGCGGGCGGACCCTTCGCCCGCGATCCCGTTCGGCGTGAGGCGAGCGTGGCGTCGATGTCGGCGATCGTGGATCGCAGCGTCAGCGGCAGTGTCAGGGGCAGGGATGTCTCCTCACATCGGATGCGTTCTACCATGCACGGATGCGACGTCGTCTGCTCGCCGCGATCTGTTCCCTCGGTCTGCTGGCCGTCGCCTGCTCGGCCACGCCCGCACCCACTCCGTCGATCCCAGCCGTCCCCGCCGTGAACGCCACCGACGCGGCGCTGCTGCCCACGGAGGTGGCCGAGCTGCCGGACATGGATCCGGCGGGCTTCGAGGCGCTGCTCGCACAGGTCCGGGGCACGCCCATGCTGGTGAACGTGTGGGCCTCGTGGTGCGTGCCGTGCCAGGCGGAGGCTCCCGAGCTGGCGAAGGCGGCGGAGCGCTACGGCTCGCGCATCCAGTTCCTGGGCATCGATGTACTCGACAACCGCCCCGACGCCCGGGCGTTCACTCAGCGGTACGGCTGGACCTATCCCAGCGCGTTCGACGCCACGCACGCGATCCCCACCTCGCTCGGGCACGGCGGTCAGCCGGTCACGCTGTTCTATGCGGCCGACGGCACGTTGATGGGCGCCGTGGACGGGCAGATATCGGCGGCGGCGCTGGCGCAGGGTATCCGGGGTCTCCTGGGCTGAGGCGTCTGCTACCCTCGTCGGTCTATGGCAGCCGTCTGTGAGATCTGCGGGAAGAAGCCTTTCTTCGGCAAATCCGTCTCGCACTCGCACCGCCGGACCAACCGGCGATGGAACCCGAACGTGCAGCGCGTCCGAGCGATCGTGAACGGCACGCACACACGGGTGTATGCCTGCACGTCCTGCATCAAGGCCGGAAAGGTCCTGCGCATCCCCCGCTGACGCGGCTGCGCCTTCCCCGGTGGCGGACCCTCTCCCGCCGGCCCCTCAGACGAAGCCCTCGGGCGGCACCGGCCACAACGCGTCGACCGGACCGATCCCGTGGCCGAGCGGCAGGGCGTGACGGATCGCCTCCGTCACGAACGCCTTCCCGGCACGCACGGCATCGAGCAGGGCGTCCCCACGAGCCAGATGCGCGGTGATGGCCGCCGAGAGCGTGCAGCCGGTGCCGTGAGTGTTCGGCGTGTCGAACCGGGGCGCGCTGATCCACTCCTCGGTCGTGCCGTCGGCGAACAGATCCGACGCGACGATCGGTTCATCCTGCATGTGTCCTCCCTTCACCAGCACGGCGCGGGCACCATCCGCGAGGATCGCGTCGGCGGCCCGGCGCATGTCCTCCCGGGTCTGCACGCCGAACCCCGCCAATCCCGCGGCCTCCGGGAGGTTCGGCGTGACCAGCGTGGCGAGGGGCAGGATCCGCCTCCGCAGAGCGACCACGGCGTCGGCCGCCAGCAGCGAATGTCCGTGCTTGGACCGGAAGACCGGGTCCACCACGATCGCGGGCACCTCGACCTCTGCGAGCGCGTCGGCGACGGCTTCCACGATGGCCGCGGTCGCCAGCATCCCCGTCTTCGCCGCATCCACGCCGATGTCGTCGGCCACCGCGCGGATCTGGGCTCCCACGATCCCGGGGCTGAGGGCCTCGGACGCCGACACCCCCAGGGTGTTCTGCACGGTGACGGCGGTGACGGCGCTCAGGCCGTAGACGCCCAGGACGCTGAACGTCTTCAGATCGGCCTGGATCCCTGCGCCCCCGCCGGAGTCGCTGCCGGCGATCGTGAGGGCGCGCGCGCGGGATCGGTTCACGCGAAGTGATCCCAGCCCGAGGCCACCAACGGACGCTCCACCCCATCGTCGCCCACCGCAGTGACGACCTCGCCCTTCACGATGCTGCCGATCGCGGTGAGGGGCGTGCCGTAGGACCCCGCCAGCTCGGCGGCCGCCGCGACGAACGCGTCCTCGCTCGGGAGGGTGACCAGCAGCTCGTAGTCCTCTCCTCCGCCCATCGCGTCATCCCGCGTGGCGCCCTCGGCGACCGGCACGTCCCGCAGCCGGATCGAGGCGCCGACAGCACTCGCCGACGCCAGCCGGATCAGATCTTTCCCCAGTCCGTCGGACACGTCCATCATGGCGGTCGCGCCGTGGCGCGCCAGCACCGTCCCCTCCCCCACGCGCGCGGTCGGCCGTAGATGTGCGAGCAACAGCGCCCGATCAGCCTCTCCCCGCACCCGGCCGCTGCGCGCCACCCGCAGCCCCGACGCCGATGCCCCCAACGCCCCGGTCACCGCCAGCACGTCGCCGGGTCGCGCCCCCGAGCGCAGGACAGCCCGTCCCGGCGAGACCTCCCCGGTCACCGTCACCGAGATCGCGATCAGCTCGGCACGCGAGAGATCGCCCCCGACCAGCCACAGCGCGTGCTCATCGCAGGCTTTGCGCATCCCGCCGAACAGCTCCATCACCCACGACGCCTCGATGTCGGGCGAGAGAGCCAGCGTCACCAGGGCCGCGCGGGGACTCGCACCCATCGCAGCCACGTCGCTCAGGTTCACCATCAGGGCCTTGTAGCCGAGGTCGCGCGCGGACATCATCCGGCGGTCGAAATGCACGCCCTCGATCAGCGCATCGGCCGTCAGCACGAGCTCACCCGAACCGCGGGCCAGCACCGCCGCATCGTCGCCGGGGCCGACGATCACCTCCGGACCGGTACCCGACAGCACCCGGCGGATCGCCTCGATCAGCTCGTCCTCGCTCAGATCCACGACCCGTCCTCCACCGTCGCAGGGCGACCCCCGTCGCGTGGCTCGACGGGTCCACGCTCGGGCGATTTCGCTAGACTCTAGGCCGCATCCAGCGCGTTCGACCCGTTCGTATCCGCCTGCCCGGACATCCACATCAGAAGGAGATCGCCGTGCCCCAGGTTCACGACAACCCCTCGCCGGAGGAGCTCCGGGCGTTCACCGAGGAGATGCCGCAATGTCGGATCACGGGGTACGGCAACGTCAACGTGCAGACGCGGGTGCTCTCCCGATCCGCCGCCAGCACGCACGTGGTCACCGAAGATCCCGCCGCCACCAGCGGCAAATCCATGACCCGGGCGGAGTACGAGCGGATCGCCTCCATGCAGGACGAGTACATCGCGCGACAGGACATGGTGGTGATCGACGGGTACATCGGCAACGACCCACAGATGCGCACCGCGGCCCGCCTCACGATCGAGCGGGCGAACGCGAACATCGCCGGCATGCAACAGAAGTTGTACTTCCCGCGTGAGCCCGGCGATCCCGAGGTGCACGTGATCTACACGCCGAACCTTGAGGCCGAGGGGTACACCGACGAGCGGCTGATCGCTGTCGACCTGGAGCACAACGTGACGCGGGTGCTCAATTCCGACTACTTCGGTGAGTCGAAGAAGGGCGGCCTTCGCATGTGGAACACCATCGTCTTCGATAGGGGAGGTCTGGCCCTGCACGCCGGCCTCAAGGTCATCCCCACCGGCGAGGGCGACAAGGTGTTCATGATCATCGGGCTGTCGGGGACCGGCAAGACCACGACCACCTTCACCACGCAGAACGGCTCCCGCCCGATCCAGGACGACTTCGTGGGCCTGATGCCGGGCGGCAAGGCCTACGGCACCGAGAACGGCTGCTTCGCGAAGACCTTCGCCCTGAACCCCGATTTCGAGCCATCGATCTACGGGGCGGTCGTGAAACCCACCACCTATCTGGAGAACGTCTATCAGAACGACGACGGCACCGTGGACTTCAACAACGAGCACTACACGCAGAACGGGCGCGCCGTGTTCGAGATGAGCGACCTGCTCTCCTCCGAGGATGCGCGCAACGTCGGTCCGGTCGACTACCTGCTGATCCTCAACCGCAACGAGAACATCATCCCGGGCGTCGCGAAGCTGAACCAGGAGCAGGCAGCCGCCTACTTCATGCTCGGCGAGACCACTGGTACCGCCGCCGGGGGCGCGGCCGAGGCCGGGAAGTTCCTGCGCGTGCCCGGCACGAACCCGTTCTTCCCGCTCCCTCACGGTCTCCAGGGCAACCGGCTCCTGGAGCTGCTGGCCACCCATCCGATCCAAGCGTTCCTGCTGAACACCGGCCGGATCGGCGGGAAGGACGACGACGATCGTTCCAAGAAGCTGAAGATCCCGCACACCTCCGCCTGCGTGAAGGGGATCGCGGAGAACACGATCGGGTGGACCGAGGACCCCGACTTCGGCTACCAGGTCGCGGCATCGATGCCCGACATCGACGACCCGGAGCTGCTGCAGCCCAAGCGGCTCTACGAACGGCAGAGCAGGAGCGACGAGTACGCGGCGTTGGTGGACCGGCTCAAGTCCGAGCGCGTCGAGCGCCTGCAGGAGTTCCCCCAGCTCTCCGAGGAGATCATCAAGGCCGTCGGCTGAGCGTGTTCGCATCGCCGGGAGGGCGGCCACCGCGTTGTGCGGCCCTGGAAGATGGGCGGAAGATCCCGGCGGGGAGCGCTCCATGACCTCATCCGGACCGCTCCCAGCGCTCCAGCGCCGCCACCACCTCGTCGTCGGTCGTCTGCGTGAAATCCTCGTACCACTCGCCGACCGCGTGGAACGAGGTCGGCCTGTCGATGGCCTCCACGCGGTCCGCCTCGTCGGCGACGATCGCCAGTGTGGAGGGCGTCGCCACCGGGACGGCCACCACCACGTGTCCCGCTCCGGCTGACCGGGACCAGCGCACCGCCGCCAGCGCGGTCGAGCCGGTCGCCAGGCCGTCGTCCACGATGATCACGGTTCGCCTCGATACGTCCAAAGGCGGCCGGGCGCGGCGGTACCTATCGGTGCGCCGCACGATCTCCGCCTCTTCGGAGGCCACCGCCTCCCGGAGGTAGCCGGCATCCACGGTGAAGCGCTCCAACAAGGCGACATCCCAGACCTCGACGCCGGGCGCGATCGCGCCGATCGCCAGCTCCCGGTTGTGTGGAGCTCCGATCTTCCGGGTGACGGCGACGTCCAGCGGCGAGCCCAGCACCGAGGCCACCTGTGCGGCCACGATCACACCGCCTCGTGGGATACCCAGGACCACCGGATCTGCGAGCCCGACGCCGGCGAGCAGGGCGCCGAGGCGCCGGCCCGCGTCGATCCGATCGCGGAACATGTGGCCATGATGACACCACCTCCGGTGGCGGCGCTGCTCGCGTTGCACGGGAGCGCGGGGCGGGGCTAGCATGGCACCGGCGTTCACCCGCCCACTCAAGGAGGAGCAGCGATGGTGCAGGCGTACATCCTCATCCAGACCGAGGTCGGCAAGGCCGCGCAGGTCGCCGACGAGGTCCGGGCGGTCGGCGGTGTCACCGAGGCCGAGGACGTCACAGGGCCCTACGACGTGATCGTGCGCGCGGAGGCCACCACCGTGGACGAGCTAGGCAAGCTGGTGGTGGCCCGGATCCAGGCCGTGGAAGGCATCACCCGCACGCTCACCTGCCCGGTCGTGCACCTGTAGATCGCCGGGTCGACTCCCGTCCGCAGACGACGCCCGGGCGATGCCGGGCCCATCCTCTATCCTTGGCTCGTGGGACGCAGGGACGCAGGCGCGGGCACCCCGCGGGCGCGGGCGCTCGCGCTCGCGGTGGGGCTGATGGTCATGACCGCCGGACTCGTTCTCACCAGAGCCTCGGCGCCAGCTTCCGCCGCCTTCCCGGGGGTGAACGGCAAGATCGCCTTCGCAGCCGGCGGGATCGGTGTGGTGAATCCCGATGGCCGAGGCGTGGTTGCCCTCACGTCCACGCCAGGCGATACCTCTCCCGCCTGGTCACCGGACGGCACGCAGATCGCCTTCACCTCCACCGCGTCGGGCAACGCGGACATCTGGGTCATGAACGCGGCCGGCGGAGAGCTGACGAACCTCACCGCCTCCAGCGCCGACTCCGAGGCAGCCCCCGCCTGGTCGCCGGACGGCACACGGATCGCCTTCCAGACCGATCGAGGCGGTAACGGCAACCTGGAGATCTACGTGATGGGAGCCAACGGATCCTCCCCCTCGCCGCTCACCAACGATCAGGGCGGCGACACGGCACCCGCATGGTCCCCCGACGGCGCCACGATCGCCTTCGTGACCGACCGCGACGGGAACGCCGAGGTGTACGCCATGGCGGCCGATGGCACGGGAGAGACGAACCTCACCCGCGATCCAGGCAACGACACGGCGCCCAACTGGTCACCCGACGGCAACCTACTGGCCTTCCAGACAAATCGTGCCGGCGATGCGGAGATCTACACCATGACCGCATCGGGCTCCGCTCCCACGAACCTCACGAACGCCGCCGCGCAGGATGACCGGAACCCGGCCTGGTCGCCGAACGGTGGCCGGATCGCCTTCGTTCGCGACGGACACCTGTTCGTGATGGAGGGGAACGGCAGCGGTCCGACCAACCTGGTCGGTGACGCGGCCTCCAGGACCGCGCCGGACTGGCAGCCACTCACTTGCACGGTCACCGGAACGGCCGCGGGTGACTGGCTGTCGGGCACGTCCGGGCGCGACGTGATCTGCGCAGGCGGCGGTGACGACACCATCGTGAACCTCGGCGCCCGCGACGACGTGGTGTTGGCGGGCGACGGCTCCGACACCGTGAGCTTCGCGGACACGGGTTCCGCCGTCGTCGCCGATCTCGCGACCGACTCGGCCACGGCGGAGGGCACCGATACGCTCATCGAGGTGGAGAACCTCATCGGATCGCCGCAGAGCGACATCCTGCAGGGCGACGAGAGCGCCAACGCGCTCCAGGGCGGGTCCGGCGGGGACGCGCTCTCGGGCGGGTCGGGCGACGACACCCTCGAGGGTGGCGGAGGAGATGACCAGCTTGGGGGAGGCAGCGGCAACGACACCGCCTCGTACGCCGACGCGCCGTCGGGGGTCCGGGTCAACCTGCAGACGGGCGTAGCCAGCGGTGAGGGCGCCGACACGATCGCCGGCGCGGAGAACGTCGTGGGGTCGTCCTTCGACGACCACATCTCCACGGTCTCGGTGGGGAACGGACGGATCGTGTTCGACCGCGGCCCCTCGCGGCTGTTCGACCTGTTCACGATGTCCGCCGAGGGGACCGACGTGCGGGCGGTCACCGACAACAGCAAGGACGACTACGACGCGGCCTGGTCTCCCACCGGGCTCCGGCTCGCCTTCGCGTCCGACCGCTCGGGGAACTACGAGATCTACACGGCGAGTCCCGGGGGAACCCATCTCAAGCGGATCACCGACGCCAGGGCCTTCGATGGCACGCCGGCATGGTCGCCGGACGGGCGGCAGATCGCCTTCGTCTCCGACCGAAAGGGCAGCTTCGACATCTGGGTGATGCACGCCGATGGCAGCCAGCTCCAGCGTCTGACCGATGACCCACGGAACGACCTCTTCCCCAGCTGGTCGCCGGACGGAACACGGATCGTCTTCCAGAGCGCGCGAACGGGCAGCCCGCAGATCCACGTCATGAACGCCGACGGATCGGGGGGGCACCCGATCACCGACTCCGTGGCCCCGAATTTCGAGCCCACCTGGTCGCCCGACGGCTCCCGCATCGTGTTCATGCGTGAGCTGGGCGACCAGGAGCTCTTCTCGACCGCTCCCGACGGAACCCATCAGGTCAGGCTCACGGATCGCGCCAGTCAGGACTTCGATCCCGCATGGTCCCCAGATGGCACCACGATCGTGTGGACCAGCGACCGCAGCGGCAGCTACGACCTGTACACCATGGACGCCAACGGGACGAACGTCTCGCACCTCACGTCCACGCCCGCTCTCGACGAGTTCCCCGACTGGCGGCGAACATGCGCCGTGAGCCACGCGGACCCGGTGAACTGCGGCGCCCGTGAGGACAACGTGCTGGCGGGGGGCGCGGGGGACGACGTGATCTTCGCGGGTCGGGGCGACGATATCCTGGCGGGCGGACCTGGCGCCGACGTACTTGTCGGCGGCCTGGGGGACGACCTCCTCCGGGGTGAGGACGGGAACGACCGACTCTCGGGCGGACCCGGAGGGGGCAACGACGTCCTGCGAGGAGCGAGCGGTCTGGACTTCCTCGTCGCCCTGGACGGGGATGGAGGCGACGTCCTCGACGGTGGGACCGACAGGGACGGCTGCGTGGGAGACCCGCGCGACACCCGGCTCAGCTGCTGATCTCACCGGCCGGCGTCGGTCGGTTCCGCTCCGCCTCGAACCGCTCCACGGCCAGATCCAGCAGTCGTTCGATCAGCTCGGGGTAGGCCAGGCCGCTGGCCGCCCAGAGCTTCGGATACATGGAGATCGACGTGAACCCGGGGATCGTATTGATCTCGTTCAGCCACACGGTCGGCACGTCATCCCCCTCACCCTGCACGAAGAAGTCCACCCTCGCCATCCCCGCACAATCGATGGCGCGGAACGCCGCGACCGCCATGCGCTGGATCCGCTCTGCGACCTCGGGTGCGAGCTCGGCGGGGATCTGGAGGCGGGCGCCGTCGACGTCGAGGTACTTCGCCTCGTAGTCGTAGAACTCGTGGCCGGTCGGCACGATCTCCCCCACCACGGAGGCCACCGGATCATCGTTGCCGAGCACCGCGCACTCGACCTCGCCCGCCGCCGGCACGGCCCACTCCAGCACGGCCTTTCGGGCGTACGCGAAGGCCTTCTGCAGCCCCCCGACCAGCGCATCGGGGCCATGCAGCTTCACGACCCCGATGCTGGAGCCCAGGGTCGCGGGCTTGGAGAAGAGCGGATAGCCCAGGCTCTGCGCGCGCGCCGCCACACCATCGGGATCCTCCCGCCACTCGGGCTCCCGCACCACCTGATAGGGGACGACCGGCAGGCCGGCCCTGGCGAACAGCGCCTTCTGGATGTCCTTGTCCATGCCGACCGCGCTGGCCAGCACGCCGGCACCCACGTAGGGAACGCCTGCGAGCTCCATCAGGCCCTGGACCGCACCATCCTCTCCCAGAGGCCCGTGCAACACGGGGAACACGATGTCGATGGGCTCCCGGGAGCCGTCGGCGATCACGAGCTCGGCGGAGGGCCCCTCACCGGCCAGCTCGACGAACGTGCCGGACCCATCGGTCACCTCCGGCATGCGGCCGGACTCCGACGGCAGTGGCAAGGGGCCGCTCAACAGCTGCCAGCGGCCCTCCTTCGTGATCCCGATCGGGATCACCTCCGTGCGCCGGTCGTCCAGCGCGTCGATGACCGAACGTGCCGAGATGCAGGAGATCTCGTGTTCGGCGCTCCGGCCACCGAACAGCACCGCCACCCGGCGGCGTCGGGTCACGCGTGCTCCAGCGCGCGCTCGAAGTCCGCCACCAGGTCCTCGACGTCCTCCAGGCCGACGCTCACCCGGATCAGGCCGTCGGCGATCCCGGCGGCGCGGCGCGCATCCGGCTTCATCTGGCGGTGGGTGGTCGAGGCGGCGTGACCCACCAGTGTGTGGGGGCCGCCCAGGCTGGTCGCGACCCACGCGAGCTCCAATGCGTCGCACACGCGCGTCCCGGCCGGGACATCCCCGTCGACCTCGAAGGCGAGCATGCCGCCGGCACCGCGCAGGATCCGCGACGCCACCTCGTGATCGGGGTGCGAGATCGACCCCGGGTAGTGGACCCGCGCCACCTTCGGGTGCCCCTCCAGGAAGCCTGCCAGGACCTGCGCGCTGGCGGTGTGTCGTTCCATCCGGAGTGGCAGCGTCATGGTGCCGCGCATCGCCAGCCACGCCTCGAACGGGCTCATGGTGCCGCCGGTGTCGATCACGGTGGTGCGCAGCCGTGCCCGATCCTCGACGCCGCAGCACACGATGCCCCCGGTGAGGTCGTGGTGGCCACCCAGGTATTTCGTGGCCGAGTGCAGTACGTAGTCGAACCCGTAGGCGGCCGGGTTGCACAGGTAGGGGGAGGCGAACGTGTTGTCCACGGCCGCCGGGACGCCGGCCTCGGCGGCCAGACGGGCGAGGGCCGGCAGATCCGCCACCGCCATCGCCGGGTTGGCGATCGTCTCCAGGTACAGGAGCTTGGCGCCCGGGAGCGCGGCGGCCACGGCGTCGTGGTCCCGGGGATCGACCAGGTCGGTGCGTACGCCGAAGCGCGGCAGAACCTTGGTGAACAGGGCATAGGCCCCGCCGTAGAGCTGCGTACCGGCCACGATCCGATCTCCGCTCTGCACGTGGGTGGTGACCATCGTGTGGACCGCCGCCATGCCGCTGGCGAACGCGAATGCGGTCTCCGTGCCCTCCAGCGAGGCCACCTGCGCCTCGAATGCCTCCACCGTCGGGTTGCCGTAGCCGCGCGTGTAGGTGTACCCCGGCTTCGTGAAGGCGATCGTCTCCGCATAGTCCTGGGAGGTATCGAAACGATACGTCGCGGTCTGATAGATCGGAACGCTCGGCGTGCCCTGATCGATGGGGGGCGCCACGGCTGTGTGGATCGCCCGCGTCGCGAAGCCCTGCCGGCGTTCCGTCATGCGGGTCAGCCTACCGCCCACCGGGCCGGGTAGCGGTCGCGAAGATCCACGGCCAACGCCGTCAGGATCGCCATGAGCTCGACCGTCATCTCGCGAAGTGCACCGCTGTCGTCGATCTCGTCGGCACGCTCGCTGAAGTCGATCGCAGGTCCCGCCTTCATCCACACCGGCCGCCCGAACTTCAACGAACCCTTCCCCGACTTCTGCCACACGTCCTGCGAACCCCAGCTCGCCAGCGGCACGATGGGAACCCCCGTCGCCAGCGACAGCCGCACGGCACCGGTCTTGCCGGCTCTCGGCAGATGGCCCTCCCGCTTGGTGACCGTCCCCTCGGGATAGATCGCGACGAGCTCTCCGTGCGCCAGCGCCAGCTCCGCGTCCCGGAGAGGACGGCGGTCGCCGGTTCCTCGGTGCACGCGGATCTGCCCCGCACCGGTCATCGCCCTGCCGACGAGCGGGATCTTGAACAGGTCGTCCTTCGCCAGGAACCGCGGACGCCGGCCGCGGCGGGTCACCGCCAAGGCCGTGGCGAACGGATCCAGGTAGGAGATGTGCGTGGCGGCCACGATCGCCGGACCCGTGGCCGGGATGTGCTCCAGATCCTCGAACCGCCAGGTGAACCAGAGCCTCGGCAGCGGAAGCCCGACCGTCGTGCAGACGTGGTACCAGGGCTCCGTGGGCTCAACCCTCCTCGTCGGCGGGTCGCAGGCGTCGCAGTGCACGCCAGGCCAGTGGCAGCAGTCCCGCCGCCAGCAGCAGCTTGACGGTGTCCCCGATCAGGAAGGGGTACAGGCCCGCCTCGAAGGTCGCCTGCCAGCTGACGGGTGCACCGACGATGGCCGGCAGCGCCTGGTGCAGCCAGGGCAGTCCCACGACGTAGATCACGATCGAGGCCAGCAGCATCGCGCTGATCGAGCTCCGGATCGAGCGATCCCAGCCGCGCCGGGACAGCCATCCGACCAGTCCGGAGGCGAGCACGAATCCCCACAGGTATCCCCCCGTCGTTCCCGCGAGCGCCAGGACCTCCACGCCGGCGGGGTGAGAGCCGCCGGACAGCGGCGCGAGGACGGGCAACCCCGCGATCGCCCACGCCAGATACACGGCCATCGTTGCCATCCCCAGGCCGGGCCCGTACGCCGCTCCGATCAGCAGGACACCGAGCGTCTGGCCCGTGATGGGCACCGGCGTGAACGGGAGATGGATCGCGATCTGGGCGAGGCCCGCCAGCAGCAGGCTGCCGGCGAGGGCACAGACCACCTGGAAGGTGGCGCGTGCCACGACTCGGGAACGCGGCGGCGCCAGGTGAAGAGCGATCGTCGACACGTCGGTTGCCTCCTGTGATGGTCGGGGTCCGCCGGGGCGTGAGACTACCGCAGCTGCCGGCCGCGACCACGGCTCCGGCTCCGCTACCCTGGCGACCCCGTGCGCATCATCGCCGTCCCCGTGAAGTCCCTGGCCGAAGCCAAATCCCGGCTCGGGCCGGCCCTCACCCCTCTGGAGCGGGGAGCGCTCACCCTGGCCATGCTGGAGGACGTCCTGGACGCGTCGCTCGCCATCGCGGGGTGGAGCACCTGGGTGGTCTCGCCCGACGAGGCGGTGTTGGAGATCGCGTCCCGACGTGGCGCCCGCGCGATCGCCGAGGAGAAGCCGCCGCTCGCCAGCGCGATCCGCCAGGTCGAGCAGGAGGCCATCGACGCCGGCGCCGGCACGCTGGCCGTGCTGCTGGGCGACACCGTGATGGTCACCACCGAGGCACTCACCCGGGCCCTGCACACCCTCGGGCGGGTGGTGGTGGCCCCCGACGCTGCCGCCAGCGGCACCAATCTCCTCGTCCGTCGCCCTCCGCGGACGATCCCCGCACGGTTCGGACCCGATTCCTATCGCAAGCACCTGGAGTCCGCGCGGACGAAGGGTGTGCCGGCCGCCGTGGTGGAGCTCCCGGAGCTCGCCTTCGACCTGGACGCTCCGGGCGATATCCTCACGCTGCTGCATTCGCACCACGAGGGGCGAACCCGCCAGGTCTGTCTGGATATGGACCTGCGGTCGCGCATCCAGATCCGAACCTGAAAGGGGGACCATGGCGCAGGGCACGATCAAGGACTTCGACGAGCAGAACCGCAGCGGCACGCTGCTGCAGGACGATCGCTCGGAGGTGCGCATCGACGCCGAGTCGCTCGAGGGCTCCGGCATCCGCACCCTCCGCCTGGGTCAACGCGTGATCTACGACCTAGCCGACGAGGGCGGGGCGAAGCTGGCTCGGCGGCTGCGTCTGGTCACCTTCTGACGATCGCGGCGCGGCCCCTTTCGGCTGAACGACGTCGACGTTACTTGGAGCGGCGGCGCTTCGCTGCCATCTGCTCCTTGAACCCCTTCCCCGCCGTGAACGCCGGGACGTCTCGAGCCGGTACCACGATGGCCGTCTCGGGCTTGCGCGGGTTCCGGGCGACCCGCTTGTTGCGACGCTTCCGTTCGAAGGTCCCGAAATCGGCAAGCGTCACGCGCTCGCCCTTGATGACCGTCACCCGGATCGCGTCGATCGACGCATCGATCGCGCGACCGACATCGGCCTTGCTCAGGCCGGTACGTTTCGATACCTCGGCGACCAAACCGCTCTTGTTCACGTGAGCCTCCCTCGCCTGCGGGTTGTATGCACCGTAAAGGTCATGCCCCCTCTCGGTCAATCGAAACGCTCGGCCCCGAGGCCTCGTGGTGGGCCTCGGTGACCCTTGCTACAGTGCCTGGACGCCCACGATGGCCCGTGGTGTAACGGCAGCACGCGAGGTTCTGGCCCTCGTAGTCTTGGTTCGAATCCAGGCGGGCCAGCTCTATCCCCCCGGCGTGGACGCCGGGCCAGGGTCGGCCTGCGGATCCAGGATCAGGGCCGGCAGCGGGTCCTGGGCGAAGTCGAACTCCTTCCTCAGATCTCCCAGGATGCGGACATTCTCACGCACCGTTGGCCGGGAGTCAGGGCGCTGCAGCGTGCGGGGGTTCAGGCGCTCCCCACCCAGATACAGGTCCTCGATGAGCTTCAGGTAGGCGTCGAAGGTGAGCACCTGGGAGTCGATACCCTGCCTGGCCCACGGGCTGATCAGGATGCCGGGGACGCGCATGCCGTACCCGTTCTCATCCACGCGGGGTGGAGGCTCGTGATCGTAGAAGCCGCCCCAGTCGTCCCACGTCAGGAAGATCGCGGTGGTGTCCCAGGCGTCCGACCGCATCACCGCGTTGATCAGCTTCGTCACGTAGGCCTGACCCAAGGTGAGCGGAAGGCCGGTACTCGGATGCTCGCTGATGCCCCCACCACCGGGCGTGACCCACGAGACCGTGGGCAGGGTGCCGTCACGCAGGGATTGCAGGAAATCGCCGTGCGTCTTGATGTTGCCCAGCTGCTTGTTGTCGTGGACGGTCGTGAACGCGGGCAGCGGGTTCTGCGAGGGGTTGGGGCCGTCGTCTGGACACGGCCGCCCCGTGCACAGCGTGCCGGCCGGATAGTAGGCCCAACTGACGTCGTGCTCGTAGAGGAGCTGCGTGATGTCGGTCCAGGCGTAGATCTTCGGATGGGCGCCCTCCCGCTGACGGTGGATCACCTCGTCGTACTGTGCCAGGTCGGACCGGCAGCTCATCGGGTCGTTCGGATCGGTGCAGCTCGCCGCCCAGCCGGACACCAGGAACAGGTGCGAGGGGAGCGTCCAGGAATCCGTGGGCGCGAACATGTGGTCCTGCAGGGAGAAGTGCTCGGCGTACGCCCAGTAGTTCGGGATCTCGCGTGCGTCGTGGTACCCCATGACGTCGGGCTGGTTCTGGGGGCCCAGATCGGCGTGACCGTCGCAGTCGGCCGGCGCACGCGTCTCCGCACACGGGAAGGGGCCGTCCATCGCGGCACGGATGAACCCGTCCATCTTTCCTCCGTCGACGTCGATGTCGGAGTTCGCCTTCGCGTGCGGTCCGCCCTCGTTGACGAGCGTCGAGTCGTGGTAGGGCGGGGCGCAGATGCCCGTGACGGGATCCTCCGCGCAGACGGTGAACCGCCCCTTGGCGTCCGTCGGGATGCCGTCGGCGCCCGGGAACGTGCCGAAGTAGTGATCGAACGAGCGGTTCTCCTGCACGATGAAGATCACGTGCTGGATGTTCTCGAAACCCTTCAGTCTGGGGGGCGCGGACGACTGGCCGGTGGTCTGGGAGGCGGTGTCGGAAGGTACGGGCGACGCCGGCGACGGGCCGCCAGCGGTACAGGCGGCGGCGATCAGAACGAAGGTGGATGTCGCCGCTAGGAGCGAACGGGTGCGGGATGTCACGGCGCGCGACGCTACCAGACGTCGGGCGCTGGGCGTCGGATGACGCAGGGGCGCGAGTAGCATGGGGCCTTCCGCACCGAGCGGTCGTTGTCTCTCGACGAAAAGGAGCGCGAGCGGTGGGCGTATCGAGCGACAGGATCGTCGTCACGCTGATCCCCGGCGACGGCATCGGGCCCGAGTGCGTCGATGCGGCATGTCGGATCGTGGAGGCCTCGGGCGCGCCGATCGAGTGGGAGCGGGTCGACGCCGGTGCCGAGGTGTTCAAGAAGGGGCTGCCCTCGGGAGTGCCGCCAGAGACCATGGACTCCATCTCCCGGACGCGGGTGGCGCTGAAGGGCCCGCTGGAGACACCGGTGGGATTCGGAGAGAAGAGCGCCAACGTGACGCTGCGCAAGCTGTTCGAGACCTACGCGAACGTCCGCCCCGTGCGGGAGCTGCCGGGCGTCACGACCCCGTACTCGGGCCGGGGCATCGACCTGGTGATGGTGCGGGAGAACGTGGAGGATCTGTACGCCGGCATCGAGCACATGCAGACGCCGGGCGTCGCGCAGTGCCTGAAGCTGATCAGCGTGAAGGGCAGCGAGAAGGTCGCGCGGTTCGCGTTCGAGTTCGCGCGGAGCGAGCACCGCACCAGCGTGGCCTGTGCCACGAAGGCGAACATCATGAAGTTCACCGAGGGAACGATGAAGCGGGTCTTCGAGCGGGTGGCGCCCGACTACCCCGAGATCGAGTCATGGCACGTGATCGTAGATAACTGCGCGCATCAGCTCGTGAAGAAGCCCGAACAGTTCGACGTCATCGTCACGACGAACATGAACGGCGACATCCTGTCCGATCTCTCCTCGGCTCTGGTCGGCGGGCTCGGCTTCGCGCCCAGCGCGAACATCGGCAACGAGGTGGCGATCTTCGAGGCCGTGCACGGCTCGGCTCCGAAGTATGCCGGCAAGAACGTGATCAACCCGACCGCGGTGATCCTGTCGGCGGTGATGATGCTGCGCTACCTGGAGATGTTCGAGCAGGCCGACGCGATCGAGCACGCGGTGCTGGTGACGCTCGAGTCGGGCGTGTTGACCGGCGACGTGCTGGGCTACGAGCGGGGGACACCGACCACGGAGTACCGGGACACCATCATCGGCAACCTCGGCAGGCGTAGCAACGGCTGGACCGTCCGCGAGCACCAACCGCTGCACCTCCCGCAGCTCGATCCCGCGCCGGACTACGTGCGGCCCGCGACGAGAGCGGTCGTTGGGCTGGACGTGTTCGTGGAGTCGCCGCTGTCCGCCGCCGAGCTCGGTGCCTCGTTGATGGAGCTGACGAGCGACACGAGGCTGTCGCTGAAGATGATCAGCTCCCGCGGCACGAAGGTGTTCCCGCCGACCGGCGCCATCACCGACACGCTCGACCACTGGCGGTGCCGCTTCATCACCAGGGAGAACCCGGGCGATCTCCCCGACGAGGACGTGCACCAGCTGCTGGCACGGATCAGCCGCCGGCACATGTGGATGCACACCGAGAAGCTGCAGGAGTTCGACGGCGAGCTCGGCTTCACGCGGGACCAGGGCGAGAACTAGCGGTGGCGGAGGTACAGCTTCGGCCGATGACCCCGGATGAGCACCGGGACTGGCTACCCGGGGCGATCGAGGACTACGCGCGCGAGGACGTCGAGCACGAGCTGCTGGATCCCGAGCGCGCTCGGGCCAACATGTCGGCGTTCCTCGAGTCGGCCATCCCTCGAGGTCCGCGAACGGCGGGACACCGGATGTCGATCGTCGAGGACGCCGCCACCGGCGAGCGAGTCGGCTTCACGTGGTGGGCCGAGCGCGAGCTGGACGCCGGACCCGCCGCGTGGATCTACGACGTGCACATCGACGAGCCGCACCGTCGGAAGGGCTTCGGCCGAGGCCTGATGGAGGCGGTGGAGGCGCAGGTGCGCGCAGCCGGCCTCACACGGATCGAGCTCCACGTCTGGGTCGACAACGATCCCGCGACCTCGCTCTACCGATCGATCGGCTTCGTGCCGGCCGGCATGGAGATGTACAAGCAGCTCGACTGAGGCCGCTTCTACCGCTCGCGCCGCTCAGACCGAGCGGACGTTGCGCGTCGTTCAGCCGGGTTTGAAGTCCGGCAGGCCGTCGCCGGGCTCCGAGACCGCCGCCGGCTCCACCCCGAGCAGACCCGCGAGCGCGGCAGAGAGGCGGTTCCAGGCCGATCGATCCCACGATTCGGCCACTTCGGCCACACGGCCCTCGCCGTCGACCAGCACGGCGGTGGGCGCCGACACGATCCCGTAGGCATCGGATGCCGGATACGGCTCGAGATCGGGCACGAGCGGAAGGGTGAGCTCGAACGTCCGCCCGAATCCGTCCAGTTCGCCGGGCGGGTCCTGACCGACGCCCACGACGCGGCCCGGGTAGGCCCGCGCCAACCGCTCCATGGCGGGCGTCGCGAGCTTCGTGGTGCCACAGGTCACCTTGAAGAAGACCAGGGCCTTCGGCCCCTGAGGGACGGGATCCCCAGCGACCTCGGGTGCAGGGGTGCCGATCGCGATCGCCATGGCTCCCCATCCTACGTGGGGGCCAGACGTTGCTGCTGTTCGATATCCTGGGAGCCGGTCGCCCTCGAGCGCCCCGCGGTCCCATCGTCTAGAGGCCTAGGACACCACCCTCTCAAGGTGGAGACACGGGTTCAAACCCCGTTGGGAC
>JBDUEF010000008.1:0-35318 GCA_040002535.1 Actinomycetota bacterium | reverse complement strand
CCGTGGATGTACGGGCCGAACTTCCTGATGTACAACGCCGACGTCGTGAAGCCGGTGCCCACGAGCTGGGACGTCACGTTCGAGCCGGACTCGGCGTACGCGGGCAAGGTCACCGCGTATGATTCGCCGATCTTCATCGCCGACGCGGCGGTGTACCTGAAAGCCCACAACCCGGACCTGGGGATCGACGATCCGTACGAGCTCACCCCCGAGCAGCTCGACGCTGCCGTCACGTTGTTGAAGGGACAGTCCCAGCTGGTCAGCAAGTACTGGGCCCTCTACACCGACGAGATCGACGGCTTCGTGGACGGCAGCATGGTGGCCGGCACGGCGTGGCCGATCAACATGACGTACGCGAAGGCCGACGCGAACGTTCAGGCCGTCATCCCGGAGGAGGGCGTGACCGGCTGGGCCGACACCTGGATGCTGAACAGGGCTGCTGCGCACCCCAACTGCATGCTGGAGTGGATGAAGTACTCGATGCAGCCGGAGGTGCAATCCACGACCGGGATCTTCTACGGCGCGGCGGGCTCGAACGTGCAGTCGTGCGATCTCATCGCGAAGGGCCTGGGCAAGGGCGGGAAGGAGTTGATCGACACCGTCGAGTACAGCTACTGCGGCAACGAGGACTTCCTGAACTCCCTGTACCTGTGGAAGACCCCGCAGGCGACCGACGCGGAGGGCAAGAGCGGCTTCACGGATTACTCCGTGTGGTCCCAGAAGTGGACGGAGATCCGCGGGGCGTAGCGCACGGCGGGGGTCCCGGGGGCCGCGAGGCGGTCCCCGGGACACATGTCCCCGCCGCCGCCCGTCTGCCATGGCCGCCACCGAGCTCCGCGAGCCGCCGTCGGGCCTCATCCGGCGCCTCTCGGCCGCGCTGTTCCGCCATCCCCGGGTAAAGCTGGCGCTCACCCTCGGGACCCCGCTCGTGTGGATGCTGGTCGTGTACCTGGGCGCGCTCGGGTTCCTGTTCGTGGCGGCCTTCTGGCATCTGGACGCCTTCACCGGACTGGTGGTCAAGCAGTACGGTCTGTCGAACTTCCGGCTCCTGTGGGACGAGCCGGTGTACCGCACCATCACGCTGCGTACGGTCGGCATCGCAGGCGCCGTCACGGTCGCCGACGTCATGCTGGCGCTGCCCCTCGCGTACTACCTCGCGCGCGTGGTCTCGTCCAGGTTCCGCAGCGCGCTGCTCATCGCCATCGTGATGCCGCTGTGGGTCAGCTACCTGGTCCGCGTCTTCGCGTGGAAGCTGATCCTCACGCCCAACGGATTCCTGAACTGGATCGTGGAGCGCACCGGGATCGGATCGCTGCAGCTCGGCAACTCGAACTGGGCGTTGTTCATCGTCTTCACCTACCTGTGGCTGCCGTTCATGGTGCTGCCGATCTTCACCGCCCTCGAGCGCATCCCCGAGTCGTACCTGGAGGCCTCCAGCGATCTGGGTGGGAAGGAGCCGATCACGTTCGCCCTGGTGGTGTGGCCGCTGGCGTTCCCCGGGATCGTGGCGGGCTCCATCTTCACCTTCTCGCTCACGCTGGGCGACTACATCGCGCCGAGCCTGGTGGCGAACACGAAGTTCATCGGCAACGTGATCTACGACAGCGTCGGCGTGGCGAACAACCTGCCGCTGGGCGCCGCGTTCGCCGTGGTGCCGGTGGTCATCATGGCCGTGTACTTGCTGGTCGCGAAGCGGCTCGGCGCGTTCGAGGCGCTGTAGGTCACGATGGCGCAGCGCGCGGGCGGTCGGGTCGTGATCCGGGTCTACGCCTGGCTGGTGATCGCGTTCATCTACGTGCCGCTGCTGATCGTGGCCCTGTACGCCTTCAGCGGCAGCGTGGGGCAGCGGTGGCCGATCCAGCACTACACGACCCGCTGGTTCGGCGTGGCGTGGCGCAACGGCATCGTGCGCGACGCCCTGAAGACCTCGGTCGAGATCGCGCTGCTCGCCACCGTGCTGGCGCTCGTGCTGGGAAGCCTGGCCGCGTTCGCCGTGCACCGGTTCTCGTTCTTCGGGCGGAACGTGGTGTCGCTGGTGCTGGTCCTGCCGATCGCGCTTCCCGGCATCGTGACGGCCATGGCCCTGAACTCCGTGTTCGTGACCGCGAAGATCCCACTGAACCTCGTGACGATCTTCATCGGGCACTCGGTGTTCTGCATCGTGGTGATCTTCAATAACGTGATCGCACGGCTCCGCCGCACGCCCACATCGCTGATGGAGGCATCCATGGACCTGGGCGCCGACGGATGGCAGACGTTCCGCCGGGTGACGCTGCCGGCGATCCGCACGGCACTGGTCGCCGGCGCCCTGCTCGCCTTCGCGCTCTCCTTCGACGAGATCGTCGTCACGAACTTCCTGGCCGGCTCGGAGATCACGCTGCCGAAGTTCATCTACGACAACCTGCGGCAGCCGCGGTCCCGGCCCATCGTGAACGTGGTGGCGATCGTCGTGGTGCTGCTCTCGATCATCCCGGTGTATCTGGCGCAGCGCTTGTCGGGCGGGGCAGACGTGTTGACGGCGGGGCGCACGCAGCGCTCGAGCGCGACGGGGGCGTAGCTACAGGTACTGGCCGCGGGGCTGCTGCGGTGCCTGGCCGTCGGGTTCAGGTTGACCCCCGGGCAGGCCCCGCCGGCGGAGCTCTTCGAACTGCGCCCGTGCGGCGGACTGCTGCGCGAACATCGCGGCCTGGATGCCGTGGAACAGGCCCTCGAGCCAGCCCACGAGCTGCGCCTGCGCGATCCGGATCTCCGACTCGGAGGGGTTCCCCTCGAGGGGCGGCGCCAGCTCGGCCAGCTCCTCCTTCAGGTCCTGGGAGATCGACTCGCCCAGCTCGTTCACCGAGCGCTGGTAGATCTCAGTGAGCCGCCGGCGCCCGCCCTCGTCCAGGGGCGTCTGACGCGTGTCGTCCAGGAGCTGGCGAACCATGGAGGCGATACGGAGCAGCTTCGCCGGCTCCATGACGGTCTCCTGCGGGGGCGCCGGCGGCGCCTCGGCGGGTGCCACCACCTCGACCTCGGGAGTGGCGTCGTCGGCGTCCGTGCTCATGGGCTCAAACTAGCAGTCGCATGCGAGGTCGCGGTGTCTCAGCCGGCCAGGTTCTGCAGGAAGAGGGCCTCGGCAAGCGCCATCGTCTCCAGATCGCCGAGGTCCACGCTCTCGTCGATCGAGTGGAAGGCCGACCGGTCGTCCCCCGCACCCCAGATCAGCACGGGGAGGCCGGGGAAGGTCTGGGCCAGCAGCGGCACGAGCGGGATCGAGCCCCCGCTGCCCATCTCCATCACGTCGGCGCCGAACGCCTCGGCCAACGCCTCGCTGGCCGCCCGGTACGTCGGGGTGGAGGTGTCGACCAGGTAGCCCATGCCGGCCTCGTCGGCCTCGAACGCGACGCGCACGCCCCAGGGTGCGGCCGCTCGCAGGTGCGCCACGAGGGCGTCGCGCGCGGCCACGGGGTCGTCGCCGGGCGCCAGGCGCAGGCTCACACGTGCCCTCGCCCGCGGCACGATCTGGTTGGACGACTCGGTCACGGTGGGCGCGTCGATGCCGAGCACGTTCACCGCCGGTCCCGACAGCAGCCGATCCGTGAGCGATCCCGTGCCGATCATGTCGACCGAGTCGAACACGCCGGACACCTGACGGAACTCATCCTCGGGGATCGGCGTGCCCTGCCACCGGAAGCGTCGCAGTCCGGGGATCGCGACGTCGCCGGCCTCGTCGTGCAGCGAGGCCAGCATCCGAGCGAGCGCGGTGATCGCGTCGGGGATCGGACCGCCGAGCGCACCGCTGTGCTGGGCCTTGGGGAGCACCGAGACCTCGACGATGCAGTCGGTGACGCCCCGCACGCTGGTGCCGATCGTGGGCACGCCCGTGCGGTAGTTGCCGCCGTCGGCGATCACGGCGACGTCGGCGCGCAGCAGCTCTTCGTGGCCCTGCACCAGCTCGGGCAGGAACTCGGTGCTGCACTCCTCCATGCCCTCCACCAGCACCTTGATGCCGGCGCCGAGCACACCGCGCAGCGCCCGGAGCGCCGCTGCGTGGATCACGATCCCGGACTTGTCGTCGGCGGCGCCGCGACCGTAGAGCCGGCCGTCCCTGATCGTGGGCTCGAAGGGAGGGGTCGTCCACTCGCCGGCCGGACCTTCGGGTTGCACGTCGTGGTGGGCGTACAGCAACGCTGTGGGGGCGCCCTCGAGCGGCGGGAGCTGCCCGAAGACCGACGGGTGGCCGGCGCCCTCACCCAGCTCGATCAGCTGGACGTCCTGCAGCCCGGCGTCGCGGAGGATCTCGGCCGTCGCCTCCGCGGATCGCCGCACCTGCGCGGGGTCGTGACCCGGGTGGCCGATCGAGGGGATCCGCACCAGCTCCTCGAGCTGGGCGACGGTCTGCGGCATCTCGGTCGCGATGCGGGTGCGGAGCTCGGCCGTGTCCATGGCCGGGCAGCCTACCGCGCGCCGTGGCGTTGGCACGATGCTCCTACGGCGACAGGCGCTCGATCCTCCAGCCGTCGCCGTCGCGCGTGTACCGGAAGCGGTCGTGCAGCCGCGAGTCGCGGCCCTGCCAGAACTCGATGGTGTCCGGGCGAACGGCGAACCCACCCCAGTACGGCGGCCGTGGCACCTCGCCTCCGGCGAACCGCTCCCGGGCGGCCTTCACCTGCACGTCCAGCTCCTCCCGGGTCTCCAGCACGCTGCTCTGCGCCGACGCCCAGGCGCCGACCTGCGCCTCACGGGGCCGCGTGGTGAAGTAGGCGTCGGACTCCTGCTCGCTCACGCGCTCAGCGGTGCCGGTGACGTTGACCTGCCGATCCAGCTCCTTCCATAGGAACACCAGCGCGACGTGGGGGTTCTGGGTCAACTGCCGCCCCTTACGGCTCTCGTAGTTTGTGAAGAACGTGAAGCCGCGCTCGTCCAGCCCACGGAGCAGCACGTGGCGCACGGACGGACGTCCCTGCGCGTCGGCGGTCGCCACCGCCATGGCGTTGGGCAGCGGCACCCCGGCGCCCTCGGCGGCGTCCAGCCACCGGTGGAACTGGGCGATCGGGTCGTCCAGGAGGTCCTCGCGCTCCAGCGGCCGGTCGTCATGGAACCCCGATGGCGCGTTCATCGCTCGCGGATCGGTCATGGCGCCGCCATGGTACGGGACGTGCCCGCGCGGTCGAAACGAACGGCGACCCGATCGCTACACGAAGCCTCGCGCCGCCCAGGCCAGAGCGGTCACCACGAATGGTGAGTCGGGGAGCATCTCGCGGCAGCGTTCGCGTAGCCGCGCCTGCTGTGTCCCTCCGAGACCGGCCGCGTAGGCGCCGGCCGGGCCAACGCCGAGGGTGAACGGTTCCCACCACTCCTCGAAGCTCGGATGCTCGACAGAGACGGACAGGACGCTCTCTTCGATCCCGTGCAGCCCCACCGCGCGGAAGAGCTGGCCGAGGTGGCCTTCGCGGGCGCCCGCAAGGTGCGACTCATCCTCGATGCCGGGAGCGAGCTCGCCCGCCGCCCGCCAGAACAGCCCGAGCGGCCCCCTGCCACCGGCGTGATCCCAGACACACGCCGCCACGACACCGTCCGTGCGCGTCACGCGCGCCATCTCGCTGAGTCCGACGACGGGATCTGCCATGAAATGGACGACGAGCTGTGCCAGCGCAGCGTCGAACGCTCCGTCTTCGAACGGCAGTGCCTCCGCCGAGGCGCGTCGCACCTCGACCCCGGGGTGACGCTCTCGCGCTGCGGCGACGAAGGGCTCCGAGGGATCGACGGCCGACACGCTGCCCGCCCGCAGCCGCCCGACCAGCTCAGCCGTGAGCGCGCCGGGGCCACAGCCGACGTCGAGCACGCGCTGGCCGGCGTCCGGCGCCGCGAGATCGGCGAACAGGACGGCGAGGGGCGCCGAGTACCGACCCATGAATCGGTCGTACTCATCGGCCCCGGCGGTGAAGCTCACCGGCGGAATCTACGCGCTCCGCCCATCGGTCCTCCAGTCCATCGCCGGCCGTGCGCCCCGAAGGGGGAGCCCCACTACCTGAGGACGCGGTACCTGATGTGGGTGACGCCGGGTGCCTCGATCGCGCGCACCTGCTCGAGCTCGATGGGACCGATGTTCTCGAGCAACCGCTCGCCGCTGCCCAGCAGGATCGGCACGATGTGGAGCTCGAACTCGTCGACCAACCCGGCGGCGAGGTACTGGTGGGCGAGGTGGGCCCCGCCACCGAGCACCACATCCCGGCCGTCGGCGGCGTGCCTCGCCCGCTCGAGCGCGGACTCGATCCCGTCGGTGACGAAGAAGAAGGTCGTGCCTCCCTCCATCTGGAGCGGCGCGCGGGGATGGTGCGTCAGCACGAACACCGGCGTGTGGAAGGGAGGATCGTCGCCCCACCAGCCGTTCCAGGGGGGGTCCGTGATCCACGGGCCCGACCCGCCCCCGAACATGTGCCGGCCCATCACGGTGGCGCCCACGTTCGACTGCGCCTCCTCGATCACGGGCGTGCTGGCGTTCACCTCGCCGCCCTCTTGTCCGTTCTGCCTACGCCACGCCTCGAGCTTCAGGACCCACTCGTGCAGATCCATGCCGCCGACGCCGAGCGGGTTCTCCTCGCTCTGATCGGGGCCGGCGACGTACCCGTCCAGCGAGATCGACAGTTGGAACCTGAACGTGCTCATCGAACCCCTTCGGCTCCCGTGATGCGCCCCCGGCGGTGTGCGCCCCCGGCAGGACTCGAACCTGCGCTTCCGGCTCCGGAGGCCGGCGCTCTATCCTCTGAGCTACGGGGGCGAGCGGTGGCAGTCTAGCAACGGCCTCGTCCCGGCCGGTCCCGTCCGCGTCCGAGGCCGCCCGAGGGGACTCGCTATGCTCGGGGCATGTCCCTCGTGCTGGTCGTCGACGACGATCCCGTGATCGTCCGCCTGCTGGAGGTGAACCTCCGGCTCGACGGCTACGAGGTGGAGACGGCGTCCCGCGGGGATCAGGCGCTGGAGCGGGCGGCGCAGACGACTCCCGATCTGGTGATCCTCGACGTCATGATGCCGGGCCTCGACGGCTGGGAGACCTGCCGCCAGCTCCGCCAACAGCCGGCGTTGGCCGACACCCCGGTGGTGTTCCTGTCGGCCCGAGCCCAGGACGACGATCGCAGCAAGGAGCTGTCCCTGGGTTCGGTGGCCTATCTCACGAAACCCTTCGACCCCGTGCGGCTGATGGATGTGGTGCGCCGGATGCTCGACGGGGAGGCTCCCGGCGAGGCCGGACCGTGATCGAGCAGCGGCTGGCGGCCATGCTCCTGGAGGCCGTCCGCCTGTCCGGTCTCCAACACAGCCTCGAGACGATGGACATCGAGCCGGAGATCCTGCGTCCCCGGCAGAAGGAGCACGGCGACTTCGCAAGCAACATCGCCCTCGTGCTGGCCGCGCGCCTGGGAAGACCGCCCCGGGAGGTGGCCGAGGCCATCCTGGGCGCCCTGCCGGTCGGCGGCGACGTGATCGAGGACGCCGCGGTCGCCGGCCCGGGCTTCCTGAACATGTTCGTGCGCGACGACTGGCTGCACGAGGCTCTGCGCCAGGCCGTCGCCCGCGGTGAGGACTACGGGCGCCAGCCGGCCGACGGACGCACGGTGCAGGTGGAGTTCGTGAGCGCCAATCCCACCGGCCCGCTCACCCTGGGCCACGCCCGCAACGCCGTGATCGGCGACGCCCTGGCACGCCTGTTCTCCTTCGCCGGCTGGTCGGTGGAGCGCGAGTACTACTTCAATGACGCCGGCGGACAGATGGATCGGTTCGGGGCGTCGGTGGAGGCTCGCTACCTGCAGGCGGCCGCCCGCGAGGCCGAGGTGCCCGAGGACGGCTACCACGGTACCTACATCGCCGAACTCGCCGCCGACATCTTGGCCGCCGAGGGGCCCGGCCTGGCGGACCTTGCCCCAGGCGAGCGGTTCCTCCGGCTGCGGGAGGAGGGCGCTCGGCGGGTGCTGGAGTGGATCCGCGCGTCCCTCGAGCGCTTCGGCGTGTCCTTCGATGTCTTCTTCCACGAGCGGTTCCTGGCGGAGCGGGGCGAGATCGCCGCCGCCATCGAGCGTCTGCGCGAGGGCGGCCACGTCTTCGATGACGACGGCGCCGTGTGGTTCCGGGCCACCGCGTTCGGCGACGACAAGGATCGTGTGCTGATCCGCTCCGACGGGACCCACACCTACTTCGCCGCCGACTGCGCGTACATCCTCGACAAGTTCGGCCGGGGGTTCGACCGGCTCGTGTACGTGCTGGGCGCCGACCATCACGGCAACGTCGCTCGGCTGAAGGGGGCGGCGGCGGCCCTGGGCCACGACCCCGAGGCGATGGAGATCGTGATCTACCAATGGGTGTCCTTCCAGCGGGGCGGCGTGCCGGTGCCCATGAGCAAGCGCGCCGGCACGTTCATCACCCTCGACGAGCTGATCGACGAGGTGGGCGTGGACGCCGCTCGCTTCACGCTGCTGACGCACTCCAACGACTCCACCATGAGCTTCGATATCGAGGCGGTGAAGCGTCAGAGCATGGACAACCCCGTGTACTACGTGCAGTACGGACACGCCCGCCTCGCGAGTATCCTGCGCAGGGCCGAACTCGAGGGCGTGCAGCGCAGGCCCATCGAGGAGGCGGACCTGTCCCTGCTCGACCAGGAGGCGGAGCTCGACCTGCTCCGTGCGATCGCCGAGCTGCCGGGAGAGATCGCCGCGGCGGCGGAGCTGCGGGCCGCGCACCGCATCGCCCATGCGGCCCAGGAGCTGGCGTCGCGGGTCCATCGGTTCTACACGGACTGCCGCGTGGTCTCCGATGACGAGGCCCTCACCCAGGCGCGGCTGTGGCTGAGCGTCGGCGCCAAGCAGGCGCTGGCCGTCCTGCTGACGCTGCTCGGTGTCGGAGCCCCCGCTGAGATGGAGCGATCGGATGCCTGAGCCGGCCCGCTTGGCGACGGCCGGGCCTGGGGAGCCGTGGCCGTCCACAGCCTCCTTCGGCCCGGGGGGTCTGGAGATCGCCGGCCTCACGGCCGAGGCGCTGGCCGGACGACACGGGACCCCGCTGGTGGTGGTCGACGAGGATGACCTGCGATCGCGGTGCCGCGCGATGCGCGCCCGCTTCCCGCGGGTCTTGTACGCGGTGAAGGCGTTCACCGCCCACGCCGTCCTCCAGATCGCTGTGGACGAGGGACTCGACCTGCTGGTGGCCACCGATGGGGAGCTGGAGGCGGCCCTCCGCGCCGGGGTGGCCGGGTCCCGCATCGCCCTGCACGGCAACAACAAGTCCGACCACGAGCTGGAGGCCGCGGTGGGGGCGGGGGTCGCCCTGGTGGTGGCCGACCACGCCGCCGAGCTCCGGCGCCTCGACGGCATCGCCCGCCAACTGGGGGTCACGCAGGACGTGCTGATCCGCGTGATCCCGGGGATCGCGAGCGACACCCATCCGTCGATCGCCACCGGCCACGCGGAGTCGAAGTTCGGGATCCCGCTCGCCGAGGCGCTGGACGCGGTTCGGCTCGTTGACGCGCTGGAGGGTGTGCGATTCGCCGGCCTGCATGCCCACCTGGGCTCGCAGCTCTTGGACGAAGGCCCGTACCTGCGTGCACTCGACATCCTGCTCGAGCTCGTGGCCGCGATCGGCGAGACCCTCGGCCGGGCGACGGAGATCCTGGACCTGGGCGGCGGCTTCGGCGTGCGCTACACCGATGAGCGCGCCCTGGACGTGGACGCGTTGTCCGACGCGGTGATGGCGCGGGCCGCGGATGCCGCGGCAGCAGGAGGGTTCCCCGCCCCGGCGATCGCCGTAGAGCCCGGTCGGTCGCTCACCGCCAACACCGCCGTGACTCTCTACCGGGTGGGTGTGACGAAGGAGGTGGGCGGCAGGCGCTTCGCGGCGGTCGACGGCGGCATGGCGGATAACCCCCGTCCCTCGTTGTACGGCGCGCGGTACATGGTGGCCCACGCCGGGCGTCCGCGCGCGGCCCCTGAACGCCCGTTCACGGTCGTCGGACGGCACTGCGAATCCGGGGACGTGCTGGTGGATCGCGTATCTCTGCCGGGCGATCTGCAGGCCGGCGACCTGATCGCCATCGCGGGCACCGGCGCCTACACGTATGCGATGGCCAGCAACTACAACAGGTCGGGCCGCCCCGCCGTGGTGAGCGTGCGAGCCGGCAGCGCCGTCGCGTGGCTGCGTCGTGAGGACGCTGCCGATCTCGAACGGCTGGAGACGTCCGCGCACCGGCGGGACCCGCGGACCTCGACCCCGCCCGGCATCGACGTTCGGCCGGCGGCGGCGCGCGACGCCAAGAGGTTCCTGGAGTTCTGGACCGCGATCGTGGCGGAGGGGCGCTACGTCCGCAGCGAGACGGTGCGGCACCCGGCCCGGATGTACCGCGCGCGGTTCCGCCATCCCTGGACCGACCGGGAGGCGCAGGTGCTTGCTGTGGAGGGCGGCCGGGTGGTCGGCCATGTCTACGTCCAACGCGAGGAACACCCCGTCACGCGGCACGTGGCCACCCTCGGCATCGCCGTCGCTGCATCCCACCGCGGCCGCGGCATCGGCAGTGTCCTCATGGCGGAGGCCGTCCGCTGGGCCCGAAGCGTGGGGGTGAACAAGCTCCTGCTGTCCGTGTATCCGCACAACACCGCCGCGATCGCCCTCTACCGGAAGTTCGGATTCGTGGAGGAGGGACGGCTGCGCAGGCAGTCACGGAAGTCCACCGGCGACGAGGACGAGATACTGATGGCCACCTGGCTGGGAGGGGAGCGCCCGTAGGCATGGCCGACCGGACCGTTCGCGTGGGGATCCTGGGTTGCGGCACCGTCGGCGCCGCCGTGATCCGGCTGCTGCACGATCACGCCGAGGACATCGCGCTGCGAGCGGGCTGCCGGCTGGAGGTGGTTCGCGTGGCCGTGCGCGACCCCGAGCGCTCCCGTGACGTGCCGCTTGACCCCGGCGCCTTCACCGCCGATGGCGGTGCGCTCGTGGGCTCGTCCGACGTCGACATCGTGTGCGAGCTGATAGGTGGCATCGAGCCTGCCCGCGCACTGATCCTGCGCGCCTTCGAGGCGGGCAAGCCGGTCGTCACCGCCAACAAGGAGTTGCTGGCCACCCACGGTCGCGACCTGTTCGACGCCGCCGACGCCCGGGCAGTGGATCTGTACTTCGAGGCCACCGTCGCGGGCGGGATCCCGCTGATCCGCCCGCTGAAGGAATCGCTGGCGGGGGAGCGGGTGCGCCGGATCTTGGGCATCGTGAACGGCACCACGAACTTCATCCTCACCCAGATGTCCGATCACGGATCGTCGTTCGGTGATGCGCTCCACGCGGCGCAGGAGCTGGGGTACGCGGAGGCCGATCCCACCGCCGACGTGGAGGGCCACGACGCCGCGGCCAAGTGCGCGATCCTCGCGTCCCTCGCCTTCAACGCCCGCGTGGTTGCCGCCGATGTCTTCCGCGAGGGCATCGCCGCAATCACGCCGCAAGACATCGCCGATGCCCGCCGCATGGGTTATGTCGTCCGTCTGTTGGCGATCGCGGAGCTCCAGGACGAGGCGATCACCGCTCGCGTGCACCCGGCCATGATCCCCGCGGCGCATCCACTGGCCAGCGTGCGGGACGCCTACAACGCGGTGTTCATCGAGGGAGAGAAGATCGGACAGCTCATGTTCTACGGTCCCGGCGCAGGAGGCGACCCCACCGCCGTCGCCGTGGTGGGGGATCTGGCGACGGTGGCCCGGCACCTCGCCTCGGGCGGGCGGGGGGTGGGGTGCACCTGCCGGCTGGATCGCCGCATCCGACCCATGGACGACATCACCGGTCAGTACTACCTGAACCTTCACGTGGAGGATCGCCCGGGTGTGCTGGCCGAGATCGCCGATCACTTCGGTCGTCACGGTGTGTCGATCGAACGCGTGTGGCAGGAGGGATCCGGCGACGAGGCAACCCTGGTGTTCATCACCCACCGCGCCCAGGAGGGCGCCTTCCAGAAGACCCTGCAGGAACTCCGCGAGCTACCGGCCGTGCGTGCCGTCCAGAGCCTGCTGCGCGTGGAGGGCGAGGAGTGAGCCCCCCGCAGTGGCGGGGCGTGATCGAGGAGTACCGCTCCCGCCTGCCCGTGAACGAGGCCACGCCGGTGATCTCGCTCTGCGAGGGCGGGACGCCCCTGGTGCGGAGCGAACGGCTTTCGAGCGAGACCGGCTGCGAGGTGTGGCTCAAGTACGACGGCGCGAACCCCACCGGTTCGTTCAAGGATCGCGGGATGACCCTGGCCATCAGCAAGGCGGCGGAGGAGGGGTCGAAGGCGGTCGTCTGTGCCTCGACCGGCAACACCAGCGCTTCCGCCGCGGCCTACGCCGCCAAGGCCGGCCTCACCTGTGCCGTGCTGGTTCCCAAGGGCAAGGTGGCCATGGGCAAGATGGCGCAGACCCTCGTGCACGGTGCGCGGGTGCTGGAGGTGGAGGGCAACTTCGATGCTGCGCTCGAGCTGGCGAAGGTCCTGGCGGAGCGTTACCCCGTGACCCTGGTGAACAGCGTGAACCCCTACCGCCTGCAAGGACAGAAGACGGCGGCCTTCGAGATCTGCGACGCCCTGGGTCGGGCGCCGGATGTGCACTGCGTGCCCGTGGGCAACGCGGGCAACATCTCCAGCCACTGGATCGGCTACTCCGAGTACCTCACCGACGGCGTGATCCACACGCCGCCGCAGCTGTTCGGCTTCCAGGCGGCGGGCGCCGCACCGCTGGTGAGCGGCGCGCCGATCAAGGACCCGCAGACCATCGCCACCGCGATCAGGATCGGGAACCCGGCCTCTTGGGACCTTGCCGTCGACGCCGCCACCCGGTCGGAGGGCGCGATCGGCGCCGTCACCGA
This sequence comes from Actinomycetota bacterium, assembly GCA_040002535.1. Taxonomy (GTDB): domain Bacteria; phylum Actinomycetota; class UBA4738; order UBA4738; family HRBIN12; genus JALYMB01. Next base: position 22,469 of record JBDUEF010000008.1, on the reverse strand, counting down.
CCGAGAGATCCTGGCCGCGTACCGGCGGGTGGCGCAGGAGGGACTGTTCGCGGAGCCGGCCAGTGCAGCGAGCGTCGCCGGCCTCCTGCATCTGCACGCAGCGGGAACGCTCACGCCGGGGGCCACGGTCGTGTGCATCCTCACCGGCCACGGCCTGAAGGACCCGGAGTGGGCCATCTCGGGCGCCGCACACCCGGTGGCGGTGCCGCCCGACCCCGCGGCGGTCGCCGCGGAGCTCGGCCTGTGAAGGTCACGGTCCGTGTCCCAGCCACCGTTGCCAATCTCGGCTCTGGCTTCGACTGCTTCGGCCTCGCTCTGGATCTGTGTAATGAGGTCACCATCGACACGGACGGCGAGCCCGGCGTCACCTGGGAGGGGGAGGGCGCCGGCGAGCTGCCCACCGACGGCTCGGACCTGGTGAGCACAACGGTCGCCCACGTCGGCTCGTTCCATGACATCACGGTACCGCCACTGCGTCTTTCGTCGGTGAATCGGATCCCGTTGCAGCGCGGGCTTGGCTCGTCGTCGGCCGCCGCGGTCGCTGGGGTGGTCTTGGGGTCGCGCCTCTCCGATCTGTCCATCGAAGGGCACAACTCCCCCCTCCAGCACGACCCCTACTCCGTGTTCGCGCTCGCGGCGGAGATCGAGGGCCACCCGGATAACGCGGCACCGGCGGCCCTCGGTGGGCTCACCGTGGTCGCGGGCGGCGACGTGGTGCGGATGGAGCCGCATCCGGCGCTGCGGCCGGTGGTGCTGATCCCGGAGGTCCGGCTGTCCACGGCTACGGCCCGGCAGGCACTCCCGGAGCGGGTTCCGCGAGACGACGCGGTCTACAACGTGGCCCACGGCGCGCTGACGGTCTATGCCCTCACGCAGGATCCGGACCTGCTGCAGGTCGCGCTCCAGGATCGCCTTCATCAGGAGGCGCGACTGGATCTCGTCCCGCTCGTCCGCACGGTCTTCCAGGATCTGCGGGGCCGAGGCATCCCGGTGTGCGTCGCGGGCTCGGGTCCGAGTCTGCTGGCCTTCGAGTCCGACCTCCGCCCGGTGCCCCATCCCGGGGAGGGATGGACGGTCCTTCGACCCGGCGTGCGGTCGAAGGGCTTCGAGGTCATCTCGGACTAGTTCCGGTGCCGGGCTTATCGGAAGCCTCGGCGGGGCCGAACGTGATTGCATGGCTCACATCACGACCCTAGACTCGGGCAACCTGCAGGGACGTCATCCGATCTCGGTGTCACCCACCCCATGACCGCCCATCCCGATCGTCGCGAGGAGCTCCAGCGCGAACCCTCCCAGGCGGGCGCGCCGGTTCTCGTCACCGATCTCGCCAGCAAGACCCTGGCGGTCAAGGAGGGCGAGACCTTCCTGTACTGCGATCTGGAGGGCAACCTCGATCACGGTGGCGACTACGGCCTGGGCCTGTACCACCGCGATACGCGGTACCTGTCGCAGTTCCGCATGACCGTCTCGGGGCGCGACCCGGTGCTGCTGTCCTCCTCCTCGGAGCGCGCCTACATGTCCCACGTCGACCTCACGAACCCCGACCTGTACGAGGGCGAGGAGATCGTGGTCCCCCAGCAGACCCTCAACATCCGGCGCATCCGCGCCATCAACGGCAGGCTGTTCGAGCGGGTGCGGGTGAAGAACTACAACGGGCACGCGGTCTCGTTGGATCTCGCCTTCTCGCTGGCCGCGGACTTCGCCGATATCTTCGAGGTGCGCGGCATGGTGCGCGAGGATCGTGGGGAGCTGGAGACGCCCACCCTCACCGAGCGCGGCGTGGATTTCTCCCACCTTGGCCTCGACGGGGTGCGCCGGCTCACCCGCATCGAGTTCGCCAGCACCCCCGATCGGATCGAGGAGGAGTCCGACGGCACGGTGACCGCGACGTTCCGGCTGCATCTGGGGCCGTATCAGACGCGGATGCTGGGACTGATCGTCGACCCCGTCACGGGCGACGTGCGGCCGGCTCCGATCGAGTTCGACGTCGCCGTCCACGATCTCCGCCGCTCCTACGAAGACTGGGAGCGGGAGTCCACCCAGGTCGCCACCGACAACGAGCTCTTCGACCAACTGCTGGAACGCAGCATCCGCGACGTGCGCGCCCTCTCCACCCGCACCACCGACGGGCTCATGATGCTGGCCGCCGGCATCCCCTGGTACGTGACCCTGTTCGGTCGCGACTCACTGATCGCCGCGCATCAACTGCTGTCGGTGAATCCGACCCTGGCGCGCGACACGCTGGAGCTGCTGGCGCGCCACCAGGGGACCCGGGAGGACCCCTGGCGGGACGAGGAACCCGGCAAGATCCTGCACGAGATCCGACACGGCGAGCTGGCCGGTGCCGGCGCCATCCCGCATACCCCCTACTTCGGATCGATCGACGCGACGCCATGGTTCCTGATCCTCTACGGCGCGCATCTGCGATGGACCGGTGACCTGGACTTCGCGCGGGCGCTGCTCCCCAACGCCGAAGCCGCGCTGCGATGGATCGACGAGTACGGCGATCGCGACGACGACGGATTCGTGGAGTACCAGACCCGTTCGCCGGGCGGGATCCGCAACCAAGGATGGAAGGACTCGCACGACTCGATCGTTCATGCGGACGGCCGCATGGCCGAGACGCCGATCGCGCTGGCCGAGGTCCAAGCGTACGTCTACCTGGCGAAGCTCCGCATGGCCGACGTGTACGAGGCCCTCGGGCAGGAGCAGCGAGCGGAGTTCCTCCGCGGACAGGCCCACGAGCTGCGCGGACGTTTCAACGAGGCCTTCTGGATGGAGGACGAGCAATACTTCGCGGGCGCCCTGGATCGGGACAAGCGCCAAGTGCGCACCGTGATGTCCAACCCGGGCCATGCCCTGTACTGCGACATCGCGGATCCGGAGAAGGGCAGGGCCGTCGCCAAGCGCCTACTGGCACCCGACATGTTCAGCGGCTGGGGTGTCCGCACCATGAGCAAGTCCGCCGCGGCGTACAACCCCATGAGCTATCACAACGGCTCGGTCTGGCCGCACGACAACGCGCTGATCGCCGCTGGTCTGAAGCGGTACGGCTTCGTCCGATCCACGAACCGGGTGGCCACCGCCCTTTTCGACGCCGCCATCCACGCCGACTACCTGCGGCTGCCCGAGCTGTTCTGCGGCTTCACGAGACGCTCGCCGAACCGTCCCGTCAGCTATCCGGTCGCGTGCAGCCCACAGGCATGGGCCGCCGGCGCCCCCTTCCTCATGCTGCAGTCGATGCTGGGCATCTCCGCCCGCGCCGAACACAACCTGCTCACGGTGAACGAGCCCCACCTGCCTCCCTGGCTCCACACCGTGGAGCTGCGCAACCTCCGGGTGGGATCCAGCCGGATCACGCTGCTGTTCCGCCGGGAGGGAGAGATCACCTCGTTCAGCCTCTTGCAGCGACAGGGCGATGTCCGGGTCGTGATGGAGGAGTAACTCAGCGGTCGCACGGTCCCGTGTCGGCTGCGGTAGTGAGCTGGCCGGCCTGGGAGACCAACGGAAGCACCTCCAGCGACGTGATGGCGTAGCCGGTGTTCTGGTTCATCGAGGACGCGGCGAACACCACGCCCGCCACCTGCCCGTTGGCGAGCACGAAGGGTCCGCCGCTGTTGCCCGGGCGCACCAGTGTCTGCAGCTCGTAGATCCGGCGGATCACCCGGTCCTCTCCGTAGATGTCGCGGCCGGTGGCATCGAACACGGCCCGGATGGCGGCGCGGCGACCCGTGAGGGGTCCTCCCTCCGGGTAGCCGAGCACGCTGCCCGCGGCGCCCCGGCCCCACTCCGAGGATGACAGCGCGAGCGGCGGAGCGTGGAGGTCCGGTGCGCGCAGGATCGCGATGTCCAGGGCGGGAGCGAACAGCACCGTGGTCGCGCCGAACGATGCCCCGTCGAGTCGAACCTGCGGCGAGTCGCCACCCGCCACCACGTGCGCGTTCGTGACCACGAGCCCCGGCCCGGCGACGAACCCGCTGCCCTCCAGGAGCTGATCGCACGCGGCCTCCACGATCTGGACGGTGCTGGCGGAGGCCGCGTCGAAGGCGGTGCTTGCCTGCTCCGCGGTGGGCGGGCTGACCGGGGCGGCAGGCAGCGGCGGAAGACCCAGGAAGACGTCGGGGAAGCCCAGCACGTTCAGGAAGCGACGCGCCTCCCCGATCAGCGAGGGCGGCTCGGGCAGCGCGGCGGCGAGCCCGCGCACGATGGTGGAGCGCTGGATCTGCTGCGAGACGGCACGCACCGGTCCGCTCACCAGGTTCAACGCCAAGAACCAGACCACCAGCAGGACCGCGCCGACCGAGACGAACGATCCACCCAGGGTGTCGGCCCTGCTGAGCCGGGTCCGGACCACCCTGGCCCGCAGCTTCGATCCGAAGAACCAGCCGATCGCGTCGCCGATGGCTCCGCAGACGAGCAGGGTGCCGACGGCGAGCTCCGCCTGGCCCGCGGGACTCCCGGCCTGCGTCGCCAGCGACGGCGCCAACAGCGTCCCGACGACGAATCCGGCCCCAACGCCCAGGTATGTCACCAGCTGCTGCGCCGCTCCCCGTCGGGAGCCCGTGTACCCGGCCACCAGCAGCAGGGCGATCAGCACGATGTCGAGGAGGCTCACGGTGGCGCTATCGTCCCACAGGGCCCGTGACGACTCCCGCTGCATCTCTCCGACCTGCCGGCCGCTAGACTGATGCCGTGGTCACGATCGCCCACATCTCCGACCCACACGTCGGCTCCCCCTACTTCGTGCCGAACCTGATGAACCGGGTCATCGCCGAGCTGAACGAGCTGGCTCCCGATGTCGTGGTCTGCACCGGGGACCTGACGAACGAGGGATACCGCCAGGAATACAAGAATTGGATCGCCTACAGGGACCGGATCCGTTCGCCGGTCCTCACCGTCACCGGCAACCACGACGCCCGCAACGTGGGCTATCTCCACTTCGAGGATCTGGTCGGCCCCCGTCACTGGGTGCACGAGATCAAGGGCGTGCGGATCGTCGGCGCGGACTCATCGGAGCCCGACCTCAACGAAGGTCAGATCGGCCGTGAGCGGTATCCGTGGATCCGGGAGCAGTTCGCCGGCCCGGCGGATCTGAAGATCTTCGCGATCCATCACCATCTGATCCCCGTGCCCGGCACGGGACGGGAGCGCAGCACCGTGATGGATGCCGGGGACCTCCTCGAGGTGCTCATCACCAGCGGGGTGAACATCGTGCTCTCGGGCCACAAGCACGTGCCCTACGTCTGGCGTCTGGAGAACATGTACATCGCGAATGCAGGGACCGTCTCCTCGCTGCGCCTGAGGGGCTACACCAAACCCTGCTACAACGTTCTGGAGTTCGAGGGCGACGAGGTGAAGATCCATCGACGGTTCCCCTTCGGCGGCTCGAACGTGATCGCACACTTCTCGCTCACGACCGGCGCCCAGTACCACCGGGAGCTGGAACGGCCGGTCGAGGAGCGCGGCGTCCCCGTCCGCGAGTAGCGACCCTCCGAGCAGAGAGGCTCCCGCATCCGCGTCATCGCCCTGATCGACGGCGAGCACTACCCGCCCGTCACCCGGTGGGCGATCGAGGTTGCCCGCGAGCGGGGATTCGAGGTGGTGGTGGCCCTGCTCGTCGGTGGCACGGAGAAGCTCCGTCCGGATGTGCCGATCGAGGTGGGGGCTCCGGTGGTGGTGATGAGCGGGGACCGGATGTCGTCACTGGGACGGGCGATCGCGCGATACGACGCCGAGGCCGTCCTCGACCTCTCCGACGAGCCCGTGCTGGGATACCGGGAGCGGATGGACCTGGCGGCGGTGACGCTCTCGGCGGGGATCCCCTACCTCGGATCGGACTTCCGCCTCGATCCTCCGATCGAGGGACCGCCCCTGGGAGCGCCCACGCTGGCTGTGATCGGCACCGGCAAGCGGACGGGGAAGACCGCGATCGCCGGCGAGGTGGCTCGGCTTGCCGCCCGTATGGGCCTGAACCCGATCGTGGTGGCGATGGGTCGGGGGGGACCCGCCACGCCCGAGGTGGCCGAGGCCGGCTCCATCGACCTGGCGCGCCTGCTGGAGCTGGAGCGCGCGGGCAGGCACGCGGCGTCGGACTATCTGGAGGACGCGCTCACCACCGGCGTGACGACGGTCGGAGCCCGCCGGGCGGGGGGCGGCCTGGCAGGCGCTCCCTGGGCATCCAACGTCCGGGAGGCGGCGGAGGTGGCGGTGGCCAGGGGCGCCGGCCTGGTGATCCTGGAGGGCAGCGGCTCCGCGGTTCCCCCGGTGCCCTGGGACGCGGGCGTGCTGGTCGTCCCCGTCTCCGCCCCGCCCGAATATCTCGGCGGTTACCTGGGCCCGTTCCGCCTGTTGCTATGTGACGTGGTGGTGCTTACAATGGGGGCAGACCCCGATCGGGGGTCCGAGAACCTCTCCGCACTGCGATCCCATCTCCAGCGCCTCCACGGCGATGGGCGGCACATAGTGACCGACTTCTCCCCGGTTCCGCTGGCGGATGTGCAGGGCAGGAGGACGTTCTTCGTCACCACGGCACCGGATGCGGTCGCCGAGCGGCAGGTTCGCCACTTGGAATCCGCCCACGGGTGCACCGTGGTGGGGTGGTCCGCGAGATTGGCCGATCGAGCGGGCTTGCAGCAAGACCTAGACGAGGCCGACGAGTACGACGTCCTTCTCACCGAACTGAAGGCAGCGGCCGTGGACATCGCGTGCGAGCGGGCCCTCGGTCGGGGGGCGGAGGTCGTGTTCGTCGACAACCGGGCCACGGTGATGGAGGGCGACATCGACCTCGAGACCGTGCTTGGCCCGGTCGTCGAGGTCGCGATGCAACGAGGCCGAGACCGGGAGTAGAAGACCGGTGGGTACGAGGGGATCCAAGACGCCACACATCCTCATCTCCGATCGTGAACAGGGCCTGCCCTACTCCAAGGGGCTGATGGCCTCCCAAGTCATGGTCACGGGCCTGTCGCCCGTCCGTTCCTATCAGGTGGCCGAGGCCGTCGAGGATCAGCTGATCGATCGCGCGCAGCCCTCGATCACGTCGGCCGAGCTCGCCGAGATCACCCTGGCGGTGCTCCGTGAGGTGGCCGGGGAGCGCTACGCGAAGAACTTCCTGCGCTGGCGGGAGGTCGAATCCCTGGACATCCCGCTGGTGGTGCTGATCGGGGGAACCACGGGGGTCGGCAAGTCCACCCTCGCCACACAGCTCGCCGCCCGATTGGGCATCGTGCGGGTGGTGGCCACCGACGCGATCCGCGAGGTCATGCGCTCGTTGTTCAGCGCCGAGCTGATGCCGACGCTCTACACCTCGTCGTTCCAGGCCGACAGCGCGCTCCGCGAGCCACCCGTGGGGTCGGCCGACGCCCTCACCGTGGGGTTCCGGGAGCAGACCGCTGCGGTCGCCGTGGGGATCAACGCGCTGGTCGATCGCGCTGCGACGGAGGGGACGAGCATCGTGATCGAGGGCGCCCACGTGGTGCCGGGGTTCTTCGATGCGGGCGCCGAGCGCATCCTTGCGGTGCCCGTGGTGCTGACGGTGGAGGACGAGGACATGCATCGGAGCCACTTCGTCGCACGTGGCAACGACGTGATCGCGCGCCCCGCCCAGCGGTACGCGGAGGGATTCGACAACATCCGTCGGCTGCAGCGCTACGTGAAGTCACAGGCGCTGTCGCACGGGGTGCCCATCATCCCCAACTACAACTTCGACCAAGCCCTGGCCTCGGTGATCGATCTGGTGATGGAGCGAGCCACGGAACGAGCGGTGCAGATGCGTGCGGGGAGAGATCCCGTGCAGGAAGGAAGGATCGGATGAGACTGTTCCTGGATACTGGCAGCATCGAGGAGATCCGCGAGATCAATCGCTGGGGCGTCCTATCGGGCGTCACCACGAACCCCACGCTGATCTCCAAGGAGGGACACGATCCCGACACCGTCTGGAAGCTGATCCTCGAGGAGGTCAAGGGCGACGTCTCGCTGGAGGTGACGGAGTCGGGCGCCGACGCCATGTACGAGCAGGGCGTCGGCCTGGCGCAGAAGGCGCCGAACGCCATCGTGAAGGTGCCGATGACGCCCGACGGCCTCGCAGCCGGCCGCCGATTGGTGAACGACGGGACCAAGATCAACGTGACGCTGGTGTTCTCGCCCGCCCAGGCGATCCTGGCGGCGGAGATCGGCGCCTACATCGTGTCACCGTTCATCGGGAGGATCGACGACGCCGCCGCCGACGGCATGCACGCCCTGCGCCAGATCTGTGAGATCTACGACGTGCAGGGATACGAGACGGAGGTGTTGGCCGCGTCCCTCCGCCACCCGATGCACATCGTGGAGGCCGCCCTCGCCGGCGCCGACATCGCCACCATGCCCTACGACGTGTTCACCAAGCTCGTGAAGCACCCACTCACCGACCTGGGACTGGAACGGTTCCAGGCCGATTGGATCGCACTGCAGCAAAACTTGAAGGGAGGGGCATAGCCCCATGGAGACCTCAGACCGCAGCACCCTCGAGGGGAAGCTGATCCCCGAGCTCCAGAAGATCGCGTCGAACCTCGGGATCGAGGGAACGCAGCGGCTGCGCAAGGCCGGGCTCATCGACGCCATCGTGGCCAGCGCCCCGGGCGGCAACGGCGCGCCGGAGAGCGCGGTCTCGGCCGCCCCCGCATCCTCGCGGGACGGCGCCGTCGCCATTGACAACGGCGCCGAGCACCGAACGGAGACCGCGTCCGAGGAGCCCGGTAGCCGGCCGCCGCTGGAGGCCCCGGACGGGCAGAGCAGCGCCCCTCCCCGGGATCAGTCGCCGCCCGGCCGCGACGATCGGTCGTGGGATCGGAGCGGTGCGGCCGAGGAGGACGACAGGCCACAGGGGCTCGACAGGGGCGATCGCAACCCCGGTCGTGGCGACCGCTCGCAGAACCGTGGCGACCGCAACCAGAATCGCGGGAACCAGGGCCAGGGCCAGAGCCAGGGCCAGAGCCAGGGCCAGAGCCAGAGCCAGGGCCAGAGCCAGGGCCAGAGCCAGGGCGGCGATCGGGACGGCCGCCGGCAGCGTCCCTCCCGAGAGGATCGACGCAAGCAGCGCGAGGAGCGCCGCGTCCGGGAGGAGCAGGGCCGCGAGGAGGAGCTGCTGACCGCCCCCACGGCCACGGGTCTGCTCGACATCCTTCCCGAGGGCTATGGGTTCCTGCGCACGTCCGGCTACCTGCCCGGCCCCGAGGACATCTACGTGTCCCTGGCGCAGGTGCGCCGCTCGATGCTTCGCAAGGGCGACATGCTCACGGGCAAGATCCGGCGCCCACGCGACAACGAGAAGTACGCGGCCCTGCTGCAGATCGACGCGATCAACGACATGGACCCCGAGGCCGCGAAGTCGCGACCGAACTACGACAAGCTCACGCCGCTCTTCCCCGACGAGCGGTTCCGACTGGAGCATGAGGGTTCGGGTGTGGCCGAACGGATCATCGACATGGTGGCGCCGATCGGCAAGGGCCAGCGCGGGATGGTCGTGTCGCCCCCGAAGGCCGGGAAGACCACCATCCTCAAGCAGATCGCGAATGGCATCGCCTCGTCGAGTCCCGACACGCACGTCATCGTGCTGCTGGTCGACGAGCGCCCGGAAGAGGTGACCGACTGGCAGCGCACGGTGCAGGCCGCCGAGGTCGTGTCCTCGACCTTCGATAGGCCCGCCGACCAGCACATCCAGGTCACCGAGCTCGTCCTGGAGCGATCCCGTCGGTTGGCCGAGATGGGCCGCGACGTGGCCATCCTCCTGGACTCGATCACACGGCTGGCCCGCGCCTACAACCTGGCGGCGCCGGCGTCGGGCAAGATCCTGTCCGGCGGTGTGGACTCCACGGCGCTGTACCCCCCGAAGAGGTTCTTCGGTGCGGCCAGAAACATCGAGGAGGGCGGCTCGATCACCATCATCGCCAGCGCCCTGGTGGAGACGGGCTCCCGGATGGACGAGGTGATCTTCGAGGAATTCAAGGGAACCGGGAACATGGAGCTGCGTCTGGATCGTTCTCTGGCGGAGAAGCGCCTGTTCCCCGCCATCAACGTGGACGCCTCCAGCACCCGCAAGGAAGAGCTCCTGATGCCGATCGAGGAGCTGGCGCTGGTGGTGAAGCTCCGCCGCGTTCTGCACGCGCTGGAGCCCGGTGCGGCGCTCGAACTCCTCACCGACAAGATCCGAGCTACGAAGTCGAACGAGCAGTTCCTGAAGGAGATCGCGAAGGCCCCCTCCGGCGGTTGACCCGGACCCCGGGTACGCTTGACAGGGCACCGATCCGAGGAGACAGACCATGAAACAGGGCATCCATCCCGACTATCAGATCGCGAACGTCCACTGCTCCTGCGGCAACACCTTCCAGACCCGCTCCACCGTGGGTGAGATCCGCGCGGAGATCTGCTCGGCCTGCCACCCCTTCTACACGGGCAAGCAGAAGCTGATGGATCAGGGAGGCAGGGTCGAGCGCTTCCAGCGGCGCTACGCGAAGACCCAGGCCGCGCAGGGCATCGCGCCGTCGCCGCCCCCTGCAGCCCCCGCCCCGAGCGAGTAACCCGGCCGCATGGCCGAGAACGCGTCCGCGACCACCAGCCATCTGTACGGCGGCCAGGCCGTGATCGAGGGCGTCATGATGCGCGGCGCGGCCCACTGGGCCATCGCCGTGCGTCGTCCGTCAGGGCAGATCCACCTGGAGTCCCACTCGATCGAGTCCATCGTGAAGCGCATCCCGATCCTGGGGAAGCCCTTCCTGCGCGGGATCATCGTGTTGGGCCAATCCATGGTGATCGGCATGAAGGCGCTCCAGATCGGAGCCCGCGAGTCCTCCGACGACGAGGAGCAGCTGTCCTCCGGCCAGATGGGCGCGTCGCTCGCCATCGCCATGACGCTGTTCATCGTGATCTTCATCCTGGGTCCCACGGTGCTGTTCTCTTGGGTGCAGCACCGTGTCGGGAGCGATGGCATCCTCACGAACGTGCTCGAAGGGCTGTTCCGCGTGGGCATCTTCGTGGCGTACCTGTTCCTGATCGGACGGACGAAGGAGATCCACCGGGTCTTCGAGTACCACGGGGCGGAGCACAAGACGATCGCGGCGTACGAACACGGCGACCCCCTGGACCCCGAGCACGTCGACCGATATTCGACCGTGCACGTCCGGTGCGGCACGAACTTCCTCATCATCGTGATGATCATCACCGTGTTCGTCTTCACCCTGTTCGGAACGCCGGGGATCCTCTGGCGGATAGGGTCCCGGCTGATCGCGATCCCGGCGATCGCCGGCCTGTCCTACGAGGCCCTTCGTCTGGGCGCGAGGTTCCCCGAGTCCATGATGATGCGGGTGCTGATGGCTCCGGGAAAGCTGCTGCAGAAGATCACCACGCAACCGCCCGATCGAGGGCAGATCGAGGTGGCGATCGCCTCCTTCAAGGAGGTCCTGCGAGCCGAACGCGAGGGTGCCTCCCACGCCGACAGCCCGTAGCAGGCGCCGGGGATCCGGAGACGGAGCGGGGTCGCTCCTCGCCGGGCGTGCCTGGTTCGGATAAACTTCCGCCAAGGTCGTTGCATCGATTCACGGGGCCCCTGAAGATGTGAGGCCCCCCCCGGGCACCCAGGAGGTTGCGCCATGTCCGCCACGGAACTCGACCTGCCGTTGTTGCCCAGCGCCGACCAGATCCGCCGACGAGAGTTCGCCACGATCCGCCGCGGGTACGACCCCGAGCAGGTGCGCGACTACCTCCAGCAGGTGGCCGCGCAGGTGGAGACGCTGGAGGGCCAGCTCCGGGAGGCCCGCCTGGAGATGGAGTCGGCTCGGCAGCACGCGTCGGGCGCTGAGCCCCAGCAGCAGCCGCAGGCCCAGCCCGAGGTGCAGACGCCGCCCGCGGTCGATCCGTACGAGGAGCTCGCCAGCCGGTTGGGCGAGTTGATCCGTGCCGCCGACGGCCAGGCCGGGAAGATCGTCAGCGAGGCCGAGGCCGAGGCGACACGTCGGATGGCGGAGGCGCGAGCCGAGGCCGACCGGGTGCGCACGGATGCGCAATCCCAGGCCGAGGAGGCGCGCTACCACGGCGACGAGGTCCTGCACCACGCGAAGGCGGAGGCCGAACGGGTCCTATCCACGCTGTCCTCGCGCCGGGAACACCTCGTCGATCAGCTGCAGCAGATGCAGTCTCGACTGTTGGGCGTCGCCCAAGAGCTGGAGTCGGCGCTCGGCGAGGACACCGGCGATGACGGGTTCATGTCGGCGCCCGAACCCCCGCCCGCGCCGAGCGGCGACGAATTCATGTCGGCGCCCGGACCCCCGCCCGCGCCGAGCGGCGACGCTGCCGGTGTCGTGGATCCCCACTACGAGGACCTCTGGGTGTCGACCGAGACCGAGGCCATGAAGATGACCGACCTGCCGGTGATCGACGTGGATTTCGGCGAGGTCGAGGGCGATGCGGGCCCAGAACCCTTCCCCGATCCGTCCTGAAGGCGCACGCCACCGCGGGCGGGCCGTGCGGCCCCTCGTCCGGCGATAATCCATCGCATGGATCCCATGCAGGAGCGCCTGGAGGAGATCGAGGCCCGGTACGACGCCGTCGCCGCCGAGATGGCCTCTCCTGAGGTGTCCAACGACCCCGACCGGCTCCGCACCCTCGGAAAGAGCTTCGCTGAGCTCCACGAGATCGTCGTCCCGTATCGGGCTCGTCGGGAGTCCCAGCGCCAGGCCGACGAGGCGCAGGAGCTGGCCAGGGCCGAAGCCGATCCCGACACGGCCGCCTACTTCCGTGATGAAGCCGAGCAGGCCCAGGCTCGAGCCGACTCGCTCACCTCCACCTTGGAGACGTTGCTCATCCCGACGGACCCCAGCGACGGCAAGGATGTGATCCTGGAGATCCGCGCCGGGGCCGGGGGTCAGGAGGCGGCGTTGTTCGCGGGCGAGCTGGTGGAGATGTACCGCCGGTTCGCCGAGCAGCACCGCTGGAAGACCGAAGTGCTGAGCACGCAGGGATCCGAGCTCGGCGGCCTCAAGGAGGCGGCGCTCGAGATCCGGGGCAGGGAGGCGTTCTCCAAGCTCAAGCACGAGTCCGGCGTCCACCGGGTCCAACGGGTGCCGGTGACGGAGTCGCAGGGGCGGATCCACACCTCGACGGCCACCGTCGCCGTGATGCCCGAGGCCGAGGAGGTCGAGATCGAGATCCGCCCCGAGGACCTCGAGCTGCAGGTGTTCCGCTCCCAGGGACCCGGTGGTCAATCGGTGAACACCACCGACTCGGCGGTCCGGATCACCCACAAGCCCAGCGGCATCATCGTGACCTGCCAGGAGGAGCGTTCGCAGCTCCAGAACCGCGAGAAGGCGATGCGCTACCTCCGGGCGCGGCTCCTGCGGCGTGCGCAGGAGGAGGCGGCGGCCAAAGAGGCCTCTTCCCGGAGGTCGCAGGTCGGCACGGGCGACAGGTCGGAGAAGATCCGCACCTACAACTTCCCCGAGGGCCGGGTCACCGACCATCGGATCAAGCTCACGGTGCATCGACTGCAGGATGTCCTGAGCGGCAACCTCGACGGATTCGTCGACGCCCTCCAGAACGCCGAGCGCGCCGAGCAGCTCGCCACGCGGGAGGAGTGACCACAGTGCGTCCGGCCGAGGTTGCCCGCCGGGCCGCCGACTACCTCGGGCGCCACGGCGTGCAGAGCCCGGTCCCGACCGCCGAGGCCCTGCTGGCGAACGTGCTGTCGGTCTCGCGGGTCGGCCTGTACACGGGAGAGGAGCCGCTGAGCCCGGCGGAGGCTCGGCGCTTCGGCCGGGCGCTCTGCCTGCGCTGCACGGGGACGCCGCTGCAACACCTCACGGGGGAGCAGGGTTTCCGTCACCTCCTCCTCGCCGTGCGCTCAGGCGTGTTCGTGCCCAGACCTGAGACGGAAGTGCTGGTGCAGCACTGTCTCGACGTGATCGCGGGGAAGCCCCGGCCCGTGGTGGTCGACGTGGGGACCGGTACCGGTGCGATCGCCCTGGCCATCGCCGACGAGCACCCCGGCGCCCTCGTCATCGCCACCGATCTGTCGCCGGAGGCCGTGCAACTCGCCTCGGAGAACGCCGAGCGGCTCGGGCTGGCCATCTCGGTCCTGCAGGGAGATCTCCTGGACCCTGTCGCCGAGGAGCTGCGCGGCACGGTCGACCTGGTCGTGAGCAACCCTCCGTACGTGGAGCCGGCGGAGATGGCGAACCTGCCGCAGGAGGTTCGGGCCGATCCACCGCTGGCGCTCACGGGTGGGATCGGGATCTACCGCCGGCTCTTCGACGCAGCGCGGGCGTGGATCCGGCCGGGAGGGAGCGTAGCGGTGGAGATCGGCGCGACGCGGGGTGCGGCGGTGTCGCAGGCGGCCACCTCGGCGGGATTCGACCACGTGCGGGTGCATGCCGACCTGGTGGGGCGCGATCGGGTGGTCGTCGGGCGACGATCGTGAGTTCGCCCGTGGAGGATGCCGTCGCGGCGGCGCTGCGCGGTGAGCTGATCGTGCTGCCCACCGATACCGTGTACGGCATCGGCACGCGACCCGATCGCGCCGAGGCCACCGCCGCACTGTTCGCCGCCAAGGCTCGCCCCCGCAGCCTGGAGCTCCCCGTCCTGGCCCCGTCCATCGCAGCGGTCGCCCGGATCGCCAATCTGGATGCACGCGCGCACCGGCTCGCCGCAGTCCTGTGGCCCGGGGGGCTCACGCTCGTGCTGCCCAGGACCGATCTGAGCCTGCCCTGGGACCTGGGCGGGGACGTCGAGACCATCGGTGTGCGTGTTCCCGACCATCAGCTCGCCCTCGCCGTGCTGGCCGGCACGGGGCCGCTCGCCGTCACCAGCGCGAACCGCTCCGGATCCCCGACGCCCTCCGGATGCGAGGAGCTCGACGCCCTGTTCGGCGAGGCCGTATCGGTGTATCTGTGCGAGGAGGGGCTGCTGAGCGGCGCCGCCTCCACCGTCGTCGATCTGGCGCACGGCGAGCCCGTGATCCTGCGGTCCGGCGTGGTGGACGAGCAGACGATCTCGCGCGTGCTGGCCGGCTGAGGACCACTGCTAGACTCGCCTCCCGTGGCGCACATGCTGGTCATCTGCACCGGGAACATCTGTCGCTCGCCCATCGCCGAGGGATCGCTCCGCGGCGCGTTGAATGCCCGGTTCGGTCCGGATGCCCCCTGCGTGGACTCCGCCGGCACGCAGGGGTGGGAGGGTTCCCCGGCGCAGCCCGGCTCCGTGGCCGCCGCAGCCGAGCGCGGGATCGACATCACCGGCCACGTGGCGCGCCTGCTCACCCCGCAGATGCTGGGGGATGCCGACCTCGTGCTGGCGATGGCCGGCGAGCACAGCGACGTCGTCGGACGGATGGACCCGGAGGCCAGGGCACGCACCTTCACGCTGAAGGAGCTCGTGCGGCTCCTCGAGGCGCTGCCTCCCGTCGAGGCGGGGACGGTCGTGGGATCGCTGCGCGCCCGCGTCGCCCAGGCCAACGAGCTCCGCGAGGGCGGCTTCGCCGGCAACCCACACGATCACGACGTGGCCGACCCGCTGGGCCAGCCGCAGCACGCGTATCGGGCCATCGCCTGGGAGCTCGACGCGTGGATCGATCGGCTGGTGGCCGGCCTGTTCGGCACGGCCGAACCGGGCGCCTCGAGCCGATCGGCATCGCAGGAGACCGCATGAGGATCGCCCTGGGCTCCGACCACGCCGGATTCCCCCTGAAGGAGCACCTGAAGGGGTTCCTGGAACAGGAGGGTCACCAGGTGCTGGACATGGGGACCGACTCCATCCAGCCGGTGGACTATCCGCCGTACTGCGCTGCCGCCGCCCGGGCGGTGACCGGTGGCGAGGCCGACCGTGCGGTGGTGCTGGGCGGATCGGGGCAAGGCGAGCAGATCGCGGCGAACAAGGTGCACGGCGCCAGGGCGGCCCTGTGCCACGACGTGACGCTCGCTCGCCTCTCGCGCGCGCACAACGACGCCAACGTGCTGGCCATGGGGGCGCGCATCGTCGCACCCCCCTATGCCGAGGAGATCCTCCGCGTCTGGCTGGCCACCGACTTCGAAGGGGGCCGGCACGTGGCGCGGATCGAGCAGATCACCCAGATCGAGCAGGGCATCGAGCGAGGAGCGCACGCATGAGGGAGTACGCAGCGGACTGGGAAGCGTTGAAGGCCGTCGACCCCGAGGTGGCCGCGGCCATCGCCAGCGAGTTACAGCGCGAACGCACGCAGCTTCGTCTGATCGCCTCGGAGAACTATGCGAGCTCAGCCGTGCTGGCCGCGCTCGGTTCCACGATGACCGACAAGTACGCCGAGGGCTATCCGGGCCGGCGGTACTACGGTGGATGCGAGTTCGTCGACGTGACCGAGCAGCTCGCGATCGATCGGGCGAAGGAGCTGTTCGGCGCCGAGCACGCGAACGTCCAACCCCACTCCGGCGCCTCCGCCAACCTCGCGGTCTTCGGGGCGTTCCTGGAGCCGCGATCCGACGACAAGGTGCTGGGCATGGTGCTCGCGCACGGCGGGCACCTCACACACGGCTCCCCGGTGAACGTGTCCGGGAAGTGGTTCAACTTCGTGGGCTACGAGGTCGACCGGGACACCGAGCAGCTCGATATGGACCGGATCCGTGAGATGGCGCTGGCCGAGCGGCCGAAGATGATCCTGGCCGGCTACACGGCCTACCCGCGTTCGATCGACTTCGCCGCCTTCCGGCAGATCGCCGACGAGGTCGGGGCCCTGTTCTGGGTGGATGCCTCGCACTTCATCGGGCTCGTGGCTGGAGGGGCATACCCGAGCCCCGTGCCGCACGCCGACGTCGTGTCCTTCACCACCCACAAAGCCCTGCGGGGTCCGCGCGGCGCCATGATCGTGTGCAAGGCCGAGCACGCGAAGGCGATCGACAAAGCGGTGTTCCCCATGATGCAGGGCGGGCCCCTGGAGCACGTCATCGCCGCCAAGGCCGTCGCGCTGAAGGAGGCGATGGGCGCGGACTTCCGAGCCTACGCCGAGCGGACCGTCCGCGACGCCCGCGCGCTGGCCTCGGGCCTGGCCGACGAGGGGTTGAGGATCGTCTCCGGCGGCACCGACTCCCATCTGATCCTCGCCGACACCCGCCCCGTCGGTATCGACGGGAAGACGGCGGAGACGGTGGCCGGGGAGGTCGGCGTGGCGCTCAACAAGAACCAGATCCCCTTCGACCCGAACCCCCCCTCGACCCCCTCGGGCATCCGGGTGGGCACGCCTGGGCCCTCGACCCTGGGCATGGACGAACCGGAGATGGCGGAGATCGCGGGCATCCTGGGCGACGCGCTGAAGAACCCCCAGGACGAGGGGGTCAAGGATAAGGCGAGGGGCCGCGTGCACGATCTCATGCAGCGGTTCCCGCTCTACCCCTAGGCGCCGCGACCCATCGCGTCCCCGGTTGCCGTCCCGGCACCGGGCCCGCAGACTGCTCCTCCGTGATCGCCTATCTGGTCGTCTTCGGCGCCAGCGCAGTGACCTCCTTCGCGGCCACGCCGCTCGTTCGGTGGATCGCCGTTCGGATGGGCGCGATCTACCAGCCGAACGATCGTACGGTGCACGCCGTACCGACTCCGACCCTGGGCGGCACGGGCCTGTATCTGGGGCTCCTGGTGGGCCTCGGGGTCTCCCGTACGCTGCCGTTCTTCGATGCCATGAACCTGGGCAGTGCCGAGCCATTGGGTGCGCTCATCGCGTGCACGGCGATCCTCGGTCTCGGGTTCATCGACGACCTCCGCGGGATCACAGCTCTCACCAAGCTCACCGGTCAGATCTTCTGCGCGGGCACCCTCGTGTTGGCCGGCGTCCAACTCCAGTACTTCGTGATGCCGGGGAGCGGGGGCGGCCCCTACAGCATCGTGTCGCTCGGTGCCGATCTTGCGGTCCCGCTCACGGTGCTATGGGTCGTGGCCATCGTGAACGCCGTGAACCTGGTGGACGGGCTGGACGGCCTGGCGGCGGGGATGGTCGCCATCGCCTCCGGCACCTTCTTCGTGTACATGGTCTCCTCCGACAGCCTCTTCGGGACCGCCTCCGCTGCAGCCCTGCTGTCGTGCATCACGGCGGGGATCTGCGTCGGCTTCCTGCCATGGAACTTCCACCCGGCGAAGATCTTCATGGGGGACTCCGGGGCGATGCTGCTGGGGATGCTGGTGGCCATCGCCACCATCTCCGGTGTCGGGCGCAACCCTTTCCCACCCAGCGGGGGCGACCTGGCCGTGATCGCGATCCCTCTCCTCGTGCCCCTCCTGGTGCTTGCCGTGCCGTTCCTGGACGTGGCGCTGGCCATCCTGCGCCGCGCGCGGCGCAACATCGGGCTGGGGCAGGCCGACAAGGAGCACATCCACCACCGGTTGATGGACATCGGCCACAGCCACCGGCAGGCCGTCCTGCTCATGTACCTCTGGAGCACGCTGATCGCGGGCAGCGCACTGGCGGTGGGTCTGATCGACGGCCGGTTCGCGGCCGGCGCCGTGCTCATGGGCGCTGCCGTGCTGTTCCTGGTCACGGCACTGCCCCGCCTGATCGATCGCCGGCGGAACCAGGCTGGCGGCGGGTCGCTGCCCTAGTCGGCGCAGCCGCGACCCGGTCGTTCGCCGGTTGCCCATCCGCAGACCTTGTCCGTTCCGTACAAGTCGTTGAAGATAGGTGGCCGGTGCGGTCGGGCGCGCCGGCGGAGACCATTGGGTGATAATCGCGGGCGCCGTGAGGCATACTCGCGGCTTCACCGGTCGATCATGAAAAGGGGTGCGCGCGTGCCGGAAGTCGACGTACGCCTCGAGCGCGTCACGAAGAGGTTCGGTGATGTCGCCGCGGTGGACGATCTGTCCCTGGATATCGAGGAGGGCGAGTTCTTCTCGATGCTGGGGCCCTCCGGGTGCGGCAAGACCACCACGCTGCGCATGATCGGCGGGTTCGAGGACCCCACGTACGGCACGGTGTTCCTGGGTGGGCGTGACGTCACGGACCTGCCGGCGTACAAGCGTGACGTCAATACCGTCTTCCAGTCCTACGCTTTGTTCCCGCACCTCAACGTGCGTGAGAACGTCGCCTTCGGGCTGCGGCGCAAGAAGGTGGACAGGTCGGAGATCGGCACGCGGGTGTCGGACGTCATGAAGCTCGTCGACCTCGAAGGGTTCGAGGATCGCAGGCCGCCGCAGATGTCGGGCGGCCAGCAGCAGCGGGTCGCGTTGGCGCGCGCGCTGGTGAACCATCCGAAGGTGCTGCTGTTGGATGAGCCCCTGGGCGCGCTGGACCTGAAGCTCCGCAAACAGATGCAGTTGGAGCTGAAGCGCATCCAGCAGGAGGTCGGGATCACCTTCATCTACGTCACGCACGACCAGGAGGAGGCCATGACCATGTCGAACCGGCTCGCGGTCATGCGCCAGGGCAAGATCGAGCAGCTCGGCCCGCCAGAGGAGGTCTACGAGAATCCCTCGACCGAGTTCGTCGCGGCCTTCCTCGGCGCGTCGAACCTGCTGGAGGGTGAGATCAAGGATCAGTCCAACGGCGAGGCCACGGTGCTGCTGAGCGCGGGCACCAGCGTGATGGTGCCGCAGGACAGGATCCCGCCGGACGCGGGCACGCGCGTGAAGGTGGGGGTGCGACCAGAGAAGATCACGATCTCCCACGAGGGGAGTCCGGTTCCCGAGGGCATGAACAGCATCACGGGCGTGCTTCGCATGTCCACTTACATCGGAGTCAGCCACCAGTACAAGGTTGAGGGGCCCGGGGGCACCATGCTGACGGTCTACATCCAGAATCTGGGCGCCGAGGAGGCCCCGCGTCCCGGTGAGCGCGTGACGCTCTCCTGGAAGCCCGACCACACGTTCGCCGTCGTACCGCAGGACGGCCTGTCGATGGAGGAGGAAGACGAATGACGCAGCCAGACGAGCAGGTTCCGCAGGTCTCGCCGGAGATGCAGTCGGCGTTCATGCGCGGGATGACGCAGCGGCGTATGTCGCGGCGCAACATGATCAAGTACGCGGGCATGAGCGTGGGCACGCTGAGCCTGGCGTCGATCCTGGCCGCGTGCGGTGGCGACACCAGCTCGACCACCGGCACGGACGGGGCCGAGCCGGCCGCGGGGGCCTCGGTGGACTTCGGCGCCGAGCCCGGTACTGAGATCAATTTCGCCAATTGGCCCCTGTACATCGACACCGCGTTGAACCACGACACCGGCGAGAAATACCACCCCTCTCTGGACACGTTCAAGGAGGACACCGGCATCACGGTGAACTTCGAGGCCGTCATCAACGACAACGCGTCGTTCTTCGGTGAGCTCCTGCCCCAGCTGCAGGCGGGACAGGACACGGGCTGGGACATCATGGTGATCACGAACGGTACCGAGTTCGTGAACCTGACGCAGAACGGCTGGGTGACGGAGCTGGATCCCTCCATGCGTCCGAACTTCGACGAGAACGCCGCACCCTTCGCGAAGGATCCGGCGTTCGACCCCGGCAACAAGTACTCCATGTGCTGGCAATCGGGCCTCACGGGGATCGGCTACAGCACCGAGGACGTCGCCCGCCCGGTGGTGTCGCTGGACGACCTCGCCAATCCCGATGTCGTTGGGACGAACTCGGTGAGCATGCTCAAGGCGGATATGCCCGACGTCGTCATGATCAACCTGGGCATCGACCCGAAGGTCTCGACGCCCGATGACTGGAAGGAGGCGGCGGCCTGGCTCCAGATGCAGAAGGACTCCGGCACCGTGCGCGCCTATACCGGTCAGGAATACATCGACGACTTCCTCGCCGGAAACACGAAGGCTGTCATGGCGTGGTCGGGAGACATCCTCTACTACAAGATCTGGGAGAAGTACCACTGGGAGTTCGTGGTGCCGGAGCCGGGCGCGTCGACGCCGGGCGGGGGCTCGCTGCTGTGGATCGACAACATGCTGATACCAGCTAATTCCGCCAACCCCGCCGGGGCGCTGCAGCTGATGGACTACGTCTACAAGCCGGAGATCGCCCAGCTCATCACCGAGTGGGTGGCCTACATGTCGCCGGTGTCGGCAGTGCGGGGGCTGATCCAGGAGCATGCGAAGACCGAGCCGGACAACTTCACCGCGAACGCGCTGAAGCAGATGGCCGACAGCCCCCTGCTGTGGCCCGACGAGGAGATGCTGAGCAAGGTCTCGTTCGGTCGAGCGCTCGCCACGGACGAGGAGCGGGACGAATGGAACTCCATCTTCCTGCCCATCTCCGAGAGCTGAGGGGCGGCGCTCGATCCCGTGAGCACCGTCGTCGTTCCCGAGCCGTCCGCTTCACCGCCTGCGCCGAGGGGTGACCGGACACTCGGGAGGCGCCGTCGGCTGGTGCCTTACGCGCTGCTGGGGCCGGGTGGGCTCTACCTGATCCTCGGGTTCGTCCTGCCCCTGGCCCTGGTGGTGTACACCTCGCTTCAGTCAGGCGGTCTGCTGTCGGGCGGCTTCAGGTTCACGTGGGAGATCTCGAACTACCCCGACGTGTTCTCCCAGTACAAGTCCTTCTACCTTCGGTCGGTGGCTTACTCGGGGATCGCCACCGCGATCGCGATCCTGCTGGCGTACCCCATGGCGTACTGGATCGCGTTCTACGGCGGTCGCTGGAAGTCCACGTTGTTCTTCATGATCCTCGTGCCGTTCTTCGTGTCTTTCGTGATCCGGACGGTGCAGTGGAAGTTCATCCTGGGCGACAGCGGCCTGCTGTTCGGACCGCTCAAGAACCTCGGCGTGCTCCCGCAGAGCTTCCGCGTGCTGGCGGGTCCGGTGGCGGTGATCGCGGGCATCACCTACAACTTCCTGCCGTTCACCGCCCTGCCGCTCTACGTCTCGCTCGACCGCATCGATCGGCGCTACGTGGAGGCGGCCAAGGATCTGTACGCGACCCGTTCCGAGGCGTTCCGCAAGGTCGTGCTGCCGCTGTCGTTCCCGGGGCTGTTCGCCGCGGTGATCCTGACGTTCGTCCCGGCAACCGGCGACTACGTGAACTCGCAGGTCTTGGGCAGCTCCCGGACCTACATGATCGGGCAGGTCATCCAAGCCAAGTTCCTGACCGAGTTCCAGTATCCGGACGCGGCGGCGCTTTCGGTGATCCTCATGTTGGGCATGCTGGTCCTAGCGGTGGCGTACGCCCGGATCCTGGGGACCGAGAACGACGCGCTGGCAGCGGCGACCGCGGCATGAGCAGCGTCGCCACGGTGCCCCGTCAGGCCGTCGAACCTGATCTGCCGCCGCTGCGCGTGAAGCGGCGCCGGTGGACCTTCTACATCCTTCCTCTCTTCACGATCGGCATGATCGTGTACCTGGCCAGCCCGGTATTGCTGATGATCCTGTACAGCTTCAACGACATCCGGGGGGAACGGCAGGTCCCGAAGTTCACATGTTGCACGCTGAACTGGTGGAAGAACTACCGAGAGTTCGGCGACCTGAACACGGCGCTGGCGACCTCCATCAAGGTCGCGATCCCGGCCTCGCTGA
>JBDUEF010000007.1:0-36130 GCA_040002535.1 Actinomycetota bacterium | reverse complement strand
CGGATGCGCCGTCGAGCGCCGTCGCCGTCCCATCCTCGCCGGCCGTCGGCGCCGAGACGACGCCGATCGACGGCGTGTACGCCGTCACGATCACCGATGCCGACGCGGCGGCCGCTGGGATCCCCACGCACCGGGTTGCAGACCTGGTCGGTGACTACCAACTGGAGATGGTCCGTGGCCAGATCCGGCTCTCCCGCACCCACGGCGTCACCCTGGAGGTGCTCCGTGGCACCTACGTCGTCGACGGGAGCGCGGTCGCCTATTCGGGCGATGAGACGCCCACGCTGGGTTTCGAGTGGGAGCGGGACCACGGGGAGCTGCGGCTCACGCTCACAGAGACCGATGATCCGCAGGGGCGGGCCGTTCATGAGCTGATCTTCACCACGCACCCGTGGGATCGAACGCAGTAGCAGGTGGAGGGGTCAGCGGGCGGTCGCTGCGGCCAGCACGCGCTGCAGCTGCCGGCCCGCGTGGTAGCTCGAACGGACGAGCGGACCGGCCTCCATGTGCGTGATGCCCAACCCCTCGCCCTCAACCGCGTGATGGGCGAACTCCGCCGGCGTCACCCAGCGATCCACAGGCAGGTGCATGGGGGTCGGTTGCAGATACTGGCCCATCGTCACGATGTCGCAGCCGGCATCGCGCAGGTCGGCCAGGGCGCCGGCCACCTCCTCGCGCCGCTCGCCCATCCCCAGGATCAGGTTCGACTTGGTGATCTGACCGGGGCGGAGGTCTGCGGCGATGCGAAGCACCTCCAGCGAACGGTCGTATCCGAAGGCCGGCCGGATGCGGGGGTGCAGCCGGCGCACGGTCTCGAGGTTGTGGGCGAAGACGTCCGGCTCGGCGTCCAGGACCGTCGCGATGTCCCGTTCGCCCCCCTTGAGATCGCTGGGCAGCACCTCCACCGTGCACCCGGGAACCGCCGCGCGCACGGCTCGCACCGTGGCCGCCCAGATCCGGGCGCCGCCGTCGGGCAGGTCGTCGCGGGCGACGCCGGTGATCACCACATGGCGCAGACGCATCGCCCGCACGGCCTCAGCGATGCGGGCGGGTTCCTCATCGTCCACGGGCTCCGGTTTGGCCGTCATCACATCGCAGAACCCGCAGCGGCGCGTGCACTTCGAACCGAGGATCAGGAACGTGGCCTCTCGGTCCTGCCAGCACTCGGCGAGGTTCGGACACATCGCCTCCTCGCACACGGTGTTGAGTTCGAGACCACGCATGATGCCGCGGAGCTCGGTCACGTTCGGGCCGCTCGCCAGCTTCACCTTGAGCCACGGCGGCTTCCGCTGGCCGGGCGCGTTCACACCGGGACCCTGGGTGACGGCGACGATCGGGAGATGGAGCCTGCGTCGCTGTGGGTTATGGTCGCGGACGGGCATGGCCTCGGAGTCTATCCGGCGTCGGTGTACGTGCCGGTGTCCGCCTCGTGGAGGATCGGCTCGGCCTCCTCGCCGGGGCCCTCGCCCGCCGAAACGGGGCCGCATGGCAGGAACACGCGGAAGGAAGCCCCGCCGCCGGTCCGCGGTTCCACCCATGCCCGGCCGCCGTGCAGGGCGGCGAACCGCGACACGAGCGAGAGCCCGATCCCGGTACCGGGGGAGTGGGAGGAGATCGTGGGTCCCTGCAGGAAGGGTTCGAAGATGGCGTCTGCGAGCTCCTCGGGAACGCCCGCGCCGTCGTCCTCCACCGCGATCAGCACACCGTTGTCCAGCGGTTCCACGCGCAACCAGATCCGCCGATCGTCGCGGGTGTGGCGTGCCGCGTTCACCAGGAGGTTCTCCACGATCCGCTCGACCTTCGCCGGATCGACGCTGATGACGACGGACGAGGTTTCCACGGCGATGGATCGGTGGGCGAGCGACTCGAGGTTCTCGACGGTGCGCCGCGCCAGCGCTCCGACATCGGTGACCTGGTAGATGGGGGTGACGATCCCCCGGCTCAACCGGTCGATGTCGAGCAGATCCTTGAGCAACCGGTCCAGCTTGCGGGCGTTCGTCGAGAGGCGTCCCAGGAGGTCTTCGCGGTCGCCTTGGTCCATATCCTGGTGACGCTCCAGGGTGATGGACAGACCGAGGATCGAGGTGAGGGGGCTCCGCAGTTCGTGGGAGACCGCGGCGAGGAAGGTGTTCTTCATCTCATCGAGCGCGCGCAGGCGCTCGGCCGCCTCCCGCTCGCGCTGCTCGCTCTCCTGGAGGGCCTCCTCGGCCAGTTTCCGCTCGGTGATGTCGAACCAGACGCCCTGCACGAAGGAGGGCAGGCCCTGTTCGTTCCGGAGGATCGTCGCCTCGTCGTGCACCCACACCACGCGGCCGTCCCGAGCGATGAACCGGTACTCCCTGCTCCACTGGCCGGCGGTCTCGAGGAACACGAGGTAGTCCCGGACGATGGTCTCCCGGTCGTCGGGAGCGATCGCTCGCTCCCATGAATCCACGTCGCTCACCCATTCCTCGGCGGTGATGCCCAACATCCGCTCCAGCTCCGGGCTGACGTACACGGTCTCCGCGGGCCATTCGATCGGGTCGACGTACACGACGGCCGGGATGTGCTCGACGATCGCCCGGAATCGCTGCTCGGCGTCGCGGAGTTGCTCCTCCGCGACCTTCTCCTCCGTCACGTCGAACTTGACACCCTGCCAGAAGAGTGGGTGGCCGCGTCGGTCGCGGACGAGCGTGGCCTCGTCGCGGATCCACACCCAGCGCCCGTCCTTCGTGCGCTGTCGGTACTGCACCCGGTACGGCTCACCGGTGGCGTTCGTTCGTTCGTCCTCAGCCTGCACGCGAGCTCGATCGTCGTCATGGATCGAGTCCCAGAATTGGCCCTGCTGCAAGTCCTGTTGCGTGTAGCCCAGCACAGTCTCAAGCTGCGGGCTCATGTAGATCGCTCGCCCGGTGCTCGGCTCCTCGATGTAGGTGATCGCGGGGATCTGCTCCACGAGGCTTCGATAGCGGATCTCGGTCTCAGCGATGCGTCGTGCTGCGCGCTCTCGCCCGATCGCCGCACCGAGCGTGTTGGCGGCTACGGAGAGCGCGTCGATCTCGGCCGGCTGCCAGACTCGCTCCTGCATCCGGTCGTCGAAGCCGATGAACCCCCACCACTCATCGTCCACGGTGATCGGCATCACCACCATCGACGCGATGCCCTCTCGGTCGAGCAATTGCCGCCGCTCCGGGTCCGGGAACGATCGAGTCGCGCCATGGATCACCTCGCCCGCCTGGAGCATCCGGTGCCACCGCTCGAACCCGTCCTCGTACGCGATCACGCGGTCGAAGCCGTTGGGCGGCGCAGATACGGGGGTCTGTGCCACCCATCCGCATCGTTCCGTCGCCGTGGAGCCACGCTCGGGGTCCCGGCTGTTCTGGAAGACGTAGGCGTGGCTGGCCTCCGCAGCGGTGCCCAACCGCTCGAGGGCCTCGTCGATCACGTCTGTCCACGCGAGGGCGTTGAGGAACGCGGCCGCAGCGAAGCCGGTCGCTTCGAGGATCACGTCGCGGCGCGATAGCGCCTCCTCCGCCAGCTTCGCCGCCGTGATGTCCAAAAGCACGCCCTGCCAGAAGGGCGGCCGGCCGTCATCCCCGCCGACGAGGAAGGCGTGATCCCGGAGCCACACCACGCGTCCGTCCTTCGTGAGCATGCGGTACTCGCAATCGAAGGGGTCGCCGGTGGCGTTCGTGCGCAGGGACTCTGCCTGCACCCTATCCCGGTCCTCCGGATGGAGCTGCCGGAGCCAGAGCTCGGGATCGGCGAGTCGCTCCTCCGAGGTGAATCCCAACAGCCGCTCGTACTGCGGGCTCACGTAGGTGGCGGTGCTGCTCTCGTCGACGGCGTCGATGTACACGACGGCCGGCAGGTGCTCGACGAGGGATCGGTACTGGAACTCGGCCTCTCGCAGGCTCTCCTCCGCTCGCTTCTGAGGGGTGATGTCGAACATCACCCCCTGGACCCTCAGCGGGCGCCCATGGCCATCGCGGGCCACGACCACGGATTCGTCATGGAGCCACACCTCACGCCCGTCCTTGGCGATCGTCCGGTACTCCATCTCGAACGGTTCTCCCGTGCGGTCCGTCCGGTTCGACTCGTCCACCACCCGGACCCGGTCCTCGGGATGCAGATGGTCGATCCACAGCATGGGATCGGCCTTCCACTCCTGTGGGGTGTACCCGAGGATCGTCTCCACCTGCGGGCTCACGTACGGCACCGCGGAGGTCCCGGCAGGGTGCGTGGGATCCCAGGTATAGGTGATCGCGGGCACCTCCTCGATGACGGCCCGGAACCGCTCCTGCACGTCGGCCCGCCGCTGCGCCTCTCGTGTCCCCTGTCGCGCACGACGGATCCACAATCCCGCCATGGCGACCGCCGCCAGGGAGACCGCACCGTAGACCTCGCCGAGCGCATCGCCCAGCCCCAGACGGAGGCCCTCGTTCAGACGGTCCCACGCGCTCGTCACGTAACCCAGCACGAACAGGACCACGGCGAGCGCGGCGAAGACCGCGAGGTCCCGCACCGCACCCGGCCGCGCCCGTTCACCTGCAGGCTGTCGGCGAGGTCCATCCACGATGTCCTAGGGGTATCGACGTCTCCCCGAGGGTCCTGAACGGTGGTTTTTGGGCACGATCGGACTCGTTCTGGTGCTGCCGGCACGGGATTCAGTACCGCGCCAGCTCCCGCATCCGCCGGTAGAGGTGGTCGGGCTCGGGCTCCATGTAGAAATGCTCGAGGGAGCTCGCGAAGGGCATGGCCGGGATATCCGGGCCGCCGATGCGCACGATCGGTGCGTCCAAGTCGAACATGGCCTCCTCGGCGATCACCGAGACGATCTCCGCGCCCGCTCCGTAGGAGCGGTTGTCCTCGTACACCACCATCGCTTTCGCGGTTCGACGCACGCTGGCGAGGATCGTCTCGGTGTCGAGTGGCGCGATGGTTCGCACGTCGACGACCTCAACCGACACGCCGTCGTCCGAGGCGAGCCGCTCCGCGGCCTCCAGGCATTGGTGGAGCGAGAAACCGTAGCTGATCACCGTGAGGTCCTCGCCCTGGCGCTTGATATCGGCCAGGCCGATCTGCGTCAGGTACGCCCCGTCCGGCACGTCGCCGGAGACGGCGCGGTAGGTCTTCTTGTGTTCCAGGAACAGGACGGGGTCGGGGTCCCGAAGCGCGGAGCGCAGCAGACCTGCGGCGTCCGCCGGCGTCCCCGGTGCCACCACCTTCAGGCCGGGAACATGGGCGTAGAACGCCTCGATCGATTGGGAGTGGTACAGGGCCCCGTGGATGCCGCCGCCCCACGGAGCACGGATCACCAGCGGGCACGAGAAGTCGCCGTTGGAGCGGTATCGCAGACGAGCGGCCTCCGAGACGATCTGGTCGAAGGCCGGGTGGATGAAGTCGGCGAACTGGATCTCGGCCACCGGCAGCAGTCCGTGCATCGCCATCCCGATCGCGATACCCACGAGCCCCGACTCTGCCAGAGGCGTGTCGATCACACGTTCCTCGCCGAACTCCTCCATCCAGCCCGCGGAGATCCGGAAGACGCCTCCGCGGGCCCCGACATCCTCCCCGAGCAGGACGATGCGCTCGTCCTGAGCCATCTCGTCATGAAGGGCGTCACGGACCGCCGTCACCACGTTCTTCTGGGTCATGGGTCCTCGGCGAAGACGTGGAGGAGGGCCGATCCGGGCTCGGGATCGGGCGCATCCCACGCGAGGGCGATCTGCCGTTCGATGTCGGCCTTCACCTCCGCATGCATGGCGGCGATCGCAGGCTCGTCGAGGATCCCCTGCTCGATCAGGTACGCGGCGAACAGATCGATGGGGTCGTGTTGGTGTGCCTCCTCCACCTCCTCTCGGCTGCGATAGGACTTGTCGTCGTCGTCGGAGGTGTGCGGCAGGTAGCGGTAGGTCTTGCATTCGATCAAGGTGGGACCGCCGCCTGTACGCGCTCGCTCGTGCGCCGTCTGCATGGCGGCGTAGCAGGCCAGCACGTCGCTGCCGTCCACGACGACGCCGGGGAAACCGTATCCCTCGGCCCGGCTCGCCACATCCTCCACCGCCATCTGCTTGGACTGGGGCACGCTGATCGCATAGCGGTTGTTCTCGCAGATGAAGACGAGCGGCAGACGGTGGATGCCCGCGAAGTTCAGGCCCTCATGCCAGTCGCCCTCGCTCGTGGCGCCCTCGCCGAACCAGCAGCCGACGACGGTGTCCTCGCCGCGCAGCTTGGCCGCGTAGGCGATCCCGGCCGCGTGCGGCACCTGGGTGGCGATAGGCGATGAGCCACTGATGATGCCCAGACGGCGCGACCCCCAGTGGGAGGGCATCTGGCGGCCGCCGCTGGAGGGGTCGGTGGCCTTCGAGAAGACGCCGAGGAAGATCTCCAGGGGGGTCATGCCGGCGACCAGCACCACACCCACGTCGCGGTAATAGGGCAACCAGATGTCGGTTCCCCGGCGCATGGGCCACGCGGTCCCGATCTGGCACCCCTCGTGCCCGGAGACCGGGACCACGAAGGGGGCCCGGCCCATCCGGTTCTGGCGGAGGGCGGCCTCGTCCAGGAGCCGGGCCGTCAGGAGGGTGCGATGCATGGAGAGCAGGTCCTCGGCACCCAGGCCGAGCGCCGCATGTGGGGCCTGACTCACCCTCGTCGACACGCCGCGCCACCTCCCACCGTCGGATGATACCTCCGGCAGTGTCCATGACCGAGTTCGCACGAGCGTCTCTGCCCACCATGGGCTCGGCCAACCGCGATCGCGCGGTACGCTGAAGGACATGGACGTGCGCACGCCGGATCAGGCCCAGGACGGAAACGTCGTCGAGGTCACCGATGCCACCTTCGAGCAGGTGGTGATCGAGGGATCGAAGGATCGGCCCGTGGTCGTGGACCTGTGGGCTGACTGGTGTGGTCCGTGCAAGTCACTAGGCCCGATCCTGGAACGCGTGGCCCAGGAGCGTGCGGGCGCGTTCGTCCTGGCCAAGCTCGACATCGATGCGAACCGCGTGGGCCAGGAGCTGCTGGCGGCGGTGCAGAGCCAGGGCATCCCCACCGTGGTCGCCTTCCGCGACGGTGCCCCGGTCAGCCTGTTCATCGGGGCCTATCCCGAGGAGGCCGTGAACGACTTCGTCGATTCGATCCTGCCGACCGAGGCCGATGTGTTGGCCGACAATGCCGAGGCCCAGGTCGCCGCCGGCGACGTGGCCGCGGGTGAACAGGACTTCCGCGACGCGCTGGAGAAGGATGCCGACAACGCCGAGGCCAAGGTCGGCCTGGCCCGGATCCTGGCCGCGCGCGGGGAGATCGAGGGGGCCCGGGACCTGGTGACCCCACTGCTGCCCGATCCGGCTGCCGAACGCGTCATGTCCCAGGTCCGCGTGGCCGAGTGGGCCGACCTCGAGGAGCCGGGCACCCTGTCCGGCGCGAAGCGGCTGGCCGCGAAGGGCAGGTGGCGAGAGGCGCTGGACGGCATGCTGGGCGCGCTGCAGGACGAGCGCGACCCCGCTCGGGCGGCGATGGTGGACGTGTTCGCCGTGATGGGGGAGGACGATCCGATCGTGGCAGAGTATCGCCGCCGTCTCGCGAGCGCTCTGTTCTGATCGCCGTCATGGCCGAGATCCACGATCATCTCCGGGAGTTCTGGGACCGCGACGCCGCCACCTACGATCGCGCCTCGTCCCACGCGGTGAGCGATCCCTTGGAGAAGGCCGCCTGGCGTGCCGCACTGCGCCGGGCGCTCCCGGAACCGGGCGCCCGTGTCCTGGACGTGGGCGCCGGCACGGGGTCCCTCAGCCTGCTGGCGGCCGAGCTCGGCTATCGGGTGACCGGCCTGGACCTGTCGGCGGGGATGCTGGCACAGGCGCGCCGCAAGGCCGACGAACGCGGCCTCGACGTCGAGTTCGTGGAGGCGCCGGCGACCGAGCCTCCGCCCGGTCCCTTCGACGCCGTCATCGAGCGGCACCTGATCTGGACGACGCCTGATCCCGTGACGGCACTGGCCGCGTGGCGTGAGGTCGCGCCCGAGGGACGCCTCGCCATGTTCGAGGGCGTCTGGGGCCGGACAACCCTGTCGCAGCGCGTGAAGGATGCGGCGGCGGGGCTCCTGCGCCGCGCGGAAGGAATCCCACCCGATCACCATGCGCCGTACCCGCCGGAGGTGCTGGAGCATCTCCCGCTCGGGAGCATGCCCTCCCCCGTCCCGCTGGTGGAGGCCGTGCACGCCGCCGGCTGGACCGGCCTGCGGATCCAGCGGCTGCGGGACGTGGAGTGGGCGATCACCCTGCGCGAGCCGTGGCCGCTCGGGTGGCTCGAGGCGCTCCCCAGGTACTGCCTGGCCGCCGATGCGCCCGCCTCTGGCTGAACGAACCGGGGACCGTGCCGCCGGGTCAGACCGGGGACGTCAGCGCGGCCGGCGCCCAGAGCCGCCCGACGTCCGGTGGCGCCTCCACGAACCGCACCTCGAAGACCTCCTCGGCGTGGCGTGTCACGAGCGCGGCAAAGTCCTCCACCGTGACCGGGCGATCTGCGAGCTCACTGAGGGAGGTCACCCCGTGGTCGGGCAGACCGCAGGGCACGATGCCCTCGAACCACGAGAGATCGGTGCCGCAGTTCACGGCGAAGCCGTGCAGCGTGATGCGGGCCCGCATCAGGCGCACCCCGATCGCGCACACCTTCCGTCCGCCCGACCAGACGCCGGTCTGGATGTCGGGCCGGCGTTCCAGCGTCACGCCGAGGTCCGCTGCCGCGCGCAGCACCACCTCCTCCATCCGGCGAAGGTGCGTCGCCGCGTCCGGCCGTGCGCCAAGATCGAGGATCGGGTACCCGACCAGCTGTCCGGGTCCGTGGAACGTGAACGATCCGCCGCGATCGATCCGGTGGACCTCCGTGCCACGGGCCTCGAGCTCGGCTTGGGACCATCGCAGCTCGTGTGCGTTCGCGCGGCGGCCGGCGGTGAAGACCGGCGAATGCTCGAGGAGGATCAGCGTGTCGGGGATCTCGCCCTCCAGACGGCGCTGCGCCAACCGGTGCATCTCTTCGTTCGCAGGTCCGTAGGGGACGTGTCCCGGCGGGCGGAGCAGCCACGCCTCGCGTGGCACCGCTACCCGCCGAGATCTTCGGCGAAGTCCCAGGTCTCCAGGTTCTGCTTCACCCGGGCCAGGAACTGGGCGGCCAGCGCGCCGTCGATGACGCGGTGATCCCACGACATCGACAGGTTCGCCATGTGGCGGATCGCGATGGCGTCGTCGATCACCACGGGCCGCTTCTCGATCGCATCGAACGCGAGGATGGCCGTCTGCGGCTGGGCGATGATCGGCACCGACAGCATCGAGCCGTACGGACCCGGGTTCGTGATGCTGAAGGTCCCGCCCGTGATCTCCTCGGGCTTGAGCTGATGGGATCGCGCCCGCGTCGCGAGATCCGTGATCGCGCGCTGCAGGCCCACGAGGTTCAGCGTATCCGCGCCCTTGATGACCGGCACGATCAGGCCCTCGTCGTAGCTCACGGCGATACCCAGGTTCACGAAGCGCTTCAGGACGATGTCCTCGCCGCGCAACTCCGCGTTCACCGGGGGGAAGGCGAGCAGCGCGTCGGTCACGGCTCTGGAGACGAACGACGTGTAGGTCAGCGAGATTCCCTCGCGCGCAGCGAATGCCTCCTTGGCACGCTCCCGCACCCGCACGATGTGCTCGAAGTTCACCTCCACCATGTTCCACGCCCTCGCCGACACCTGCAGGGACGTATGCATGTGCTCGGCGATGAGCTTTCGCACCTTCGACATCGGCACGATCTCCTCACCGGCCCCCGCGGTCGCCGGCGACGGCACGGTCGTGAACGCGGATGCCGTCCCCTGTGGCGTCGGGGCGGCACCACCGGTCCCGCCGCCGTCGATGGCCGCCTGCACGTCGCGTTTGGTGATCCGCCCCCCGGTCCCCGTCCCTCGCACCTGAGCCAGGTCGATCGAGTGCTCCGACGCCATCTTCCGAACGAGCGGCGACAGGATCTGCGACCGCGCCCCGTGATCCGGCAGTGGCGCAGTCGCCGTGGAGGCGAGGGACCCGGACGATCCCGACGCGACGACCGCAGCAGCCGGAGCCGGCGAAGCCGCCGGGGGCTCAGTGCCCCCCGCTGACCCATCGCTCACCTGACCGCCGCCGGCGGGGGCGTCGGCATCGGTGCTGCCTCCCCCGGCGGAAGCGCCGGCACCGGCGTTCCCGGCCGAAGCGCTCCCAGCGTCCTCGATCTGCGCGAGCTCGGTCCCCACCGGCACCGTCGCGCCCTCCTCGACCAAGATCTTCGTGACGGTTCCGGTGACGGGGGAGGGTACCTCGGTGTCCACCTTGTCGGTGGAGATCTCGAACAGCGGTTCGTCGCGTTCGATCGTGTCTCCCTCGGCCTTCAGCCACTTCAGGATCGTGCCCTCGATGATGGTCTCGCCGAGCTGCGGCATCTGGATCGACGTCACGTGCGGTCCTCCCTGGTTACCATGCGGACAGTTCGTCGACGG
Source organism: Actinomycetota bacterium (assembly GCA_040002535.1). GTDB lineage: Bacteria > Actinomycetota > UBA4738 > UBA4738 > HRBIN12 > JALYMB01. The sequence goes on along the minus strand of JBDUEF010000007.1, from coordinate 25,641 downwards.
CACGTTCGATGTCGGCCACGCCGGGAAGGAACGCGTCCTCGAGCGTGGGGGAGAAGGGCACGGGGATGTTCGGCGGGGCAAGCCGCATCACCGGCGCATCCAGGTGCTGGAACGCCCGCTCGGCGATCACCGCTGCCACCTCGGCGCCGATCCCCAGGAAGCGATACGACTCGTACAGCACCAGGGCACGCGAGGTCTTCTCGATCGAGCGGAGCACCGTCTCTTCGTCGATCGGGTACACGGTCCGCAGGTCTACCACCTCGACCGATATGCCCTTGGCGGCAAGGGTGTCTGCTGCCTCCAGCGCCTTGTGCACCATGGCGCCGTACGTCACGATGGTGGCGTCGTCGCCCGCTCGCTTGACCTCGGCCTTCCCGATCGGCACCAAGAAGTCCGGGTCCTCGGACACGACCTCCTTGATCCGCCGGTAGATCCACTTGTGCTCCAGGAAGATGCTGGGGTTGTCATCGCGGATCGCCGATTTCAGCAGGCCCTTCGCGTCGGAGGGGAACGCCGGGCACATGATCTTGATCCCCCCCGTGTACGCGAACCAGGGCTCGGGGTTGATCGAGTGGAAGTTGGACGCGCGCACCATGCCCCCCGACGGTGCGCGCAGGACGACGGGCAGTCGCACACCGGTGCGGTAGTGGTACCGCGCCAGCACCGTGGTGATCTCATCGAACCCCGACGACATGAAGTCGGAGTACTGGAACTCAGCCACCGGACGCAGACCCTCCATGGCCGCGCCGACCGCCATGCCCACGATCGTCTCTTCGGCGATCGGCGTATCCATGACGCGCGTGGCGCCGAACCGCTCGATGAAGCCCTCGGTCACCTTGAACGCGCCTCCGTACACACCGATGTCCTCACCCAGCATGAAGACCTTCTCGTCGCGCTCCATCTCCTCCCACAGCGCCTCGGCGACCGCGATCAGGTAGGTGGCTTCGCCGGCGTCGGTTCGTTTGCCGCGCGGCTCCGCACCGTGGCCGGCCGCGCCGGCCTCGACCTTGGCCGTCGCCATCAGGGCGCCTCCGTTCCGCCGCCGCGGCCGGGGTCGGCCTCCCAGTAGCCGTCCTCGACCCACTGCCCCTTCGTGACGTCGCCGGTCTCGGGGAAGGGCGAGGCCTGCGCGTACTCGTAGCCCTCGTCGAACGCCGCCTCGACCCGCTGCTGGATCGCCTCGACGTCCTCCTTGTTCACGGCTCCCTCGGCGAGCAGGTATTCCTCGAAGTTCTTCACCGGGTCGTGGTTGGCCATGTAGTCCTCGAGCATCTCGGCCGGGACGTACGTGGCCGGGTCGTGGCCGGCATGTCCCCGCCAGCGCAGCGAGACGGACTCGATCAACGTCGGTCCGCCTCCCGAGCGGGCGCGCTCGACCGCCTCCCTCGCCGCCTCGTAGACCTCCAGGACCTCGCCGCCGTCCACGCGGACGCCGGGGATCCCGTAGGCGACGGCGCGTTCGGCGATCGTCGGCGTGGTGAACTCGAGGGTGTTGGGCGTGGAGTAGGCGAACTGGTTGTTGTTCACGACCCACACGACCGGCAGCCGGTGGATCGCCGAGGTGTTGATCGCCTCGTGCCACCGGCCGTTCGAGGTGGAACCGTCGCCGCAGATCGCCATGGCCACGCGGGAGTCGCCGGCCAGCTTGTACGCCAGCGCCGCACCCACGGCCACCGGGTAGGCGATCGGGAGGTGGGAGATGACGGCGAACGTCCGATTCCCCTGCCAGTCGCCGATGTGGCTGTTCCCGTCGCGCCCCCGCAGGTAGCCGTCGATCCGGCCCCAGAACTGCGCCATCACGCGAGGAAGGTCCAGACCCTTCGTCAGCTGGGCGGAGAGATCCCGGTGGGTGGGGAACAGCGAGTCGTCGGCTCGGAGCGCGCTGGCGACGCCGACGTGCGTCCCCTCCTGACCGCGGCCGGAGTAGATCGCTCCCGGGAGCCTTCCCTGCCGGTACAGGGCCTCCATCCGCTCGTCGAAGTAGCGGCACAGCTTCAACGTGTGCAGCATCTCCCGGAGACGATCGTCGGTGAGGGGACGCTTCCGGGCGTCCACCTTCTGTGTCTTCGTCGCCACCATGGCTCCTTAGGCGGTGTGCAGGGACCTGCCGGCGAGCGCCAGGTGCGCCTCGCCGAGGCCCTCGGACAGGGTCGGGTGGGGATGGATCAGCGCCGCCACCTCCGCGGGCGCCGCCTCCCAGTTCGTGATCAGCATCGCCTCGGCGACGAGGTCGGTCACGTGCGGGCCGATCATATGGACCCCCAGCACCGCGCGCCCGTCCGCCTCGGCGACCAGCTTCACGAACCCGCCCTCACCCACGATATTGGCCTTGCCGATGGCGCGGAAGTCGAGCTTCTCGGTCACGATCTCGCGGCCCTGGTCACGTGCAGCCGCCTCGGTGAGACCGACGCTTGCCATCTCCGGAGTGCAGTAGGTGACCTTGGGGATGTTCACGTAATCGATCTCGGCCACCTCGATGCCGGCGATCCGCTCCGCCACCGCCATCCCTTCGCTGAACGACACGTGCGCGAGCTGCAGCGGTGTGTCGGCGACGTCACCGACCGCCCAGACGTGCGGGACGGTGGTCTGCAGCGTCCCGTCTACCTTCACGAATCCCCGATCGTCCATCTCCACGCCGGCGGCCTCGAGCCCCAGTCCCTCGGTCACGGGACCTCTGCCCACCGCCACCAGGCACACATCCACCGAGGCGGTGGCGGTCGTGCCGGTGTCGTAGGTCACCTTGACGTGATCGCCCGCATCCTTGACCTCCTGGACCGTCGCACCGGCGTGGGAGGTGATCCCCCGCTTGCGGAGGGCCTTCGCGATCTCCTTGGAGACCTCCTCGTCCTCCAGCGGTGCCAGCCGGGGCAGAGCCTCCACCACCGTCACCTCGGCGCCGAACGAGCGGTAGATCGAGGCGAACTCCAGACCGACGGCCCCGGCCCCGATCACGACGGCCGACGACGGGATCCGATCCAGCCACAGCGCTTGATCCGATGTAAGGACGTGCTCGGAGACCTCCAGACCCGGAAGCATCTTCGGGGAGGAGCCGGTCGCGATCACCACGTCGGTCGCATCCAGCCGCCGCCCGTCGACCTCGACCGCGGGGCCGGCGACGAGCCGAGCGGCCCCGTGCACGACATCGATCCCGCGGAGCTCTACGAGGCCGGTCAGGCCGCCCACCAGCTTCGCGACGATCCTGTCTTCGAAGGCCACGACGCCGCTCCAGTCGGGCTCGCCGGCGGCCTTGATACCCCACTCCTCCGAGCGGTTCACGGTGTCCATGACGGCGGCCGACTGCAGGAGGGCCTTCGTGGGGATGCATCCCCTGAGCAGGCAGGTGCCGCCGAGACGGTCGTCGCGCTCGACGAGGGCCACGCGCTTGCCGAGTTGCGCGGCACGCAGGGCCGCGGAGTACCCGCCGGTCCCGGCACCGATCACCACTACGTCGTAGGCATCACCCATCCTGGTGAGCCATGGTACCGCCCCCGGCCGCAACGTCCGGGAAGGGCACCAGCCGTAGGATGCTGGTCGTGGACGATGCCAAGGAGATCCCCCAGGCTGAGCTGCGTAGGACCCCGCTGGACGGCGTGCATCGGTCCCTCGGCGCGAAGATGGGACCCTTCGCCGGCTGGCTGATGCCGATCGAGTACGAGGGCACTCTGGCCGAGCACAAGGCCGTGCGCGAGCGGGTCGGCCTGTTCGACCTGACGCACCTGGGAAAGGTGGATGTCGCCGGTCCGGGCGCGCTCGGCATGTTGCAACGCGTGGTGACCAACGATCTGTCGAAGGCGGCGGTGGGGGAGGCCCTCTACAACCTGGTGCTGAACGAGGGCGGCGGTGTGATCGAGGATCTGATCGTGTACCGGCTGGACGACCAGCGGTACTTCGTGGTGCCGAATGCGGCGAACGCGCAGCGTGTGTTGCAGGTCCTGGAGGAGGAGCACGCCGAGGACCGCCTGCATCTGATGTATCACCAGGATTGGTGCTTCCTGGCGGTGCAGGGACCGGAGTCGGTCCACGTCACCGCCGGGCTGTTCCCGGAGGCGTCCGAGCTGGCGTTCATGCAGTGCCTGGAGACCCAGTACCACCGGCGCCCCGTCATCCTCACCCGTTCCGGGTACACGGGAGAGGTCGGGTTCGAACTGTTCACCTACCAGGACGTCGCCGAAGATCTCTGGCGCGATCTGGCGGACGCCGCCGCCCCCTTCGGCGGCATGCCGTGCGGGCTCGCAGCGCGTGACGTCCTCCGCCTGGAGATGGGCTACCCCCTGTACGGACAGGATCTGTTCGAGTCGGTCACCGCGCTGGAGGCGGGCCTGTCCTGGGCGGTGAGCTTCGAGAAGGGCGACTTCCACGGGCGCGACGCGCTGCTCCGCCAGCGTGACCTCGGACTGCCCAGCCGGCTCCGGGGTCTGAAGATGGAGGAAAGGCGGCACATCCCGCGAGCGCATCAGCCGGTGATGCGGGGCGATGACATCGTGGGGGAGGTCACGAGCGGCACGTTCTCGCCGCTGCTGCAGAAGGGCATCGCGCTGGCATACCTCTGGCCACCCGAGGGGGTCGAGCTGGGCGGGGAGGTCGAGGTTGACGTGCGAGGCCGCCGGGGCCCTGCCACGGTCGTGCGGCCGCCGTTCGTGGGACGCAACCCGCGATGAAGGGTCAGCTCGCCGGCTCGACGTCAGCAGCCGCGATGAAGTCGCGTACGTTGGCGCCGCCGAAGGTGGTGTGCCGCACGAGCGTCTTGAGCTGGTCGGATGCACGACGTGAGTCCGGGAGGACGGCGACTACGATGTACAGACCCGACGCGGCGATCCCGATCTCCCTCGCGGGTCCGAATCCGGGCGCGGCCACGAAGTAGGCCCAGCGTGTGGGTCCACCCCGCGCCAGGCAGGTGCCTTCCCCCCGCGCGATGTAGTCGCCCACGGACTCGTCACCCGTGAGGTAGGTCGGGCGGTGGTCAGCGATGATCCGTTGGGAGGTGGCGATACAGCCCGGTGCATGGGTGAGCCGCCCGAGTTCCGGTCCGTTGGCCACGAGGTAATAGAGGTCCGAGGGCACGCCGACCTGGGTGGCGTCCACCCACATGGCCGACATGCCGGCGACGGAACCGTCCATGCGCGGCCAGGCATCGGGTCGGGGCGAGGCGAAGAATCCCTCGTGGACGCCTGTGCCCGATGCGACGGCCTGCCAGTCGTCGGGGATGAACGCGTGCACCTCACCGGCCGTGACCTCGGAGAACGGGCTCGGCGAGCGCTGGATGATCAGGGGATGGGATACGAGCGCGGTCGGCGCGGCCACGCCGCCACAACTCACGGCAAGCAGAGCGAGCACGAACCCGACGGGCACTCTTCGCACGACCGCTGATACCCCGAGCGAGAGGATACGCCCTGGGGCCGCCAACCCGCCAGTACGGGTCTCAGGCCCCGGGCAGTGCGGCGAGGTCGCCACCGCCGCGCGGCAGGGCCGACAGCGTCTCTCCCCGGTGACCCGGGATGCAGAACGAGACACGCGTGCCGCCGCTCGGGATCGGGTCGGTCCAGAGGATGCCACCGTGCTGCACGATCAGCTTGCGTGCCAGGTGCAGGCCGACGCCCACTCCAGCCTTCTCCTTGCGCAACACCGCCTCGCCGGTCGAGAAGGGCTGGGCGAACGCCTGGGATGCGACGGTGCGTTGCATACCCTGACCCCGGTCGGTCACGGTCACGACCACACCTTCGTCGAGGGCCCGCGCGCGGAGCTCCACCGGCCGGTCCTCCGGGGAGTAGCGGCAGCCGTTGTCCAGGATCTCGCGCACGACCTCACCGATCCGCGCGGGATCTCCGTAGGCGGGCAGGACGTCGGGGAACAGACGCTGGATCTCCAGACCCGGGTGCTGACGGCCGATCTCGTCCGCCGCGTGCCGAAGAAGCGGTGCGAGATCCAGTTCGGTGAGCTCCAGCTCGAGGGTTCCGCGCTCCAGCTCGGCGATCGTGATGATCTCGTCCACCATCATCATCAGCTTGTCCAGGGAGGCCTGGAGCTGTTGGATGAACTCCTCCCACTCCTCGTCGGGGATATGCCGGTTGCGCAGGACGTAGGCGATCCCCTTGGCGACGGTGACGGGGGTGCGAAGCTCGTGGGAGATGTTGGACAGGAACTCGGCTTTGGCCGCCGTACCCTGCCGGGTCGTCTCCTCGATCTCCGCCAGCTGCATCGACAGGCGCTCGCGGTCGTCGAGCGCCTCCCCGAGGGTTCCGGCCACGAGCGCCGCGGCTCGAGCGGACAGCGACGCGCCCGCGCCGCCTGCCGCCGCGCCGATCGCCCGGAGGACCTCGTCGGCGCCCTCCTCCCGCAGGACGTAACCGGCGGCACCCGCCGCTAGGACCTCGGCAATGACGCGGGGGTCGACCACGTCGCTGTGACAGATCGTGCGGGACCCGGGCGCGGAGGCCCGGAGGCGCTTGATCAGCTCCGCCCCTCCCAACCCTTCCAGGGTCAGCTCGGTCACGATCACGTCCGGCCGGGTCCGGGCCGCCAGCTCGACGGCGCGCAGGGCGTCGGTGGTGACTTCCAGCTGGAGGTCGGCACCACTGCGGATCAGGGCGTACTGCAGCTGGGCCAGGCCGTCGGCCGTGTCGCAGAGCAGAACGGTGACAGCCATCTCTGGGGTATCGGCGGTGCGTGGGAGAGGTTGAGGTCGACGGGCAACTACTGTACGAGTCCCGCGCGGATCGCGATGGCGACTGCCTGGGCTCGGTCGTTCGCACCCAGCTTCTCGAAGATCCTCTCCAGATGGGTCTTCACCGTGTGCGGGGAGATCCCCAGATCCCGGGCGACCTCTTTGGTGGTGGATCCGTTGGCTACCATCTGGAGGATCTCCCGCTCGCGCTTGGACAGGGGCGTGGTGGTGGGCGCCTCGTCCGCGTGCTGGACCTCCTCGATGAACGTCTTCGTGATCTGGGGATGGATCACCGCGCCACCCTCGACCGCCTGCCGGGCGGCATCCACCAGCGCGTCGGCCGACGCGTCCTTGAGGAGGTAGCCGGAGACACCCGCCTGGATCGCCTCGGAGATCGCGCCGCGGGACTCGTCGATGGTGATCAGGATCACCTTGGTGCCGGGGTTGGCCTTCCGGATCTGCTTGGTGGCCTCGATCCCGCTGATGCCCGGCATCCGCACGTCCATGAAGACAACGTCGGGCTCGAGCTCCACCACCTGCAGGACGGCCTCCTCGCCGCTGCCGGCCTCGCCCACCACGATCACCGCCTCGTCGCCGGAGAGCTCCAGGAGCGTGCGGAGCCCCTCCCGGGTGACGGGGTGGTCGTCCACGATGAGTGCGCGGATCGGGGTCATCAGGATCGTCGGTCTCCTTATCGGCTCAGGAGCTACGCTTGATAAGCCTTAGGATAGGCCCATCACATGGAGGAATCCGACATGCACGAGCCAGAATTCGCCACCGCAGGAATGCGCGAAGAGTCATCTCCCGCACGCGCAGCGGAGACCGGGACCGCTTTTTCCGCCCCCCAGGACGATGCGCCGGTCGGGCGGGACGCCGTGCTGGAGGCGCTCAAGAACGTCGTCGACCCAGAGCTCGGCATCAACATCGTCGACCTCGGTCTGGTCTACGAGGTGGAGATCGCGACGGACGGCAGCGTGGACATCACCTACAGCCTCACGACGATGGGGTGTCCGATCGGCCCCATGATCGAGGATCAGATGCGGCAGTTCTTGGCGCCCGTCCCCGGGATCGGCGAGGTGCGCCCGGAGATGGTCCTTCGACCACCGTGGAGCCCGGAGATGATGTCGGACGAGGCGAAGGCGGCGCTCGGGATCTTCTGATCCCTGACCGCGGTTGACATCGCACCTGCAACATCGATAGAACTGGCTCGTGATCCGAACTCGGTGCGCGGGGCTGGTCGGGGCCATGATCCCCTCCCGTCTGTGCTGTTCGTCGGTCGCCACGTCCCCGGGGGCGTCGCGGCGTCTGCGGACCTGAACGACCCGCACCGTCACGCACCTCCTCAGGGGCCGCCGGAAGCGGCCCCTCGTCGTGTTCCCAGCGGTTCGGAACCGATCACCGGCATCAGGCAGAGACGGGACAGATGACAGAGAGGAGTTGAACCGAGATGGCGGACTACGCGAAGCCCCACGTGCTGGTGAGCACGGACTGGCTCCAGGAACATCTGGCTGACGACGGGGTGCGGATCATCGAGGTGGACGAGGACACCAGCGCCTACGACAAGGGCCACATCACCGGCGCGGTCTCGTGGAACTGGACGACCGATCTCCACACGAAGGTGGGGCGGGACTACCAGGACCAGGCAGGATTCTCCCGCCTGCTGTCCGAGGCGGGGGTGGGCCCGGACACCACCGTGGTGCTGTACGGCGGCAACAACAACTGGTTCGCCGCCTACGCCTACTGGCTGCTGAAGCTCCGCGGGTACGACGACGTGAAGCTGCTCAACGGTGGGCGCAAGAAGTGGGAGCTGGAGAGCCGGGAGCTCGCGAACGACGTGCCCACCTATGCGCCGACCGGCTTCTCCATCACCGGCGCAGACCGTCCGGAGATCCGCGCGCTGCGCGAGGAGGTGATCGGCAAGCAGGGCGGGCAGACCGGGTTCGTCGACGTGCGCTCGCCCGAGGAGTATCGGGGCGAGAAGCTCGCGCCCGACCATCTCCCGCAGGAGCAGTCGCAGGTGCCTGGCCACATCGCGGGCGCCGCCAACATCCCGTGGGCGAAGGCGGCCAACGATGACGGCACCTTCAAGAGCGCCGATGAGCTGCGGGCCCTCTACGAGGCCGAGGGCATCACGTCCGATCGCGAGATCATCGCCTACTGCCGGATCGGGGAGCGGAGCTCCCACACGTGGTTCGCCCTGCAGGAGCTACTCGGCTACACGAACGTCAAGAACTACGACGGCTCGTGGACCGAGTACGGCTCGCTGGTGGGGGCGCCCGTCGAGATGGGGTAGGGGAAGGCCCTCGGGGCGGGGGCCGAATCCGACCGCTGCGGTAGACTTTGAGGCGTGTGCGAGGCCAACCCGGCCCGCTGACCACGAGGAGGGACGCAACCGTGGCGATCAGCCAAGAAGAGCACCTGAAGGAGCTCAGCAAGGGCTACCGCTTCGACTGGAAGGACGCTGACCACTCGGTCTTCACGCCCAAGCGTGGGCTCTCGCCCGCCGTGGTGGAGGAGATCTCGGCCCTCAAGAACGAGCCCGAGTGGATGCGCAAGACCCGGCTGAAGGCGCTGCGGTACTTCGAGATGCGCCCCATGCCCTGGTGGGGCGCCGACCTGTCCGACATCGACTTCGCCAACATCTTCTACTTCATCCGCTCCACGGAGAAGCAGGCCCAGAACTGGGAGGACCTGCCCGAGGACATCCGCGGCACGTGGGACAAGCTGGGGATCCCCGAGGCGGAGAAGAAGTACCTGGGCGGCGTGAGCGCCCAGTACGAGTCCGAGGTCGTGTACCACAAGATCAAGAAGGAGCTCGACGACATCGGCGTGCTCTTCACCGACATGGACTCGGCGCTGCGCGACCATCCCGACCTGGTGAAGGAGTACTTCGGCACGATCATCCCGCCCAACGACAACAAGTTCGCCTCGCTGAACACGGCCGTGTGGTCGGGCGGATCGTTCATCTACGTGCCGCCCGGCGTGCAGGTCGACATCCCGCTGCAGGCCTACTTCCGCATCAACGCGGAGAACATGGGCCAGTTCGAGCGGACCCTGATCATCGCCGACGAGGGCAGCTACGTGCACTACGTGGAGGGCTGCTCGGCCCCGATCTACTCCAGCGATTCGCTGCACTCGGCGGTGGTGGAGATCGTCGCGAAGAAGGGCGCCCGCGTCCGCTACACCACCATCCAGAACTGGTCCACCAACGTCTACAACCTGGTGACGAAGCGGGCCGTCGCGCATGAGGACGCCGTCATGGAGTGGATCGACGGCAACATCGGCTCGAAGGTGACCATGAAGTACCCCTCGATCTATCTGATGGGCAAGGGCGCCCGCGGCGAGGTGCTGTCCGTCGCCTTCGCCGGCAAGGGCATGCACACCGACGCCGGCGGCAAGGCGATCCACGCGGCGCCCTACACGACCAGCGTCATCACCTCGAAGTCCGTCAGCAAGGACGGTGGCCGCACGGGGTACCGCGGTCTCATCCGGGTCGAGCCCGACGCCCATCACGCGAAATCCACCGTGCGCTGCGACGCCCTCATCTTGGACGAGGACAGCCGATCGGACACCTATCCCTACATCGAGGTGGAGGACGAGACGGCGAGCCTTGGTCACGAGGCGACGGTCAGCAAGGTCGGCGACGACCAGCTCTTCTACCTTATGAGCCGGGGGCTGTCGGAGGCCGAGGCCACCGCCATGATCGTCAACGGCTTCATCGAGCCCATCACGCGGGAGCTGCCGATGGAGTACGCGGTGGAGCTGAACCGGCTCATCGAGCTTCAGATGGAGGGCTCGGTCGGCTAGCCATGACCAGCATCACGGCCACCACGTTCGACGAGGAGGCGCTGGCGGCCCTGCCCGCGGCACCCGCCTACGTCGAGGAGCTCCGCCGCCAGGCGTTCGAGCGGTTCGAGGCGATGCCGATCCCCTCGCAAGAGACCGAGGAGTGGCGGTACACCGATCTGTCAGGGCTGGATCTGTCGTTCATCCCGCATGCACCAGGCCACGGGCGGGGCCTCCCCACCGTGGCGGGTGAGCGTGCCGGGGTGCAGCTCCAGCACAACTCGAGCGTGGCCATGACGACCTCGAACCAGGACCTGGACGCCGCGGGGGTGATCTTCTGCGACCTGGACGAGGCCGCCGCCAAGTACGAGGATCTGGTCGCGCCCCACCTGCACCGCCTGGTGCCCACCGATCGCACGAAGTTCACGGCCCTGCACGGCGCCTTCCGCACCGGCGGGACCTTCCTCTACGTGCCGCCGGGCGTCACGGTCGCCCTGCCCTTGCAGACCCTCACCTACCTGGACGAGGAGAACGGCGCCGTCTTCCCGCACACGTTGCTCGTGGCCGGCGACGATTCCGACGTCACCTTTATCGATCGCTTCGCGGGTCCCGATCTGCATCGGGCCCTCTCGGTGGCCGTGGCCGAGATCGTGGTGGGACGGGCGGCCAGGGTCCGGTACACGTCGATCCAGGAGTGGGGGAGCGGCGTCACCCATCTCGGGGTGCAACGCGCCGAGCTGCACCGCGACGCGGATCTGCGTTCGCTCGCGATCGGGTTCGGTGCCTCGCTGGCCCGCGCGGAGGCGGAGGCGTTGCTGGCGGAGCCCGGGGCGTTCAGCGAGATGCTGGGCATCTACTTCGGCGACGGCGATCAGCACTTCGACCATCGCTCCGAGCAAGATCACGCGGCCGCGAACTGCACCAGCGACCTGCTGTACAAGGGCGCGCTCCGTGACCGCAGCCGCGGGGTGTACTCGGGCTGGGTGCACGTGCGTCCCGGGGCGCAGAAGACCAGCGCGTTCCAGACCAACCGCAACATCATCTTGAGCGAGTCCGCGTTCGCGCGGACGATCCCGAACCTGGAGATCGAGGCCGACGATGTCCGCTGCGGCCACGCCGCCAGCGTGGGACCGGTGGAGGAGGAGCAGCTCTTCTACCTGATGAGCCGGGGCATCCCGCGCGCCCAGGCCGAGCGCCTCATCGTGTTCGGGTTCTTCAACGAGGTGCTGGAGCGCATCACGCTCGACGAGGTGCGCCAGAGCGCGGCGACGGCGATCGAGGCCGAGCTGGACCGGGAGGCGGCCTGATGCCGCAGCTGCGTGTGCCGGCCACCGACGTCCCCGACGGCGAGGTCCGCCGCTACGACGTGGAGGGATGCCAGGTCGCGCTGGTGAACCTGGGAGAGAAGGGCTTCCGCGCCGTCGACGCCGTGTGCTCGCACGCGCAGTACTTCCTGGATGAGGGCGAGGTGGACGTGGAGGAGGGCACCATCGAGTGCTGGAAGCACGGGTCCACCTTCGATCTGGACACGGGAGGCCCCCGAACGCTGCCGGCGACCCAGCCCGTGGCGACCTACGCCGTCATACACGACGGCGACGACATCGTGATCGAGGTGAACCCGACATGACCGACAACGATCAGGGCCAGCCGGCCACGCTGGAGATCCGAGGCCTCCGGGCCTCGGTGGAGGGCAAGGAGATCCTCAAGGGGATCGATCTCACGGTCCACCAGGGTGAGACGCACGCGATCATGGGACCGAACGGTTCCGGGAAGTCGACGCTCGCGAACGTCGTCATGGGCAGGCCCGGCTACGTGCTGACCGGTGGGCAGATCATCTTCAAGGGCGAGGACATCACCGGTCTGACCGCCGACCAGCGGGCCAAGCGCGGCCTGTTCCTGGCCATGCAGTACCCGGTCGAGGTGCCGGGCGTGTCGGTGGTGAACTTCCTGCGCACGGCGTATACCGCCGTCAAGGGCGCGCCGACGAGCGCCCTGGCATTCCGCAAGCACATGAAGGACAAGATGGAGATCCTGGGCGTGGAGGACGCGATGGTGGCGCGCTACGTGAACCAGGGGTTCTCCGGCGGTGAGAAGAAACGCAACGAGATCCTGCAGCTGGCCGTCCTCGAGCCGCAGATCGCGATCCTCGACGAGACGGACTCGGGTCTGGACATCGACTCCCTACGGACGGTGGCCACCGGTGTGGCCCAGCTGGTCGGCCCCGATCTGGGCGTCCTGCTGATCACCCACTACCAGCGGATCCTGAACTACATCGCGCCCGACTTCGTTCACGTCATGATCGACGGTCGTATCGTGAAGGAGGGCGGCAAGGAGCTCGCGCAGGAACTCGAGGCCAAAGGGTACGAGGGGATCCGCGCCGAGCTGGGGCTTGCCGAGACCGTCGACGCGAAGTAGGGGGAGGAGGCGCGGTGGACGTCGCGAAGGTCAGGGCGGACTTCCCGATCCTGGAGCGGGAGATCAACGGCCACCCGCTGGTGTACCTGGACAGCGCGGCCACCTCGCAGCGGCCGAACCAGGTGATCGATGCCGAGGCGGACTTCTACCGTCATCACAACGCTAACGCCCACCGTGGCCTGTATCAGCTTGGCGAGGAGGCCACCGAGCTGTTCGAGGGCGCCCGCGCGAAGCTGGCCGGCTTCGTGGACGCGCCGTCGGCCGCCACGATCGTGTTCACCCGGGGCACCACCGAGTCGATGAACCTGGTGGCCCACGGCTGGGCGAGGAAGTTCCTGCGTGAGGGCGATGAGATCCTCATCACCGAGATGGAGCACCACTCCAACATCGTTCCCTGGCAGATGGCGGCGGCCGCCACCGGCGCCACCCTCCGGTACGTCCCGCTCACCGACGACGGCATGCTGGATCTGTCCGATCTGAGCTCGCTTCTCACCGAGCGGACGAAGCTCCTGTCGGTGACCGGCATGTCCAACGCTCTGGGCACCATCACGCCGCTTCCGCAGCTCGTGGAGGCTGCGCATGCCGTCGGCGCCCTCGTGGCCGTGGACGGGGCGCAACTCGTCCCGCACCATCGCGTGAGCGTGACGGAGCTCGACTGCGACTTCCTGGCCATCAGCGGGCACAAGATGCTGGGCCCCACCGCGTCGGGGGGTCTCTACGCCAAGCCCGAGATCCTGGAGGCGATGGATCCCATGTTCGGCGGCGGGGAGATGATCCGCGAGGTCTTCCACGACCACGCCACATGGAACGACGTCCCGTACAAGTTCGAGGCCGGCACGATGCAGATCGGTCAGCAGGTGGGCTTGGGGGCGGCCATCGAGTACCTCGAAGCTTTAGGCATGGACGAGGTGCGTGCCCACGAGGAGGAGATCACTCGGTACGCCCTGGACCGCCTGATCGACTGCGGCGCCACGGTCTACGGCCCGAAGGACGCGGCTGAGCGCGGGGGCGCCGTGAGCTTCTGGCACAAGGAGGTCCACCCGCACGACCTGGCCACGATCCTCAACGAGCAGGGGGTGGCGATCCGCGCCGGGCACCACTGCGCCCAGTTGGTCATGCGTCGCTTCGGCGTCGCCGCCACCGCCCGCGCGTCGTTCTACGTGTACAACACCAAGGAAGAGGTCGACGCGTTGATCGACGCGCTGGCCGCCGCTGAAGAGATCTTCACCTTCTAGACCGCGGAGGGATCGTGGCGCTTGACGACATCTACAAGGAAGTGATCCTCGACCACTACAAGAGCCCTCGGAACAAGCGCGAGCTCCCTGGAGCCGAGCTGCAACGCTCGGCCAACAACCCCCTGTGCGGCGACGAGATCACGGTGTTCGCGCACGTGGACGGCGACACGGTGGCCGCGGTCACCTTCCAGGGAGCGGGCTGCTCGATCAGCCAGTCCAGCGCCTCCATGATGACCGAGGCCGTCTCGGGCGTCAGCGTGGACGACGCGAGGCGGCTCGCGGGGGAGTTCCGCGGCATGATGGCGGGAGAGGTCGAGCCCGACGAGCAGGAGTTCGGTGACCTGGTGGCGCTGAAGGGCGTCGTGAAATATCCGATCCGCATCAAGTGCGCGGTGCTCGCGTGGGACGTCCTGCAGGACGCACTGGAGAGCGCGGCCGGCTCGGCCGGCGGCACCCAACCCCACCGCGTCTGATCCTGGAGCGGACCCGCTAGTCTGCGCCTCATGCGACTCCGGCCGACGCTCGACTGGCTGTTGATCCTCGTGCCGATCTCCCTGGCGCTGAAGCTGGCCGGTGGACCAGAGCTCGCCATCTTCGTGACGAGCGCGGTGGCGATCCTTCCGCTGGCGGGGATGATCGGCCGCTCCACGGAGCAGCTGGCGCTCCACACGGGCCCTCGAATCGGCGGTCTGATCAACGCCACGTTCGGCAACGTCACCGAGCTGATCATCTCGGTGTTCCTGATCCTCGACGGCAAGATCGCGATCGTGAAGGCGTCCCTGACCGGGTCCATCCTGGGGAACCTCCTGCTGGTCCTGGGCCTGTCGTTCCTGATCGGGGGACTCCGGCACAAGGAGCAGCACTACAACGCGCACGCCGCGTCCGTGCACTCGACCTCCCTGGTGCTGGCCGTGACCGGCCTGCTGATGCCGGCCCTGTTCGCGTTGAGTTCCCACGGTGAGACGGTGGTGCAGCGCGAAGTCGTCAGTGGCACCGTGGCCGCCGTCCTGATCTGCCTGTACCTCGCCTCGCTGGCCTTCATGTTGATCACGCACGAACACCTGTTCCGCACGCCCCAGGAGGGGGAGACGCCGGACTGGTCGCGCCGCCGGGCGATCGGCATGCTGCTGCTGGCGACGGCGTTCGTCGCGCTGGAATCCGAGCTCCTCGTCGGTTCCCTCGAGCCGGCGCTCGCCGCCGTCGGTCTGTCGGAGTTCTTCGTGGGGCTGATCTTGATCCCGATCATCGGCAACGCCGCGGAACACTCATCGGCCGTGCTGTTCGCCCTGCGGAACAAGGTCGACGTGACGCTGGAGATCGCCATCGGGTCCTCGACGCAGATCGCGCTGTTCGTCGCCCCCGCCCTGGTGTTCATCTCGTTGGCGGTCGGGCACCCGATGGACTTCGTGTTCAGCACGTTCGAGGTGGCGGCGGTGGCCCTGTCGACCGTGCTGGTGTTCATGATCTCCTCGGACGGCCGCAGCAACTGGCTCGAGGGCGCCCAGCTCATGGGCGCCTACGTGATCATGGCCGTCTCCTTCTTCTTCGTGGAACACCTCTAGCCCCGTCGGCACCTGGCCCGCGGGTCGTCGGTCCCCGCCTACCATGTGCGGATGCGGATCGGGTTCAGTGAGGACGGACGGGAGTTCCAGCGCCGTGGGTGGACCGAGCTGGTGGAGGCGGACCCGGCCGGCACCTTCTTCCACACGCCCGGGTATCTCAAGCTCTACTGGGAGGAGTTCGGGGAGACTCCCGAGCACCTGCTCCTGGCCTTTGCGGAGGAGGACGACGGCACGCCGGTGGGTGCCGTGGCGTTCGAACGGATCGGCACGACGCTTCGGTTCCTGGGCGGCACCGAGGTCACCGACTACATGGGCCCGGTCGGTGTCCCGGAGCATCAGGAGTCCGTGGCCAAGGAGCTGTGGGCCGCCCTGGTGACGCGCCAGGACTGGACCGACGCCGACCTCCGGGGGCTGGCGGAGGACCGGCCCTGGCTCGGACTGCTGTCGGACGGTGCCCGTGCGCAGGGCTTGGGGGTGGAGATCACCGACGACCAGAACGGCGTTGCTCCCTACCTGTCGCTGGCGCCGAGCTGGGACGAGTACCTAAAGGCACTGCCGGCGAAGCTCCGTCACGAGATCAGGCGCAAGGCCAAGAAGCTGGAAGCCGAGGCCGGCACGTTCGCCGTGTCCACGGCCTCCGAGGAGACCATGAGCGCGCTCCTCGACCGGTTCGTGGACCTGCACCGCATGAGCGAGGGCCCCAAGGGTGTGTTCATGCAACCGGGTATGGAGATCTTCTTCCGGCGACTCGCCGAGGCCTTCGGGCCGGCGGGGATCTTCCGACTCACGTTCATCGAGGTGGGAGGGGAGCAGGCGGCCGGCACGATCGGATTCGCCTTCAAGGGCACCTACCTCTTGTACAACTCCGCCTTCGATCGGAAGTGGGGGAACCTGGCCCCGGGGATGGTGCTGGTCGGCGAGGACATCCGGCTGGCGATCGAGGACGGCTGCCAGGCGTTCGACCTGCTGAAGGGGGACTATGCCTACAAGTACCGGTTCGGTGCCGTGCCGCGCGCCGTGAAGCGGCTCGTGGTGACGCGCTAAGCCGGCGCGATCGCGGTGGTGGCCAGGGTGCCGCCGTCGGGGTCGGTGATCGTGAGCCGATCGAACCCGTGCAGATCCTGCGCGGTGACGAGCCACGTCGATCCGCTCCCATCCTGCAGTTGCACGTCGTGCAGCTCGATCGTGCGACCGTCGGCCGATCCCAAGGTCACCCCCACGGCGCCGGTGAGCTCAGGCGCCCGCACCAGCACGACACCCCAGGACTGGTCGACCGACGAGTCGTACAGCACGACGCTGCCCTCGATCCTGACGTCGCCTGTCGCGTCGAGCGCTCCGACGCGGAACTCCTCGCCGCCCAGCGTGGTCAGCAGGCGGTGGTAGCTCGCGGCGTCGGTCCGTGCCGCGACCCCCCACCAGATCGTGGCCACGAGCGCCATACAGGCCGCCGCCGCGATCAGCCAGGAGCGCCCGCGATCCGGCGAGCGCTCCGCCGCCTCCGGACCGGTCGTCTGGTCCGCGCGCCACTCCTGCGTCAGCACCGCCGTCACGCGGTCGCGCAGCTCCGGGGGCGGTGTTCGATCGTGCGCGGCGGTGGCGAACGTCGCCAGGCCCTCACCGATCGCCGCGAACTCACGACGGCACTGCGCGCACCCTCGGAGGTGGCGACGGATGCGCTCGTCCTCGGGCGCATCGAGGGTCCCCAGCGCATGCTCGGAGAGCCGGTCCCGGACCTCCTCACACGTCACGGTGGTCCTCCATAGCCTCGCGGAGCCGGATCAGCGCGGTGCGGATCCGCGTCTTCGCCGTGCCGAGCGGGATGCCCTCGAGCTCGGCCACCTCCGCGCTGGTCTTGCCGCCGAAGTACGCCAGCTCCAGCGCCGCCCGCTGCTCACCGGAGAGGTCCTGCATGGCCCGCCGGGCGCGGGCCGCCAGATCCGCCGTCCCCGCCAGATCCTCGGGTCCGGGCGCGTCGTCAGCCTCTCGCGGACGCCCCCCGGCATCTAGCGAACGGGACTCCAGGACCCGGCGGCGCAGCGTGTCGATCGCGAGCGAGCGCGCGATCAGCAGCACCCACGTCTCGAGGCGGCCCCGGGTGGTGTCGTACCGATCGGCGTTGCGCCAGAGCTTCACGAAGGTGTCCTGCACCAGATCCTGCGCGGCGGCGTCCCCGCCCAGGAGCACCATGCCCAGTCCGTACACGCGTGAGGCGAAACGACGGTACAGCTCCTCGGCCGCGCCTCGGTCACGGCTCGCGAACGCCCGCATCAGGGCGGCGTCGCCTGCGAAGGTGGCCGATCTCATGTCCAGCACGGTGATCGCTCTGTACTACGTCTGGGAGGCCGGGTCGGCTTCCCCTGTGGTCTCACGCGAAGCAGCGGATGTGGCGCAGGATCGTCTCGCCCAGGGCGGCATCCCCGCCGATCACCAGGTTCCCGCCCTCGAGCACCTCCTGGGCGGGGATCCGCCTCGCCGCCACCAGGGCGAACTGCAGCGCGCGGCCCTGGATGGACGCGTCGGGCTTCCTGTCGTGCTGCGGCGTCTCGTTCGGCGACAGGCCCCAGTGCCAGGAGCCGTACCCAGTGCCCTCCAGGTCGACCTGCAGGGAGCGCCCCGGGAACGACAGGCCGGCCTGCGACAGCGCCCACGGCAGCATCCGGATGCCGAGATCGGCGGCGAGGTGGACCGGCCAGTGCTGCGGCATGGGGCCCAGCCCGTTGCCGGCGCGCATATCCTCGCCGTGCACCCACCACTCGACGATGCGGGACTGCACCAGGAACCGGGCGGCGATATCCCCGGACAGCCAGGAGAACCGTTCGCGCGCCCAGTCGTCGGCGGACAGACCCGAGGCGTAGGCGAGGAAGGCGTCGGCGGCCCGCCCCCAGCCGGTCAGGACCTCCCGGGTGGGCATCGCCGATCGACGGTTCACGGCGAAGGCGTTGAACCCGTCGACGGTGAAGGGCTCCTCGCCAAGTCCGGCCCGGTACTCGTCGAGCTCTGCGGGGCGGTCGCCCTTCATGAGCTGGGCAGCGATGGTGTCCTGTGCTGCCAGATGCGCCATGACGTCGCGGTTCCACCAACCCTCGCACGCGCTGGGAGCGTCCCACGTGGCGGGCTCGGCGAACTGGATCATCCTGCCCAGGCGTTGGCGCTCCGCCTGTGCGAGTCCGATCAACGTCTCCCGCTCGAACGTCACGCCGCCTCCCTGGTGGGCTCCCGTGGGTGTCGGCGCGGATTGTACATGCGTGGACGTGCCTACTGACTCATCCCGTGTCATCCTGTGTCGTTCCGATATGTCCAGGTAGATAGGGGTTTCCGGCTATCGAGGTCGTCCACGTGCTCGGGTTTCGCGCGGGCGACTGGCAGCAAATCAAGAAGTTCCTGAATGTTCAGGAAGTAGCGATGCGTACCCGCCCCCACGAACGCCTGGTACAAGCTGGTGAGTCGCTGCTGGCCATCCAGGACGAGGTATGTAGGTCCCTGGAGCAATTCTGGTGCTTCCTCGAAGGACCGAGGAGCGAACACCCTCGCCCCGCCCTGCATCAGCAGCAGGTTGCCTGCTGGAAGCTTGAGAGGATCGACGTGACTAGCATGCGCGTCGCCTCCCGATGATAATCGGCCGGCGAGGGGAGGCTGACTTGACAACCTGCCGCATCTAGGGTAGGAGGTCAGACGAGAACCGAGGGAGGGGAGGCGCTATGTCCCGCCCCCCACGGAAAGCCCGAGTCCCATCACGCCGCAGTGCCCGAATCCGGCCCGATCGACGCTGGCACCTATCAGACCAAGACGTTCCACCCCCAACTGACCTACACGGTGCCGGCAGGCTGGGGCAACTTCGAGGACCTTCCTGGAAACTTCCTACTGGTGCTGCCGGGCGCGCCGCTCAGCGGTGTCAATCCCGGCACGAGTGACTACCTCGGCGTGTACACGTCCGTGGTTGCACCCGGCCACTGCAACAGTCAGGCGTCCACTACGGTTCCGCCGACCTTCGACGGGCTGGCCGGCTTCCTCACTTCGAACCCAGGCATCAGCGCAAGCAACGTCCACAACGTGACCGTCGGCAGGCTGAAGGGCGTCGTGATGGACCTCGCCTTCAAGGGCAAGGGCGATGGGTGCCCCGACGGCATGTGGGCGGACATCTACGTTGGCCGGAGCCCATCGAGCCTGAGCCACAGCGTGATCCCGGATGTCAACGCCCGCATCTACCTCCTTCACAACGGCGCCGACACCCTGGCGATCGAGCTGCAGGACGGCGTCGACGGCAACTGCAAGGACTGGTTCGGCGCAGCGGCGAAGGTAATCGAGACGTTCAAGTTCCACTGACAAACGCCGTCCCATTCGTTCGCAACGCTTCACCGATCCCGAGTCTAGGGGTACGGAGGCAGCCTACCGAGCGGGACCCCGTGTAACGTGACGGCCGGACTGGGGGGGCATCCGTGCGAGTGAGATATCGATGGGTCGCGTCGGTTCTCCTCGCCCTGATTCTCATCTCGTGCCGGACGACCCCGTCCTCCACCGCGTCGGACCTCGGTGCGCTTCACGACGACGCCATCACTGTCGCATCGTTCGACTTCCCGGAGAGCATCGTCCTTGCCGAGATCTACTCGCAGGCGTTGACATCGAACGGCTACCGCGTCATCCGGCAGTTCAACATCGGCCCTCGCGAACTCGTCGATCCTGCCCTCCAGCGCGGGCTGGTGGAGCTCGTTCCCGAATACGCCGGCTCGGCGCTGACGTTCCTCGGCGCCACCGTCTCGGACGTCGCCGATCCGGTCTCGGTGCACGGCTCTCTTTCCCGAGCGTTCGAGACGCGAGGCATCACCGTCCTCGAGGCCGCTCCGGCCGAGGACAAGAACGGCTTCGCGGTGACCTCGCAGACCGCGTCGACGTACCACCTCACGCGTCTCAGCGACCTCGCGCCGATCGCGGGACAGCTCACGCTCGGGGGGCCACCGGAGTGTCCCCAGAGGCTGCTGTGCGCCGCCGGCTTGGTATCGACGTACCGGCTGCGGTTCGGGAGGTTCCAGCCACTGGACGCGAGCGGACCGATCACCTCAGATGCACTGGAGGCGGGGACCGTCGACGTAGCCCTGATGTTCACGACCGACGGCGACATCGACACCGACAGATTCGTCCTCCTCCAGGACGACCGCCATCTGCAGCCGGCGGAGAACGTGACCCCGGTCGTGAACTCGGAGGTCGTGCAGCGATTCGGCGAGGAGGTGGTGCAGGTGATCGACGCGGTCTCGCGCGAACTCACCACCGAGGACCTACGGTCCCTGAACGCCGCGGTCGCCGGCGGCCAGACGCCCCACCAGGCGGCGGCGGCCTGGCTCGACGCCCACGGCCTCGGGCAACCGGAGTAGCATCAGCCATCCATGGACGGAGCGACTCGATCGACGCTCAGCACCAGCCCTGAACGGCGACACCGCGCGGGAGCGAAACACCGTCGACCATCCGGCGACCCGCCGCCCCTGCCTCGTCACCTCGGCCGCTCCGGCCGCTTCTGGATCGGGATGATCGCTTACATCGTCGTCGTCTTCTCGTTCGTCCTGTTCTTCTCTCCGGCCGGCGAGTTATTCGAACGCTTCGATGACAGACGCTTGTTGTGGATCTCCCAACTGAGAACCCACTGGCTCACGAACATCATGCTCGTCGTGAACGGTGCCGGATCGGCATACACGATCCGTGGCCTGCGGTGGATCGCGATCCTGGTGTTAATCGTGTTCCGCCGTTGGCGCCACCTGTTCGTCTTCCTGGGAAGCATCATCGTCGTGACCCTCATCACGTACCAGCTGTCGATCGTCCTCGCGCGAGCCCGGCCGCTCGGCATCACGATCCTCGCCGGATGGCAGGGCTACTCGATGCCGTCCCTGCCGGTCGCGAGCCTGTCCGTAACCTTGGTGGGCATCGCCTACGCGCTCGTTCCCCAGGGCCGATTCCGAGCTGTGGCCAAGTGGATCATCGGCGTGGCGATCGCACTTCTCTGGTTCGCTCGGATGTACCTGGCCGTCGATCACCCGACCGACGCGGGGTTCGGCGCGATCATCGGCGTCGCGATCGCGCTCGTTGCCTTCCGGTGGTTCGCACCGAACGAGATCTTCCCCGTCACCTACAAGGGAGGCAAGGCGGCCCACCTCGACGTGAGTGGCGCTCGAGGAGAGGCGATCGGGAAGGGCGTACTCGATCAGCTCGGTCTGACGGTCCTAGAGATCAAGCCGGTCGGGCTGGAGGGCTCGGGGGGATCGACCCCGCTCCGATTGAAGATTGCGGCCTCCAACGACGAGCCCGAGCGCTACCTGTTCGCCAAGCTTTATGCGAAGAACCACGTGCGGGCGGATCGCTGGTACAAGATCGGCCGCTCGATTATGTACGGGGCGCTCGAGGACGAGTACCCGTTCCAGTCCGTGCGTCGGTTCGTGGAATACGAGGACTACACGCTCCGGCTGATGTGGGACTACGGGATCCCGACGCCCCGGCCGTACGGGATCGTCGAGATCACGCCGGAACGCGAGTACATGATCGTGATGGAGTTCTTCACCAGAGCGATCGAGATCGGAGACAGTGAGATCAACGACGGGGTGATCGAGGACGGATTGCGCATCGTCCACCAACTTTGGGACGCGGGTCTGGCCCACCGGGACATCAAGCCCGCGAACCTGATGGTGCGCGACGGGAAGCTGTTGGTGATCGACGTGTTCTTCGTGCAGGTTCGGCCGTCGCCGTGGCGGCAGGCAGTCGACCTGGCCAACATGATGCTGGTCCTCGCCGTGCGGACAGACGCGCCACGGGTGTACGAGCACGCGCTGCGTTTCTTCACTGAGGATGAGATCGGAGAGGCGTTCGCGGCGGCGCGTGGCGTCGCCAGTCCGAGCCAGCTCCGAGCGGTGTTGAAAAAGGACGGCCGCGACCTGCTCACCGAGTTCCGCGCGATGGCGCCGGCCCGGCGACCGGTCACCGTTCAACGTTGGAGTGTCCGCCGACTCGTACTGACGACGGAGGCTCTGCTGGGCGGGCTGTTCTTCCTCCTCTTGATCGTCAACAACTGGAACGCGTTCGCGTGATCAACCACCCCGGACACGTGCTGAAACGACGTGTGGTCGCGATCGCCGTGGGGATGGCACTGCTGCCGGCGTGCGGTTCGTCGGGCTCCTCATGGGCCTCTGACACCAGGCTGATCGATTGCCGTGCGAGCGACACCGAGCTGGTTGCCTTCCAGGCGGTCCCGTCCGCGATCTATATGCCCTGCGTCACCGCGATCCCTCTCGGTTGGTCCTTTGCCGGCTCGCAGATCAAGAACGGGCTCGTGCAGTTCTGGCTCGACTCGGATCGAGCCGGTTTCCGCGCCGCCGAAGTGACGCTGACAGCGACGTGTGACATCAGGGGGGCCGTTGAGGGCTCGGGCCCTGCTTCTCAGCCCGGCATCGTGCGCTACGAAGAGCCCCTCTCGCTGTCTCCTCGGTTCTCGCTGCTTCGCTTCGACGTGTTCGCCGGTGGATGCGTCACGTATCGTTTCTCTTTCGAGGAGGGGGCGTCGTCGTTGCTCGTGTTCGAACTCGATCAGTCGCTGGGCTTTCTCCCACGCTCGCTGGCGATCCGAAAGGTCAGAGACCTGCTCGGGCTGACGCTGTGTGGGGCTGAGGCACCGCCGTGCCCGGGATGAGGATGCGGGCTTGTCGCTGATGGAGGCGGAGCTTGCCTCCCTGAAGAACCACCGCCGAGCTCTGATCTACGCGCTCGCGCTCCTGGTGGCCATGCTCGCGGTGTTCCTCGTTGTCGGGCGGCATCCAGGCCGCCCGGGAACGACGACGACGCTCCCATTCGTCGGTCGGTTCGACCAGACTGTGTACGACGCCATGGGGCACATTCGAACGACGGTCCTGACCTGGGTGGCGAAGGCGCTGAACGTTCTCGGTGGCGGCATCGTCACGATCCCTCTCAGGATCATTGTGGCGCTCTTCCTGGTGATATGGCGGCGATGGCGGGGCCTTTCCGCTTGGATGATCACATGGATCCTGGCTGAGGTGATGCTGAGGGCGACGAAGGCGTGGTTCGCGCGGCCTAGACCACCGCACCCGCTGGTCCTCACCACCGGGTTCTCGTTCCCGTCGGGCCACGCCGTAGCGGCATCGGCGACCGCCGTCGCGATCGTGCTCATCGCGGTTCCCCCGGGGTTAAGACGAAGGAAGTGGGAGCTGCTGACGATCCTGTTCTCGTTCGTCATGGCAATGTCGCGCGTGTACCTGAACGCGCACTGGTTCTCCGACGTGGTGGCCGGCGTGCTGCTGGGGACGGGAGTGGCTGTTGGTTCGGCCGCTCTCGTGACCGAGATCCGGAACCTGATCGTGCGCCGGCGAGCGATGTCTGCCTGGGGTTCGCGAGCCGTTACGGCGGGGCCACGGGCACCGTGACGCGGGGATCCTCGGGGGACACTTGCTTGAGCCAGCTCTTCATGCGCCGCCAGATCAGGTAGGTGAAGGCGCCGAGCGGGATCTGAATCCCAAAGGTCAAAGTCCGGAACACGAGGACGGCTGCGGCGACCTGGGCATGGAACTCGGCGCTCGGGACGTCCGCGTGCGCACGGCCGGCCAGGATCAATCCGCCGATGTAGGACAACTCCACGAACCCCAGGCCGCCGGGCGTGTGTGGCAGGGCCGTGACCAAGCGTCCGAAGGCGAAAACCCCGAGCACCTGTACCCAACTGATTTCGTGTTCGGAGACACCCACGTCGCGGAGTGCCAGCAGCAGCACGAGGTAGAGCGCGAGGTGGCTCGCGACGGTCGTGACCGTCAGGGCGATCCACCGTTTGGCCACCAGATCGATCGTCTCGCGCCGGAACCGCACCGCCGCCTCGCCCAAGTCCTCGACGGGGGACCTCCGAAATATCCGTCGGACCGCCGACACCGCGCGCCCGAGCATCGCCCCGATGCGCCGGGCGAGTTCCTTCTTCCACAGGACCAGAGCGAACACGATGACCGCCGCCACGAGGACCGCGAGCCCGATCAGCGCTGCGGCCACCAGCGCCGCGCTCGACTGCCCGGTGATCACCAAGAGGACCAGGGCGACGACCGGGAGACCGAGCTTCAGGAAGATGTTCCAGATTCCGGTTACCGCGACCGAGAGAGCGATCGCGGAATTCGGAAAGCCCCACGAGCGGTAAATCGCGTAGCTCACACCAACCGCGATGTATCCGCCGCCGGGGATCGTGTCTGCCACCGAGGTCGACGTCTGGTTGTTCACCGCCGCCTGCCACAGGCCCAGCCCTGGGATCGAGGCCATGTTCTGCAACCAGTAGGTGGTGAGGTTGAAGACCATCGCGAGGACCAAGGTCGCGATCTCGAGCCAGGTCATCTCGGTGATCGCCTTCCAGACCTCCGAATACGCCGCGAGTTTCGGGATGGCGAACGCGAAGATCCCGACGACCAGGAGGATCGATACGGCGATCTGGAGGACGCGCCAGAGCCGCTTCTTCTTCGGCGGGCCCGGCTCCGCAGCGGAGATCATCCTTGCCTCATCGCCGCTCGCGGGCAAAGCGACCCGCCCGGATCCTCACGTTCTGCCCGACATCGATCGTGCCCCCCCGTCTGCACGCCGACACGTTACCTTCGCAGCGATGCTGGCGCTGGTGTGCATTGTGAGCAGAGCCATGAGCCACGAACGTACACGTCGATCTGGTGAGCTGAACGGGATTCCATTTCGAGCATGAATCGACCCCGAGGGTTGCCCATACGTGCCCACACGCTTTGAGCGCTAGCGCCGCAGGTCAGAGTGAGGATATGGCGGAATGCCTCAAGCTTTCCCCGTGGAGAAGAAGGTCTACCAGGTGCGGGCGCCGGTGTTGAAAGCCGCGATCGAAGATGACCCGGATATCCACCTGGTGATCGCTGCACGGGGTTCGAAGGCCAAGACCATGATCGTCGAGTTCCCCTTGTCGACGGCGTCCGGTTTGGGTAGCCGATCTGCGCGGATCAACTGCTGCACC